>JASHSS010000046.1 GCA_030038565.1 Bryobacteraceae bacterium
GCGGCTACGCGGCCGTCTATCAGCCGGGCAGCGAGGGCGTGCTGTGGTGGAACGATTACCCGGACAGAGCGCGGCGCCGGACCACCGGCGGCATGCTGGACCGCTGCCGCTTGAGCAATACGTGCCCGAAGATTTTTGAGACCTTCGGAGGAGTGGAGTTCTGGTTTCTGCGCGAATCGCCGGACCTGGTGGGCACAGATGCCAGATCGGACATCCCGTTGCCGCCGAACGTGCGGCGCTATTTTTTCCCGGGAACCACGCACGGCGGAGGACGGGGCGGCTTCAGCGCCGAGGCTCCCGCGCCGCCCGCGGCATGCGTGCTGGCCGCGAATCCGAATCCGGAAGCTGACACCATGCGCGCGCTGACGGTGGCTTTGATCGATTGGGTGACAAAGGGAACCGAGCCGCCGCCCAGCGCTTATCCGCGTTTAGCGCAAGGCCAACTGGCTCCGGCGACGAAGGCCGCTATAAAATTCCCCAACATCCCCGGGATTCCCGCGCCGGACGGGCTGGTGAACCCGGTGTACGATTACGATTTCGGTCCGGACTTCAATTACAACGACGAGTCCGGGCTGATTACCCTGCAACCGCCGGTGGTGAGGCAGATTCTGCCGACCCTGGTGCCGAAGGTGGATGCCGATGGCACGGACGTGGGCGGAGTGCCATCGGTGCTGCGGCAAGTCCCGTTGGGCACCTATCTGGGTTGGAACATAACCGCCTCGGGATTCGACAAGGGCAGGATTTGCACGCTGAACGGCGGGTATGTGCCTTTTGCGAAGACCAAGGCGGAACGGCTGGCGGCCGGCGACCCGCGTCCATCGCTGGAAGAACGGTACGGCAGCCACGCGGCGTACGTGGGAGCGGTGAGGGCGGCGGCGGAGAAGGCCGTCGCCGAGCGCTTCCTGCTGCCGGCCGATCGGGACCGGCTGATTGCGGAGGCATCCTCCAGCGACGTGCTGGCCGGCAAGTAAACCTCGGCCACCACGGCGCGGTAAGTCATCACCGGCGCGGATTTGGCAGGCGAACGCGGCGCGCACTGACCGAGGCTGTGAGCCGGAACGGTCCGCGAGCGCCGCCGATGGCAGCCTACCGCGCCGGGGACGGGGGACGGATTACGCCACCATCTTATGCGGATCGATCACGAACTTCTTGGCCGCGCCCTTATCGAAATCCTGGTAGCCCTGCGGCGCCTGATCCAGTGAGATCACCGTGACGTTGACCGCTTTTGCGGGGTGGAACTTTTCGTAGAGGATGGCGTGCATGAGCTGCCGGTGATAGCGCAGGACAGGGCACTGGCCGGTGGTAAAGACATGAGACTTGGCCCACCCGAGCCCGATGCGGATGCTGAGATTGCCGGTCTTGGCGGCTTGATCCACGCCGCCCGGGTCGTCGGTCACATATAAACCCGGAATGCCGACTTTTCCTCCGGCCTGGGTGACGGACATCAGCGAGTTCAAGACCGTGGCCGGCTGCTCCACCCCGGCTTCTTTGCCATGGCCGCGGGCCTCGAATCCCACGCAGTCCACCGCGCACTCGACTTCAGGAATGCCCACGATCTGCTCGATCTGCTCAGCCAGGGTCACGTCCTTTCGCAGGTCGATCACCTCGCAGCCAAAACTCCTGGCCTGCGCAAGGCGCTCCGGAATCATGTCGCCCACGATGACGCACGCGGCGCCGAGCAACTGGCAGCAGGCGGCGCAGGCCAAGCCTACCGGGCCGGCGCCGGCCACGTAGACAATGGAACCCGGCGCCACGCCTGCCGATACGGCGCCATGAAAGCCGGTCGGGATGATGTCGGAGAGCAAGGTGAGGTCTTTGATTTTGGCCATGGCTCGCGCCTTGTCGGGCAGCCGCAAGAGATTGAAATCGGCGTAGGGCACCATCACAAACTCGGCTTGCCCCCCAACCCAGCCGCCCATATCCACGTAGCCGTAAGCCGCTCCCGCGCGTGACGGGTTGACATGCAAACAGATGCCTGTTTTACCCTCCTTGCAATTGCGGCAGCGCCCGCAGGCGACGTTGAAGGGCACCGAGACCAGGTCGCCGGCTTTGACGAACTCCACGTCGCGCCCGGCCTCGATTACTTCCCCGGTAATCTCGTGCCCCAGAATCAATCCCAGCGGCGCGGTTGTGCGGCCGCGCACCATGTGCTGGTCGCTACCGCAAATATTCGTGCTGACGATCTTGAGAATGACGCCGTGATCGCATTTGCGCGAGCCGAGCGCCAGTTTGGGAAAGTCGATGGACTGGACCTCGACTTTGCCCGGTCCCATATAAGCCACACCACGGTTAGACGCCATGGAAGCTGTCCTCCTCTGACAGAAGTCGATACGAGAGGGAATGTCATCAGAAAAGCGGAGCCGTGTCAAGCGAATCGACGGGCCGCGTCGCGGCAAAATAGAAATGTCCCCTTCCCGGCACGGTGGAAATGTCCGCTTTCCCCCATCACGGGAGGAGGCGGTATGCATCCGCACATGGCGGTGAAACGGGAGGGGCAATCCCGGCGAGCAGGCCGCGCACCGGCTACCTAACGGATGCGCTCCAGCCGTCCGGTCAGGCGGAAGACGCCGCGCTTCTTCACGTAGGAGTCCAGGAAGCGCTGCAATCCGGAGGCATCCGCGGAGAGCAGGATGGTGTTGTCGAAGGCGCCATCGTCCTTACGCTGGCGATGCAGGGAGTGGGCTATGTCGAGCGCGCCCGAGAAACTCTCGCGGCCCAGGCGCTGGGCGTCGAAATCGTACCAGTTGATGCGATTGCCGGCCAGACCGAGGCGGTAAAGGCCCCAGCAGGGCTGGCCTTTCGTACCGAATTCGTCGCAGTGGTTCGGGGCGGGAACCTGGGCGATCAGGAGGTGGCCGGCGCGCGCCAGGGTGAAGGAGGTTTCATTGCCCTTGGCAAATTCGTCGGACGTTCCCATGCGGTAAGCTCCATTGGCGAAGCGGATCGACAGAGGATCGGCTTCCGGTGGGGCGCCCGGAAATCCGAGGTCTTTCCATTCCCCGAGAATACGGTCCTCGCGAACGGACGGGAGTTGAGCGGTGGAGAGCACCTCGTCGCATCCGGCGGTGGCGAGAATTGCTAACAGCAAGACGATGCCGGCCGGGATGGGCGCCCAGGCAGGTTTCATACCAGCAGATCGTACGCGCATGGCCCCGCTCATTGTAACGAACCGCGCGGGACAGGGCTCGGCCGCTGCGGCCATCCGCGCAACGCGCGGGACGGAACTCTCGCCCGCGCCGGCCATCCGCGCGCTGCGCGGGACAGGACTCGGCCGCGCCGGCCATCCGCGCACTGCGCCGCGGGGAAAGGGCGCGGGGCAACAGAACCGCCTGCGCGCCTGGGAGCGGGAAGCCGCTGTGCGTGGCGCTCCCTGGCTGGCGGCGGCGTCCGGAAGGGGGGCCTCTTTCCGCCGCCTGCCTGCGAATCCGGGTGGGTAGAGGGAACGGGTGGTAAGGTAAATCGCGAGATTTTACTAGTCCGGTTCACCTTACCCGCAGTACTGTTCAACAGACCATTTCAGACCCTATGCTGGGAAAACAAAGGCATGTTCAAACACGGAGGAACACCGATACGAATGAGTAAGCTGATTCTGGGGCTGCTCTGGCTGGCCTGCTCCACGTCCCAGGCAGGCACGATAATCGATCTGACTTTGGATGGTAACTACCCAACGGACTATTCCTTTTATAGCTACACAGCCACCGACGGCGAGGTCGAAAGTGACGTCCCAGTGGGCCCGTATATCGCATATTTGAACGGAGGCAGCTATGACAACACGCCGGTCTATACGTTCTGTTACGACCTCGGCGCGCCGACCCCGGTAGGGACGGCTTATCCGGGCACTCTCGAAACCTTCACCGACCCCTCGGACCTGGAGGCCACCTTCCTGGTGAACGAGTTGAACGGCCTGGGCATGTGGAACGCGCCGGCGGCCGCCAGGGACCTCATCTCACTGGCGATCTGGCAAATCATGAACCCGTCCTCCACGAACCGTCTTAACCCGTTTCCGGAGGACCCGGCGGCGCAAGCATACGTCAACCAGGCCGTTACGGCGGTGACCAACGGCTGGTGGACGGCCGCGGATTCCGCCGCCTACCCGACATGGGTGCCCGAGGATCCCTCGCTCCAACGGTTTGCGGTGGTCATTCCGGGAGTGACTCCGCTGGCGATGCCCGAGCCGGGCAGTTTGATTCTGATCGGTCTGGGCTTCGTCGCCCTAGGCCTGGTGGGGAGGAAGAGGTTTCGGGCGTAGCGCCCCTCTAAAATAGCTCGCCTCGCGCAATCCGGGCCGTGACTTCAGTCACGCCCATCCAATCCTCGAAGGTTTAGACTTAAAAGTTACCAAGAGGAGGGGAATGGGCCATAGGCGGCACCTCGCGCTCGGCACAATCTCGTTCACGCTCTCGTTCGCGGCATGGGGCTTGATCGGCGCCTTCGCACCCCGATTCCGGGACGCCTTCCATCTGACGGAATCGCAAACCGCGTTGCTGATTGCGATTCCCGTGCTCCTGGGATCGCTGGCGCGCATCCCGATGGGGATTTTGACCGATCGCTTCGGCGGCCGCGCGGTCTTCTCCGTTCTGATGGCCGCGGTGGCGATTCCGGTCGCCCTGGCGCCGCACCAGACCACCTATTCCGGCCTGCTGATCGCCGCCTTCTTTTTGGGAGTCGCCGGCTCTTCCTTCGCCGTCGGAGTGGGCTACGTTTCGCGGTGGACTCCGGCGGAGCGCCAGGGCGGCGCGCTGGGAGTGTACGGTCTCGGCAACATCGGGCAATCCGCCGCGGTGTTCCTGGGGCCGGTGATGGCGGCGCGGGTGGGATTGGCGCCGGTCTACCACGGGACCGCCATTCTGCTAGTGGCCTGGGCGGCCGTTTTCGGACTGCTGGCGCGCAACGCGCCCTCCGCGGGCGGCGCGCCTGCCAGGGGCTTGAGCGCGACGATCGAGGTGCTGGCCCGCGGGAGGTTGGAGTGGCTGTTGGCGGGGTTTTATTTCCTCACCTTCGGCGGGTTCGTGGCCTTCTCAATTTACCTGCCGACGCTCCTCAAGAACGAATTCGGCCTGGGGCCGGCCGACGCGGGTTTTCGAACCGCCGGCTTCGTGGTTTTAGCCACTCTCGTCCGGCCGCTGGGCGGGTGGCTCTCCGATCGCATCGGGGGCGCGCGGGTGCTCTCTGCGGTCTTCCTGGGTGTGGCTCCGTTCGCCCTGCTGCTGGCGTGGCCGGCAATGATTCCTTTTACCGTGGGCGCGCTGGGGTGCGCCGCATTGCTGGGCATCGGCAACGGGGCGGTGTTCAAGCTGGTACCGCAGTACTTCCCGAATCGAACCGGGACGGTTACGGGACTGGTGGGCGCGATGGGAGGGATCGGCGGATTCTTTCCGCCGCTGCTGCTGGCGTTTTTCCGGGGGCGTACGGGCGCCATCTGGCCCGGTTTCGCGCTGCTGGCCGCCTCCGCCCTGGTGCTGTGGTGGGCCAACCACAAAGTCTTCGTGCCGCGCCAGCAAGCCCTCGACATCACCCTGCCGGCCGACTTACGCCGCACCGCCGACCGCGTCCGGGCGGGCGCCTGGGCCACGCTGTGGACCGCGCTGCTGGTAGCCGCGATTGTAGTCGGCTCGCGGAACCTCGGGAACTTCGATCCGGCGCTGGTGATCTACACCTTCGCGGTGATCTTCGCCACGTGGGGGGTGGTCTAACACTACAACGTGTGGCTGGAAAAGCCTCCCACCAGGGTCTACTGGGATCGCGGGTGGGAACTATACCGGCGGAGGGGCATGCTGCGCGGCGCGGGCCATCTTGCCGCGCTGGCCCTGACTCACCTGGCCGGCCAGCGCTTCATCGCGCGGCGTTCCCGCCTGCGCTGGTGGATGCACCAGTGCCTCTTCTGGGGATGCCTGCTGGCGGTGGCCATCACCTTCCCGCTGGTCTTCGGCTGGATCCATTTCCGCACCCTTCCAGGCGACCAGATGACCTATGTCACCTACCTGTTCGGCTTTCCCATGGGTGCATTCCGCCTGCACACCCTCACCGCCTGGATGCTATTTCACGGGCTGGACATTTCGGCCGTGCTGGTGCTGGCGGGCATCGCCCTTTCGCTGTGGCGCCGCATGACCGACCAGGGCGCCCGGACCCTGCAACAGTTCGGGATGGATTTTCTGCCCATCATCCTGCTGTTTGCCATTTCGGTTACCGGCCTGGCGCTGACCGTATCGCAGGAATGGATGCGCGGCGCGGCATACAGTTTCCTGGCCATTGTGCACGCCATCGTCGTGATCGCCGCGCTGCTGTTCCTGCCGTTCGGCAAGTTCTTTCATATCTTCCAGCGCCCGGCACAACTCGGCGTCAAGCTCTACCAGGAGGCCGGCCTGGACGACCCCGGCGCCCACTGCCCGCGCTGCGGCCAGAGGTTCGCATCGAAAATGCACATCGAGGATCTGCGCGCGGTACTGCCGCAACTCGGCTTCGAATATGCCATGCCCGGACCGGCGGGGCATTGGCAGGCGCTCTGCCCGGCGTGTAAACGAAGGTCGCTCTCGGCGGCCCAACTGAGGATTCGGGAGGAATTCCGTGGCTAAGGCGGCGGCTTCCCTGGACGAGCTGCAGCGGCGCTTCGGTCCCCACCTGAACTACAACCCGCCCGGCGGCTGGCACAGCCAATCCGGCCAGGCGGAGGAGAAGCTGGTGAAGACGCATTGCTGTTTCTGCGGCCAGCAGTGCGGCATACAGCTCAAAGTCCGCGACAATCGGCTGACCGGTTTCGAGCCGTGGGAGGAGTTTCCGTTCAACCGCGGAATGCTCTGCCCCAAGGGGGTGAAGCGCTACCTGCAAGGCAACCACCCGGACCGCCTGCTCGACCCGCTGGTGAGAACCGCGGGCGGCTTTCGCGCGGGTTCCTGGGACGAGGCGCTCGATTTCACGGCGCGGCGTCTGCGGGAGGTCCAGGAGAAGTACGGCCCGGATTCGGTGGCGGTGTACGGCGGCGCGTCGCTGACCACGGAGAAAGCCTACCTGATGGGCAAATTCGCGCGGGTGGCGCTGGGAACCCGGCACATCGATTACAACGGCCGCCTTTGCATGGTCTCGGCCGGAACGGCGTACAAGGCGGCGCTGGGCGTGGACCGCGCCCCCAATCCGTGGGCCGATATTGCCAAGGCCGAAGTGCTGATGGCCATCGGCGCCAATATCGGGGAATGCGCCCCCATCACCACGGACTACGTCTGGCGGGCCCGCGATCAGGGAGCGAAATTAATCGTTGCCGACCCGCGCTTTACTCCAATTGCCCGCAATGCCGACCTATATCTGCCGGTGCGGCCGGGAACCGACCTGGCGCTGCTGATGGCCATGCTGCACGTGATCGTTCGCGACGGGCTTACCGACCGCGCGTTCATCGACGCCCATACCACCGGCTTCGAGAAGACCGCTCAATCGGTGGAGGCGTGGAATCCGCAGCGCGCGGCGGAAGTGAGCGGGGTGGCGCCCGAAGCCATTGAGAAGGCCGCGCATCTGATCGGCGAATCGCGCCGCGCCATGCTGCTGCACGCGCGCGGGCTGGAGCACCAGTCCAAGGGGGTCGAGAATTGCGAAGCGGTGGTAGCCATCGCCCTGGCCACCGGCAACATCGGACGCGAGGGCGCCGGCGCGGTGATGATCACGGGGCAAGGCAACGGGCAGGGGGGACGCGAGCACGGGCAGAAATGCGACCAACTGCCGGGCCAGCGCAGCCTGACCGACCCCGCCGCGCGCCGGCACGTGGCCCAGGTCTGGGGCATTGCGCCGGAGGACCTGCCGGGACCCGGCTACACGGCCGTGGAGATTATGAACGCCGTTCACCGCGGCGAGATCAAGGGACTGCTGTCGATCTGTTTCAACCCGCTGGTTTCCCTGCCCGACGCCAACTTCACGCGCGAAGCCCTGGAGAGGCTGGAGTTTTTCGGGGTGATCGATTTCTTCCTCTCCGAAACCGCCGCGCATGCCGACGTAGTGCTGGCGGGCAGCCTGCAAGAGGAAGAGGAAGGCGTCACCGCCAACGTGGAAGCCCGCGTCATCCATATTCAGCAGGCCGTGGAGCCGCCCCCGAACGCGCGCCGCGATTCCGAAATTATCTGCGAACTGGCCCGCCGGCTGGGCCGCGGCCGGTATTTTTCGTTTCAAACGCCGCGCGAGATCTTCGAGGAACTGCGGCGGGCTTCCCAGGGCGGGCTGGCGGATTACTACGGCATCACCTACGAAAAGATCGACCGGCAGATGGGGGTGTTCTGGCCCTGCCCCACGCTGGAGCATCCCGGAACGCCGCGCCTGTTCGAGGATGGCCGGTTCTTCCATCCCGATGGCAAAGCCCATTTTATGAGCCTCGCGTGGCGCGATAGCGGAGATCCGGTGGACGGCGAATTTCCGGTCTATCTGACCACCGGCCGGGTGGTGAGCCAGTATCTTTCCGGCACCCAGACGCGCCGCATTGGAGCGCTGGTGGATCAATATCCCGCGCCGAAACTGGAAATCCATCCGCGCCTGGCGGAACAGTTGGGCATCCGCACGGGCGACTGGGTCCGGGTGACGTCGCGCCGCAGCGCCATCACCTTGCAGGCAATGGTGGTGCGCACCATCCGCCCGGACACGGTTTTCATTCCATACCATTGGCCCGCCGGGCGCAGCGCCAACCGGCTTACCCACCGGACGCTCGACCCGCGCAGCAAGATCCCCGAATTCAAAGTCTCGGCCTGCCGGATTGAGAAGGCCGCGGCGCCCGCGGAGGGTGCGTAATGTTCGGCCGGGAATTCTATGTGGATCCCTCGCGCTGCATCGGCTGCCAGTCCTGTCTGAAGGCCTGCGAGGAATGCGAGACCCACCGCGGCGTTTCGATGATCAACTTCGATTTCGTGGACCGGGAGGAAAGCATCGCCACGGCCGCATACGTCTGCTGGCACTGTGACGATCCGACGTGCGCGCAGGTTTGCCCCGCCGATGCCATCAAGAAATATGAGGATGGAATTGTCGGATCGTCGCTCAAGCCCCGTTGCATCGGCTGCTCCAATTGCGTTCTGGCCTGCCCCTTCGGGATTCCCAAGCTGGTGCCTCAATACGAGCAGATGATGAAGTGCGATATGTGCTACGACCGCACCTCGGCCGGAAAGCGGCCCATGTGCGCCACCGTCTGTCCCAGCCAGGCGCTGGCCTACGTGACCCCCGAAACTATTGCCGCCACGCGGCGTGAAAAACCGGTCAATACGTTCTGGTTCGGCAGCCAGAAGATCACCACCAAGGTCTACATGATGGCGCCGCGCGATGCGGGGGAAATCGCCATCGACGTCGCCGACTACACCTGGGAGGGAGAAAATGAGCTGGTTCTGCAAGCCTTCTAGCGTCCCGCTGTGGCGCGATGAGTTCCCGGTTTTCACCGCCGGCGAACGCTACGTGAGCCGCCGCCAGTTCACCAAGTTTCTGACGCTCACGAGTTTCGGCATGCTGGTGGGCAACCTGTGGATCCTGGCCCAATCCTGGTCGCGCCGCGCGCCTGCCTGGCCGCGGCTGCGCGTGGCAGAGGCGGACGAAATCGCCGTGGGCGGCGTGAAGACATTCTCCTATCCCACCGCCGCCGATCCCTGCATCCTGGTACGCACCGGCGCCGATTCCTACGTGGCGTACAGCCAGAAGTGCACGCATCTCTCCTGCGCGGTGTACTACGAGAAGGCTCGCAACCGCTTCGAATGCCCCTGCCACCAGGGCTTCTTTTCTATCGCCGATGGCTCGGTTCTGCAGGGGCCTCCGCGGCGGGCGCTGCCTCGCGTGGCGCTGGAAAGGGCGGGCGGCCAACTGATCGCCATTCGCGTGGAGGCAGAAAACGCGTGAACCCCAACCCGCCCGAAAATCGCGGACTGACGGCCATCGACGGCGCCATGGCGCTGATTGTGATTCTGCTGATCGTGCAGATCTGGCTGCTCTCCGCAACCCTGGAATCGTACCTGGCAGGCCATCGCGAAGCCGCCATACCGGGCGCGATCATCTCCGCGATTCTGTTTGCCGCCTGCCTGGCGCTGTACCGGTTCGTGGACCGGATCGACTCCGACGTGCGCCAGGATATAAAATAGTTTTGACTCCGATTAGCGGTTTCAAGAGGTGTAACGTGGACCAGACGCCTTCGCGCGCCCCCCATCCGGCGGCCGATTTCAACCGCGCGCTCGCGTGCGAGAACGATGCCGAGGCCTTCGACAACCTGCTGCGGGCAGCCACGGACGGCTGCCTGCGGGCGCAGTTCCTGGTTGGCCTGGCCTACCAGACCGGCCGCGGAGTCGGGGTGGATTACGAGCGCGCCGCGGCCTGGTACCGGCAGGCTGCCGGAGGCGGCGACAGCTACGCCATCGCCAACCTGGCCGTGATGAGCCTGCTCGGGCAGGGCCAATCCGCCGACGACCTGGACGCGTACACCTGGATTCAATCCGCCGTGGGACTGGGGCACCACTGGCTCCGCCCCGCGCTCGACCTGCTGGAACGCCGCATTACCGGCGCCATCCCCGCCGGCGACAGCCAGGCCGTGATGGCTTCGGTCTCGCCGGAAACTCCGCTTTTCCGCCCCTGCACCCGGCCGGGTTGCGACCCTTCCCGCTGCACGGCGGCCTGAAATTCCATGCGCAAAGTTGCCTTTCAAAAATCCCTCAAGATCATCGGGCGCGGCTCGCTCAACTGGATGGCCGACCGGCCCATCGTGGTGTCCTTCGAGGTGACCGACTCCTGCACCTGCCGCTGCCTCCACTGCGATCACGGAGGGCCGCGCGACGATTCGCGCAATCTTCGCCCCGCCGAATACCGGCGTTACATGCAAGCGCTCGGTCCGTGCGTGGTCCAGGTTTCCGGCGGCGAACCCCTGATGCGGCCTGACCTGCTGGAAATCGTGCGCCATATCAAGGAGCCGTCCGGGCTGCCCTACACCATCCTGGTGTCCAACTGGTCGCTCATGACGGCCGAGTTGTACCTGCAACTGCGCGAGGCCGGGGTGGACCAGTTTTCGGTCAGCCTGGACTTTCCCGACGAGCGCCACGACAGCTTCCGCTGCTATCCCGGACTCTACCGCCATCTGGAGGATCTCATCCCGCGGTTGGCGCGCCTGGGCCACGACGATATCGTGCTCAACTCGTGCATCACCAGCGAGAACCTGGAGGAAATCAACGCCCTGGCCGACAAAGCCCGCGAGTGGGGCGTGAACCTTTGTTACAGCGCCTACTCGGCGCGCCGCACGGGCTGCCGGGATTTTCTGCTGACCTCTCCCGGCCAGCTTTCCGCACTCAACCGGCACCTGGACCGCGTGGAGCAGCGCCGTGACGATACCAACTGGATCGTCAACAGCCGAAGCACCCTGGATGCCACGCGCCGCTACTTTGAGAACTCGGGGATGCCCGGCTGCAAGGCGGGGCACCGTTTCCTGGTGGTCACGGCCGATGGCGCCCTGCAGCCCTGCTCCATGCAGTTCCACCGCTACCCGCTCGAGGAGCGCGCCCGCATGATCCGCGAGTTCACCGGGCAGAGCGGCTGCGACGAGTGTTACGTTTCGATCCGCTCCTACCTGGACAAGAGCTTTCCCCAACTGCTGTGGGAGAACGTGAGCGGGTTTTTCTCGCTGAAGAGCTAGCCCCGCAGCAAGCGCCGGCGCGCCATACTAGAGTCCTTACCCAAGAGATTGTAATGTAAATGAGTCAAGTTTTAGGCGACGAGCTTTTGCTCCTCACCGCAGCGGTTGATTTCAGCTTGGAGGTGATCGAAAGCAGCGCGGAGCGAGGAATCTCCGGGCGGACCGGCGGGCATGATCTCGGCGAGTTTGGGCCTGGGGAGCCGGGCGTAGGTGCGGGTGAAGAACAGAGCGATCCGCAACCCTTGCGGCGTGATGGCATACCGGTGGGTTTTGGGAATTCGTTGGATCAGGCCGTGGAGACGGAGCCGGCGCAGGTCGTAAGTCATCCGGCCCACGGGGTAGTGGGCTGGGTCGAGGCCCAGCAGTTGAGCCAGTAGGGCCCGCATTTCCTGATGGGTGAAACCCCGTAGTTGGAAACTGAACAACACCAGCACACGGAGCAAGGCCTGAACGGGTGCATCGCCAAAACGCAGGGCGGAAGCCCG
>JASHSS010000497.1 GCA_030038565.1 Bryobacteraceae bacterium
ATCCCGCAGATTATGTTCAACCAGCACCAGACAGGGCCTGCCGGGTCGGTGCTGTTCTTCGCGCCGTTCCGCGATCCATTCAACTACAACCAAGACCCGCTGGTGCCCATCGGCATCGACCTTGTTTCCGCGGCAGTCCACGAACGCTTCCTGGCTGAAGGCAAGTATGGCGCGGTGATGCGCACAGGCGCGCCTTACTCCACCTGGTTCAACGGCGGCGATCGCACCATGACCGGCTTTCACAACCAGATCGGACTGCTGGCGGAGATCATCGGCAACCCCGGCCCCATCAGCATTCCGGTAGTGCCAACCAAACTGCTGCCCATGGCCGACAATCCCGCGCCTATCGGACCGAAGCAGCAATGGCATCAGATGCAGTCAATCGAGTATCTAATGACGGCGGATCGCGCCATTCTCGATATCGCATCCCGCTTCCGCGAGGAATTCCTTTTCCGCATTTACCGCGCCGGCAAGAACTCCATCGAACGAGGCAGCATGGATTATTGGACCATCACGCCAAAGCGGATCGCTACGCTCGAAGCGCTGGCCGGCGTGGCGCCCGGCCGCGCCGAAGACACTCCGGGCGGCGATACCGGTGGGGGAGGCGGCTTCGGCGGCCGCGGTGGTATCCCGGTGAAATATTGGGAGGAGTTGCACTCTAAGGAAACCCGCGATCCGCGGGGCTACATCATCCCATCGGATCAGCCCGATTTTCCGACGGCCACCAAATTCGTCAACGCGCTCCTGAAAGGTGGGGTGGCGGTGAACCGAGCAACGGCGGATTTCACTGTGGCCGGCAAGCGCTATCCTTCGGGTTCCTACGTGATTCTGGCGGCGCAGGCCTTTCGCCCACACCTGCGCGACATGCTTGAGCCGCAAGACCATCCGAACGATTTCCAGTATCCCGGTGGCCCGCCCAAGCCGCCCTACGACATCACTGGTTACACGCTCGCTTACCAGATGGGCGTGCAGTTTGATCGGATCCTCGACGGGTTTGAAGGCCCCTTCCAAAGAATCGACGGGCTGCTGAAACCGCCGCCTGGAAGGGTCACGCCTGGAACGGTCGGCTATCTCCTCAGCCACCAGATGAATGACGCTTTCACTGGGACCACGCGCCTGCTGGCCGGCGGACAGGAGGTTTACTGGCTCAAAACAGAGTTTACCGCGGATGGGAGAACCTGGCCCGCCGGCACGATCTACATTCCGACCAATGCCTCTACGGGGCCGATCGTGCGGGCGCTGGCGGCGGATCTCGGATTGAATTTCACGGGAATCCACGTGAAGCCGCGGGGCGAGGCGTTCAAGCTACGTCCGGTTCGCATCGGATTGTGGGATCGTTACGGCGGATCGCAGGACTCCGGACATCTTCGCTGGATGTTCGAGCAGGCCTTTCCAACGCCCTACTCGCTGGTGTATGCCCCCACGCTCGATGCCGGGAATCTGAACGACAAATACGACGTGCTGATCTTTCCTGAAGGCGGAATTCCGGGTGAAGGCGGGCGCGGGGGCCGCGGCGGTGGTGGAGGCGGCGGTCGTGGAGTGGGAGCTACGGGAGCCACAGCCGGAACAACCGGCGGAGCTCCGGCTGGCGGAGGAGCGACCCCGGCGGCGGGCGGCGGGCGTGGCGCGGGGGGACGCGGCGGACGCGGGGGTGGGCGCGGCAACATCCCCGAGGAGTATCGTAGCGAGATTGGCAACGTGACGCTAACGACCACGGGGCCGCAATTGCGTAGCTTCGTCGAAGGCGGCGGCACGGTAGTGACAATCGGCGGATCGACGGGGTTTGGCTCATACCTCGGCCTTCCGGTGGCGAGCGCGCTGACCGATACAGATGGCCGCCGTCTTCCCAATACCAAGTTCTACATTCCGGGATCGGTGCTCGAAGCCGGTGTGGACACGAACCTGCCCATCGCGTACGGCCTGGCGCCGAAAGTCGATCTGTTCTACTACAACAGCCCGGCCTTCAAGGTTCAAAAGGACGCGCATACACAACCGATCGCCTGGTTCGCTTCGGCGGAGCCGCTGCGCAGCGGATGGGCGTGGGGCCAGCAATACCTGAACGGCGCGGTGGCCGCAGTGCAATCCGACGTGGGCAAAGGCAAGGTGTATCTGTTCGGACCTGAGATCACTTTCCGCGGCCAGCCGCACGGCACCTTCAAGTTTCTGTTCAATGCAATTTATCTGGCGGGTGCGTCCACTGTGACGCTTCCATAATGGGGACCTCTACTCAAAAAGGGAATGCTATGTCCATCTCGAAATGCATGAAACTCTGCCTGGCTCTTCCGGCAATCCTGCTGGCGGGGAGCCTCTTCGCCCAGGAGCCGCCGGAATACGGGCCGCCGAATGGAACTCTGGTGATCCAGGGCGGGGGTTCGGACGCCGACACTGGCATCTGGGAAACCTTTATCAACAAAGCGGGAGGACTGAACGCTAAGATCATCGTGGTCCCCACGGCCGGGGGCAACAAGACGCCGGACGGCAAGATCCGGGTTTACCAGGAAGAGCAGGTGGTGGCTATGTGGAAACGGCGCGGATGCACGAATGTCCATATGCTGCACACAGCGGACCCCAAGGTGGCGGATACTGAAGAGTTCGCCCAGACCTTGCGCGATGCCAAGGCGGTATGGTTCGATGGCGGCCGTCAATGGAACATCGTGGACTCCTATGCCCACACCCTCACGTTGAAAGAATTTCACAATGTGCTGACACGCGGTGGCGTGATTGGCGGCAGTTCGGCGGGCGCCACCATTCAGGGGGACTACCTGGTGCGCGGCGCGATCGCCGGATCGGAGATTGTGATGACTCCCGAACCGGAACACGAGCACGGTTTCGCCTTCCTGCGCAAGGTGGCCATCGACCAGCACATCAACACGCGCAATCGCTGGGACGACATCATTCCGGTGATCAAGAAATATCCGCA
>JASHSS010000498.1 GCA_030038565.1 Bryobacteraceae bacterium
ATCCCCTCACCCTGGATTCGAACGGGACGCGAACGCCGTTCCCCGGCGACATCATCCCGGCTGCGCGGCTAGACCCGATCGCCCTCAAATACCTGGCGGAATACGAACCGCTACCCAACAGCACCGCGTCGGGCGGCAACTACCGCGATGCCACTCCCAACCAGATGAATACCGACAGTGTTTCCGGGCGCGTCGACCACCAGTTCGGCAATCGCGGCATGCTCACTGGCCGCTATACGCTCAACGAAGAGGGCAACCTCCTGGCGGGGTCGTTTCCGGTGCTGCCCACCTCCGAACTGGTGCGGGCGCAGCAGGCGGCCCTGGCTTACATCGGCGAATGGGGCGGCATGGTGAGCGAGACGCGGCTCTCGTTCACGCGGCTGCGCATGTACGATGTGCCGGAATCCGCCTTCCACACGAACGTGGAGCAGCAACTGGGCCTGGCCGACGCGCCCACCAATCCCTTCAGCTTCGGGCTGCCGTATTTCAACGTGACGGATTATTCGCTGGTTACCGACTCCCCCACCCTGCCGCAGGTGCAGCGCGACAACATGTGGCATTTCAGCCAGAGCCTTTCGCGCACCTGGGGGCGCCACACGGTGAAGCTGGGCGGCGACTTCCTGCGCTTCGACTTCAACTACCTGCAAAGCAACCTGACGCGCGGCCAATACGATTATTCGGGCGTGTTCACCAGCCAGGATGGGTTCGGCGAGGTGGGCGGCGACCCATTCGCGGATTTTCTGCTGGGATACCCACAGGACACCACGCGGACGCAAGGGTCCGGCCAGGCCTACATGCGCCAGAACGTCTACGCCGGGTTCGCGCAGGACGAGTGGCGCATCCTGCCGCGGCTGACGCTGAACCTGGGGCTGCGCTACGAATACGCCGCGCCCTACACCAGTGCCGGCACTCCATTCCTGAACCTGGATTACTCGACCATCCCGAACCCACCCGCCCTGGTTCCGGTGAAATCGGCGACCAACCCGGACTATAACGATTTCGGCCCGCGACTGGGCCTGGCGTGGCAGTTCGCGAAGAGCAGCGTTTTCCGGGCGGGCTACGGAGTTTACGATAGCCCGGAAATCGCCGTGGAGAGCTACGACCTGCTGCTCAACCGCCTGTTGACGGTGGAAAACGAGACCGCCGGCAACCAGCCGCCCGTGCTCACCACGCAAAACGGCTTTGTGCAAAGCGCCAACACTGGTTTTCCCACCTATTTCGGACTCGACCCCAACGCCCGCACGCCCTACGTGCAGCAGTGGAACGCGAGCATCCAGCGCGAGTTGCCCGGCCGCACCCTGCTGGAGCTGGCCTACATTGGCTCCAAAGGCACCCACCTGGGGCGCTACCGCCAGTTCAACACCCCGGCGCACGTGGAGACCGGGCAGGATTTGCCGCCGCGCCCGGGCGATTTGCAAAGCCTGCGCACCTGGCCTTCGCTCGGCCCCATCATCCAGCGGCAGCACATCGCCAACTCCATCTACCATTCGTTCCAGGCGAAAGTGGAGCGGAACCTTTCGGCGCGCCTGTCGCTCGTGGCGAGCTTCGTGTGGTCGAAATCCATCGACGACGCCGATAGCCTGATCCAGGGCTTTTACGACAGCGTGGGCGCGCAGGACGAGCGCAACTTGCGGCTGGAACGCGGCCTGTCGTTCTTCAATCCCGGCCGGCGTATCGCCGCCGCCTATGTCTACCGTCTGCCCGACGCCGGGTTCGCCCGCCCGCTGCTGAGCCACTGGGCGCTCAGCGGAAACGTGACCTTGCAGGATGGCACGCCCGAGGACCCGTTTTACTTTACGATCGATTACGCCAACTCAGGCACGCCCAACCGGCCTAACGTGGTGCCGGGAGTGAGCGTGACGCTGCCGCGCAGCCAGCGGACGGCGGAACATTTCTTCAATACCGCGGCTTTCACTCCGCCCGCCTTGTACACCTTCGGCGATGCCGGGCGCGATGTTCTGCCGGGGCCCGGCAACAATATTTTCGACGTTGCATTGCAGCGCACTTTTCGCGTGCGCGAAGGACAGACCATCCGTTTCCGCGCCGAGAGCTTCAACGTGTTCAACCACCCGAACTGGGGAATCGCCGGCAACAACCCGGATTTCGGACCCTTTTTCGGCGCGATTCTGGCTTCGGGAGATCCGCGGCGCATGCAATTCGCCCTCAGGTATGATTTCTAATTGTTCAATCCCTGGCCCCAATGCGCCGGCCTTCCGCCGGGACCCGCGGCCGTGCTGGCCTCTCTGCACCTGGCCGAGCCGCTCGCCGGGCCGCTCGGGCGCCTCAAGGATTCCGAGTGGCGCGCGGCGCTGGATTTCTGCGATCGCGGCCGCCTGACGCTGGCTCTTCGGGAGAGTGGGGGCGAGGTTTTGCCGGGGTGGGTGCGGGAGCGCCTGGACCGCAATGTGCGCGACTACGCCCTCCGCCTGCAGCGCATCGAGGCGCTCTACCGCCGGCTGGATGAGCTTTTGGCCAGCGCCGGGATCGAGTTCCTGGCGCTTAAAGGCCTCAGCCACGCGGCCCTGTTTCCAGTTCCCATCGCGCGCGTGCAGTACGATATCGACCTCTACGTTCCGGCCGGCATCGTGGAACGCGCGCGCGACATTCTGGCCGCCGATGGCTTTCAGCCGGTGGCCGGAATGGAAGCCTATCCCACCGATCACCTGCCGGTAATGGTTCGCCGGCATGACTGGCAGTTTCGCGGTGACTACTTCGATATCGACATGCCGCTGCCGGTGGAACTGCATTTTCAGTTCTGGAGTCCGCTGATCGAACGGCTGCCCGCGCCGGGGACGGATGAGTTCTGGCAGCGCCGCATCCGCCAGCGCGTGGCAGGCACCGAGCTTGCCGTGCTCAGCCCGCCCGATGGCCTGGGCTACGCCGCGCTCCACCTGCTGAGGCACCTTCTGCGCGGCAGCGTGCAGCCCTTTCACGTGTACGAGATCGCGCGACTGCTGGACGCGCTGGCCGAGGATACCGGGTTTTGGAATACCTGGATGGCGCTCCACAGCCCGCCACTGCGGCGACTGGAAGCGGTGGTGTTCCGCCTGGCGCAGGAGTGGTTCGGCGGACGCGCCGCTCCGCCGGTTCAGGAAGAGTTCGGCCTCCTGCCGCCCGGCGCCCGCAGGTGGTTTATCGATTACGCGCTTTCGCCGGCGCTGCGCGACTTCCGAGCCAATAAGGACGAGTTGTGGCTGCACCTCAGCCTGCTCAATTCCTGGGCCGATGGTTTACGAGTGGCGCGCCGCCGACTGTTTCCCACAGCCCCCTGGCCGCGCTCGCGCGCCGCGTTTCTCCGGCGATGGCGGCATCACGCGGTATCGCTCCCGCGCGCGGCGCTCACGGGCCTCCGCTGGGCTTGCCAGGCATCCGGCCGCCGGGCAGGCGAATCATCGCCCCAGCCCTTTTTCCGCAACCTGCCGGGCAGCCAGTTCTGGTGGTTTCTGGCGGCCGCCGCGGTATTCAATTTCGCGCTATTCATCTTCGTGCTGCTCTACAACCTGTTCCTGCTCGATTTAGGCTTTCGCGAAGACTTCGCGGGCATCGTCAATGGCGCCATGCGCGCCGGAAGCGTGGCGGGGACCCTTCCGGCGGGCTTTGTGGCGCATCGCCTGGGCCTCAAGCGCACGCTGCTGGCCACCATTCTGGCCACGGCCGCGGCGGAGTTCCTGCGCGCGGTGATGGGCGCGCGCCTGCCGCTCGCCGCGCTGGCGTTTGTGAGCGGCGCCATTTTCTCGGCGTGGGCGGTGATTCTCGCGCCCATGATCGCCGGAGCGGTCGAAGAGCCGCGCCGCCCGGCCGCCTTCAGCATCTTCTTCGCCTGCATGTTCGCGGTGGGAATCGCCGGCAACTGGCTGGGCGGCCGGTTGCCGCTCTGGATGGGTGGGAAGCGCCCGGTGCTGCTCGCGTCGGCCGCCCTGGCAGCCGTCGCCGCGCTGCCCGCGCTGCGGCTGAAAGCATGGCCGCAAAGCGCGGGGCAAGGCGCCCATCGGGTATGGCCGCGCAGCCGTTTTCTGGTCCTCTACCTTGTGCCGTTCGCGATCTGGCACCTCGCCACCGGGACATTCAATCCCTTCAACAACCTCTATTTCGCCCGCCTGGGATTTGCCGTGGAGCGCATCGGCAACGTTCTCTCAGCCTCGCAACTGGCGCAGATCGCGGCCTTGCTTCTGGCGCCCGCCATCATCCGCCGCATGGGCCTGCTGGGTGGAATCGTGCTCATGATGACGGCCACCGCCCTCGGCCTGGGCGCTCTGGCCAAACCACCCTCGGCCGCGGCGGCGGTGGCGGCCTATGCCGCGTACATGTCGTTCCAGTGGATGAGCGAACCGGGGCTGAACACGCTGTTGATGAACCACGTGGAGGAGCGCGAGCGCGCCGGCGCCTCGGCGATCAATTACCTGGTAGCTTTCGGGTCGCAGGCACTCGCGGCATTCACCGCCGGCAGTCTCTTCACCCGCGTGGGATACGGCTGGACCCTGGCGGGCGCGGCCGTCCTGACGCTGGCCGCCGCGGCGCTTTTCGGCCTGCTGCTGCGCGCGCCGGCCAAGGTAGCGGGTGCTTGAGGCGGGGCGGGCCTATGCCGTCCCCTTTCCCGAGCGTTCCAGCCAATCGGCCACCTCGCGCCGGTACCGATCGAGGCTGAACCTCCGCCGCCAGCACTCCCGCGCGGCCCTCGACACCGCCGCGTACCGCTCCGGACTGAGCAACAAATCGATGGCCCGCGCGGCCATCTCTTCCGCCGAACCGGCCAGGCTTCCGGTGACGCCGTCTTCGATCACCTCCGGAATTCCTCCTGAACGGAATGCGATCACCGGTACGCCCGCGGCATACGATTCCAGAATTACCCGCGTGGTGGCCTCGTGCGGCGCCGAAGGCACCAGCAGCAAATCGATCCGGGCGAAGGCCGCACGCACATCCGCGACCCAAGCCGGAAACTCGACCGGCAGGCCCTCCGCCGCGGCCTTCACCTCACGGGCGTAACCCTCAGCGCCCGCGCCGCCAAACAGCGGAGCGCCGATCATCTCGAAGCGCGCCTCGGGCAGAGCGTGGTGAACAATCCGCGCCGCGCGAAGAAATTCGAGCTGGCCTTTTTCCGGCGCGATCCGGCCGATACAGGCAATCCGGGGAACCGTTCCCGGCATGCGCGCGCCATTGCCCGGTGGGCCCTGGACGCCATTGTAGATTACCGCAATGCGCTCGCCGGGTACGAACCGGCGCCACGGGCCGGCTACAAATTCGCAATTGGCGATTACCCACGCCTGGGTGCGTGCGAGCGCCCGGCCAACCCACTCGCGAACGGGGCCCGGGGCGATGTAGCTGTGGGCGTGGAAGACCACCGGGAGGCCCCCGGGAACCGCCGGCATGAGGCGCGGGCCGTTCACATACGCCAGAGCGACATCCGCGCGGCGGATCATCCCGCGGATCTGGCGGGCCAGGCGCGGCATCTGCCAAAGGAACCGCGCCGCGTCCCCGATGGACTTGCGGCCCGGCCGGAACGGTCCGCAGCCGATGCGCTCGGTTTCGAAGCCCAACTCCCGCACGCGGCCGAAGATCGGGCCATCGCCGGGAAGCCCCACCAGAGCCTGCCAGCCCCGCGCCCGAATCTCCGGGAGGAGGTCGAGAAGCGCCAGTTGAGCCCCGCCCGGATCGCTGAACTGATCGAGGATCACCAGCCTCATGCGCGCACGGCCAGGGCCAGCACCCAGAAGTACACCGGCAGAATGCGCCAGTAGGTGAGGATATCGCCGGACGCCATCTGCACGGCTTCACCTGCCCAGAAGCAGAGCATCCACGTTCCACAGAACGCGCGCATGGGGTTCGGCGCGTGCATCGCCCGCGCCCCGGCCCGGAGGATCGCCACGTTCAGCCACACCAGCGCCGCCAGGCCGGCGATGCCGGTTTCCACCAGCAGGCTCAGATACATGTTGTCGGCGACGATCGGGGCGCCGAGATAATCCGTGTAAGGCAGCGTCTTGTACCCGATGCCGAACAGCGTTTGCCAGGGATGCGCGGCGATCCATCCGCCCAGGGTCCGCCAACTTGCCAGCCTCCCGGACAGGACGCCCTCCGGGCCGGAGAAGAAGTATTCGGCCGAGGCGGAGAGCCGCGCCCAATAAGCCAGGGCGAAAGCCGGAAACACCCGCGCCACCAGCAACGCCCCTGCGGCGCCGCCGGCGAGTAAGACCGCCACGGCCCGCGCCCGCAGCCGCCGGCGATGGATCCACGCCAGCACCGCCAGCGCCACCAGCACGTTCACCAGCGAGGCACGCGAATAGGAAAGCACCAGCGCCGCGAGAAAAACAGGGCCGGCGATCAGCATGGCCTTCCCGGGCACGGGACGCTCCGCCTTGGGACGCGTGAGGGCCACCGCCATCATCACCAGAAAAAACGCGCACAGGTTTCCCAGCGTGCTGGCTTCGTAGAATACCCCCTGCGCGCGGCGATAGACGCCCGAATCCAGCCACACGAACTGCGGGCCGTATCCCGCGGGCGCGGGGAATTGAAAGTAAAAATCCACGCAGGCCGCCAGCGCCGAGAGCGCCCCCAGGTAAAACAGCGCCTCCAGCCGCGGAGCGCCCCGTCCCGCCGCGTGCGGGAAGAAATAGACGTACACCGCAATGCCGAAGAGCGCCACGCGCGCCAGGCTGCCCACGGCCGCGCCGAGCCCGGAATAAAATACCGCCGCCGCCACAGAGGCCCCGAGAATCGCCAGCAGGGCCGCCAGGGGCGCGCCGGGGCCCGCCAGATCCACCTTCCAATCGCGCAGGCACAGTACGCCCGCGATCAGCCCAAACCCGGCGAACAGCAGGCAGATGTGCGGACCCGAATCGCCGAGGGCCACCGGAAGAGGCGGCAGCAAGAGAGCCGAGGCGAAGAACAGCGTGAGCCAGCGAGAGCGGGCCGCGCGGGCGTCGCCCAGGATCCACCACACCAGAGGAACAAAAACCGCCGGTGCGCTGAGCAGTGCCTTGGCCCGCCAACCCGGCGCCAGCGCGATGGCCGCCGCGTACACTCCCCACAACGCGCCCGCGCCCCACGGCCGAAACCGTTCGCGGACCGCTGCGAGGGTCATCCGCTCGCTCCGGCCCGCGGTATCCTGGTCCTGCGCTCGCCGGCTGAACCGGGTCCGGAGGGTAGCCCGGTGGGAACCCCAGAGGGCACCTCATAAGGAAGCGCTGCCTGCGCGCGCGCCTCCCCAAGGTCCCGGTAACTCATCTGCACGGTGAACCACATTACCGGCAGAACCAGTCCGAGCAGAAACGCAGCGGCCACATTGAGCGGCAAGTTCGGAGAAGAGGGCCGCTCGGGCACAATTCCCGGATCGATGATTTCCAGCCTCTCGCCGCGATAGGCCGCCGCCCCACGCGCTTCGCGAAGCTGCGATTGGAGCGCGGCAAGCTGCGTTTCGGCAGCCTTGCGCTCATCCTCCAACCGCTCGCGGTGCGCCGTGCGCAGCGAAAGTATTTTCTCGCGATCGGCGGCCTGCCGGTTCAAGGTCTCCAACTGGCTGCGGAGCTGGTCGCGCCGCGCGCGGGCGTTGACGCCCAGCCGTTCCCAGGATGCCGCCTCGGCCCCCGTGGCGTGCGCCTGCCTTTCGGCCGCATCGGCAACCTCCAGTTCCGCGCTCGACAACTGCTGTTCCAGGCTGGCCCGCAGTTCGATAGCATTCTCCCCTTCGGCTTCCAGGCCGGCCACCGGCTCCCGGGCCATCAAATCGCTCCATGCCGCCGCGGTGTTCTCCAGGCGCTGGCGCAGTTCCTGCTCCTGCTGTTCCATGCCGCGCTCGATGTCGCGATCGGCGGCGCTCGCGAGCGACCGGTTCATTTCCACGGTCGATTCCGCGAGGAACTGCGCCAGCGCCTGCGCCTTTCGGGCGTCCGGCAGCGTGGCCGCGATTTCCAAAATGCGGGTATTGCGCAAGAGGCCGGCTTTGAGCACGCGGCGCTTCAGTGATTCGATCGGCCGCGCGCCCACCAGCGCTCGCAGCCCAAAGCGGTTGACCGCGGTCTGGAACAGGCTGTCGCTCGCCGCGAACTGCTCGTAGGTCTTCAGCGACTCCAGGTAAATCGGGCTCACCGCCACCGACGCGCGCACGTCCCCGCCCCCAGGGGATTCGATCACCAGGCGCGCGGTGGCGGTATACTCGCGGGGCTCGAGCGCGCTTACTGCAATCGCCAGGCCGGCGGCGGTGCAGCAACTGGCGGCGATCCAGCGCCAGCGCGACCGCATGTAACTCATGTAACGAAATAGGTCTAACGGTTCAGTCACCGGACTTCCTGAGTTAGTGTAGCCGATATGCCCCTGTTGCAGGCCGCCGTAATCGGCCTGACCGTGTTAATGATTGCCCCGGGATATTCTTTTTACTTCGATGTTACTCCCAAGCTGCTGGTCTTACTGTTGGGCGCCGCGATCTGCGCCGTGACGTGGAACGGAGCGCGGCCTTCCCGCGCGGTTACCGCGGCATTCGCCGCCGCGGCGGCCTGGGTAGTGGTGGCCAGCGCGCTTTCGGCGAATCCGGCACTGTCGTGGTTTGGCTCCACGTGGCGGCGTTATGGAGCGGTCGCGCAACTGGCGATCCTGCTGCTGGCGTGGTTAATCGCCCAAAACGGCGAACGCGGCAGAACCGTCCTTCTGCGCGGCATCGCGGCAGCCTGTGCGCTGGCGGCAATGTATGGGATCGCTCAATATGCGGGCTTTGATCCCTGGCTGCCTCAATCGTCCTATTCGATCGGCGAAGGCCTCTGGAGCATCGTTCGCCCGCCGGGAACCATGGGCTACGTCAGTTACTTCGCCACCCTGCTGCTGATGGGTGGTTTCCTGGCTTTGGCGCTGGCGCGTGCGGAAACCCTTCCCAGCGCGCGCCGCCTCGCCTACGCCTGTGCGGGGTTGTGCTTTGCGGCCATGGCCCTGACCGGGACGCGCGCCGCGCTGGTGGGCCTGGCCGCTGGATTCGCCGCGGCAGGTTTCCTCGGCGGTTGGCGCGTCTCGCGGCGGATGGCGGCTGGCGCGGCCTTGCTGGCGATTGCCGGGACGGCGTTTTATTTTTCACCTCCCGGATGGCGGCTGCGCAGCCGCACCCGCTGGTTTCGGGAAGACCCCTGGGGCGGAGCGCGCCCCTTGCTGTGGCGCGACAGCCTGCACATGGCATCGGCTCGGCCTGCGGCAGGCTTCGGTCCGGAAACCTTCAGCGCCGTGTTTCCGCAATTCGAATCCAGCGAACTGGCGCGCGCATACCCCGATTTCGCCCACGAATCGCCGCACAACATTTTTCTGGATGCCTGGGTATCGCAGGGTTTGCCCGGACTGGCCTGCCTGCTGGCGCTCTGCGCCATGGGGTTGGTGGCCGCGTGGCGAACCCGCCAGCCCTGGTTGGGCGCTGCACTCGCCGCCGGCATCGCCGCCCAGCAGTTCACCGCTTTCACGATCCCCACTGCGGTGGTGTTCTATGCCGTGATCGCGCTTTCGGTGGCGCGTCCGTGCGCCGCGCCGGGCGCGCCTCGCCTCCGGCTTTGGCTGCTGCCGGCCGCCGCACTGCTGCTCTTTTTTGCCTTCCGCTATGCGGCCGCCGATCGCACGCTCGAACTGGCGAACCGGCAGATCGCCGCCGGTGACCCCGCCAAGGCCCAAGCCTGTTTCCGCGACTACCGGCGCGCCCGCCTGCCGGGCGCCTCCGCAGATCTGTGGTACGCGCGCAGCCTCTTCGCCCTATCGCAAAAGGGCCCGCCGCTCGGCCGCCTGCAAACGCTCTGGATGGCCCGCGACGCCGCGCTCGAGGCCACTCACAACTCCGAGGAGCCGTTCAACGCCTGGTATAACCTGGCGGAAGTGTCGGCCGCGCTGAACGACGCCTCCAATACCGAGGCCAGCCTGCGCCGCGCGGTGGCCGCCAATCCCGTGTGGTTCAAACCGCACTGGATGCTGGCGAAGCTTCTGAGCCTCGAAAACCACCCCGTGCAGGCGGCGGCGGAGGCGCAGATCGCGGCGGATCTGGATGGCGGCAAGGATCGCGAAGTCGCTCAAACGCTCGCCCGGATCCGGGGTTTGCAGAGGTAATCGCCATTACTTACATCTGAAAACAATCTCGTAAATTCTGGCGCGGTAGGCATGCACGCGGGGCGATCCTCCGTAACATGGAGACATGAAGGGTCTCCTGGCAATCCTGGTTCTCAGCGGCGCGGCATTCGCCCAAGTTCCTTCGGTCAGCGCGGGCGGCGTTTTGAACGGCGCCAGTTACGATGGCACCATGCCTGTAACGCCCGGCTCGTTGATTTCGATTTTCGGATCGAATCTGGCGGCGGGCACGGCTACGGCGGATTCCATTCCACTCTCCACCTCTTTGGGCAATGTCAGCGTGACGATCAACGGAATTTCCGCTCCCCTCAACGGCGTATTCCACGAGTCCACTTTCGACCAACTGAACGCGCAGTTGCCGTGGAACGTGCCGGCCGGAACGGCCCAGGTGGTGGTAACCAATAGCCAAGGAGTGATGTCGGCGCCACAGAACGTTCTGGTAGGGCAATTCTCGCCCGGCATCTTTACGACCAACGGCGCGGGGACTGGGCAGGCGATCGCCATCAACTATCCGGATTACAGCTACGCCGCGCCGGCGGGGTCGATTCCAGGCGCCTCGACCCGGCCTGCCGTGGTGGGCGATCCGAACGGCATCATCATTTACGCCACGGGCCTGGGGGCCGTGAATCCCGCGGTAGCCAACGGCGCCGCCGCCAGCGCCAGCCCGGTGAGCTATACCAACACCGCTCCGGTGGTGCTGGTGGGAGGCGTGCAGGCTCAAGTGACGTTTTCGGGGCTGGCGCCGGGGTTCGTGGGCCTGAATCAGCTCAATGTCGTGCTGCCGTCGAATACGCCCACGGGCAACGCGGTGTCGCTCCAGATTCAGGTGGGCGGGCTGACGTCCAGCAGCCAGGTCACGATGGCGGTCGCCGCCCCCTCTCCGTCCGTGCTGCCGGCAAAGTAAGCCGACGCGCGCCCACGGTCCCTCATTCGTGCCGGAGCGCTACCACCGGATCCACCTTGGCCGCCCGGCGCGCCGGCTCGTAACCGGCAGCCAGCGCCATGCCAGCTAGGAGCGCCGCGACGGCTGCCAGGGTCAGCGGATCGCGGGACGCTACTCCATGGAACAAGCTTGTGACAACGCTCCCGAGGGGCAGCGTGGCGGCGGCGCCTGCGGCGATTCCCACGAGCGCCGGCAGGAACCCCTCGCCCACGACCATTCTGAGCACGTCCCGTCGTTCCGCTCCCAGCGCCATCCGGATGCCGATTTCCCGAGTGCGCCCGGCCGCCGCTTGGGCCACCACCCCATAGATCCCGATCACCGCGAGGCCGAACGTCAAAAGGCCGAATACACCGATGAGGTCCACGGCCATGCGCTCCCGCCACAGAAAATCGGCGACGTGCTCCTGCATTGTCTCCGGGGCGTACACCGGCAGGGATTGATCCAGCGCGGAGGCCTGCGATCGAACGGCCTGCGCCAGATCGCGCGCGCTCCCCGCCGAACGCACGATCAAGGTCGCCCTGCCGCCGT
>JASHSS010000499.1 GCA_030038565.1 Bryobacteraceae bacterium
GGGACGCTGCTATGCTACCAGCCCTACGGTGAAGAAGGGCTGCTGACCGCCGACCTCGATCTCTCCCAGGCCACGGGACTCCTGGCTTCGCGCTGGAAATCCGGCTGAGTCTCGGGGACTTCCAGCGCGAAGTCGTGTGATATCTTGTTCAATCGAGGTGCAGCCTGCAACCGAAAATGGAGCCGAGCAAAGCCGCCATGAAGGCGGCGTTGCGGGTACTGACGGCCCTCAGCGAACGCCAGAAACCCGACCAGGGCGATATAGATGAACTGTACTGGTACGCTCCTTCCGATCGCCAACGGCCCATCGACGAACTCGTATGCGACGCGATTCAGCGGGCATTGCAGGAGCGCGAACAGAGGCGCAAGGCTGCGGCGCAACTTAGGGAGCGGGGACTGATGTTCAGCCCGGCAGAGGAGGAAACTGCCTCCGCGACTACCGGCCCGGCCAGCCAGGAACAGCGCCTGGAAATCCAGAGGCTGATTCGGGAGCACAGCGAGCGGCGCCAGGCGTACCTGGCTTTGAGCGCCAAGCTGAAGCGCCTGGGGTTGGCGCTGCAACAAGCGGCGGCAAACCTGGTCGAGGCGGATGCCGGGGGCTACTCGGCAAACTCAGAAGCTGCCCGGGAGGTGCTGGCGCCGGTCGCCGGGGAGGTCGATCTCAGCGGGATTACCCAGCTTCTCAACGACCACGTCCGGCTCACCCGACTTCTGGTTGCGGACCAGCAAACCCTGAAGAAGCACGGTATCGAGTAAGAGGTGTGGCAGCCATCGGCGACCTTGGCCGGGCCGCAGCGTCGGCGAAGCGTACGGAACTTGACGCGGGACGACCAGGCACCTGGCAAACTGCCGCAATAACGCGACCCTTTTCCGTAGCCCGCTCCCAAGGCCCAAGGTCGCTGCTGGTTTCACCTGGGCAAGGGAACACCAGCGGAGCGCCCATCCCCGGTTTGCCGGGCTATTTTTTCGCTCCGCCCGCGCCTGCGGTGGCTGGGGCCGGGGCGCCGGTTTTGGCCTTCAATGCGGCCCACTTGGCCATCACCGTGGCGTAGGCGGCATCGGCCTGGCGGCAGGCTTCGAGTTGTGCCGCGGTGGGCGGCATTTCGGACGCCTGCATGGGCTGGACGGCAGCCACCAGTTGCGAGCCGATGTTGGACAGGTTGGGCGGAGCGGCCGGCTCTTCGGCGCCGAACCCTCCGCGTCCGCCGCGTCCTCCACGGCCTCCACCGGCGGGGGCTTCCGCAACTGCCGGGGCAAGCGCCTCCAATTGCCTGGCGAGCGCGTCGTTTGCAGCCGGGCCCTGAGAGTTCCCCGGCCGATCCTTCAGTTTGGCCAGCAGGTCGCGCGCTTCCTTATAGGCGCCTGCGGCCGTGCGGGCGCGCTCTTCCATACGGGTGGTGAGGATGAAGATCTGCTGCACTTCGGCGGTGACCTTGACGCGCGGGTCCATCTTCACCGTGATGGGCTGCGTCTGGCTGTGGCCATCGGCGGTCAGGCGCACGGTATAGGAGCCAGGCGAGACCCAGGGCGCATTCACGCCGGGGTAAGTGCGATGGGGCACCGCGCCGCCGCCACCACCGCCGCCGCGTCCACCCCCGCCGCCACCGCCGGGGAGGGGATCGTAGTGCAGGTCCCAGGTGAACCGGTGCATGCCGGCGGCGGTTTTTAATACCTGCTGGGGCGCCGGCCAATAGAGAGGCAGGTTGCAATCGGGCGCCGTGGGGGTCTGCTGGCAGAGCCGGTTGTAGGCCACCGAATCGGTAGCGGGATCGGGGCTGAGCACGCGATCTGTGCTGGAATAGGTTCGGATGGTCTGGCCCTGCGCGTTGAGAATTTCCAGTTTCACCTCGCTCGCGGCAGCAGGCAGGTAGTAGTCGATAACCGCGCCGGGAGGTGGGTTTTCGCCCGCCAGCATTTCCGGCGGCCAGGGTGTGGGATCGTTGGTGCCGAAGCGGATGCGGATGCCGGTGGCGGGCTTGAACAGCCAGGCGTTGGAGGCCGCGGCAGCTTCGGCGGCCTGGCGCAGCGGGGTGACGTCATCGAGAATCCAGAAGCCCCGGCCGTGCGTGCCGGCCACCAGGTCGGAGCACATGCAGGAGGAGTCATCCTTGACTTCGATATCGCGCACCGAGATGGCCGGCATGTTGAGCCGCAAGGAACTCCAGTGGTCCCCATCGTCGAAGGAAACCCACACCTGGGTGTCGGTGGCGGCATAGAGTAAGCCCTTCTTGCGGGGGTCTTCGCGGATGGAGTTGGCGACCGCGCCGCCCGCAATTCCGGTGTCGATTTCGGTCCAGGTTTTGCCGCCGTCGTGGGTGCGCCAGAAGTGCGGATTCATGTCGTCCAGGCGCAGGGTGTTGGCGGCGGCGTACGCGGTCTTGGTATCGAAGTGGCCGGCTTCCATGTTGAAGATGCGGGTCCAGGCTTTGATCTGCGGTGGGGTGACATCGGTCCAGTTGGCGCCGCCATCGGTGGTGACCTGGAGCAGGCCATCGCCGGTGCCTGCCCACAGCACGTTGGCATCCAGTGGCGATGGAGCCAGCGCGGTGATGGAGCCGCGAGGATCGACGGTTACGGTCGAGGCGTACTTACCGGCGTTGGCGGGGATTTCCCAGGTCTTTCGGGTCAGGTCGCCGCTGATAGCCGTCCAACTGTGGCCGCCGTTGGCGGTCTTCCAGACTTTCTGGGTGGCGTAGAAGAGCAGGCTGGGGTCTTTGGGCGACCAGATGAGCGGCTGCGTACGCACGGTGCGAGGAGCATCCTCACTGGCAGCCGCGCCGGCCCCTCCGCGCCCGCCTCTACCACCGCCCGGACCGACCTGCGCCTTCTGGCCGGTCACGCGATTATAGACCGAGACTTTGCCGCCGTAGACCAGGTCGGGATTCCTGGGATCGGGAGCGGCTTCGCCGTACTCCTCAATGCCAACGGGATGCCAGTCGTGGAAAGTAATTTCGCCGTCCATGCTGCGGCTCTCCACGCATGCCGATCCGGAATCCTGCTGGCCGCTGCAGAGACGATAGGGGAAGGCGTTGTCTGCAGTCACATGGTAGACGGCGGCGGTGGGTTGGGTGTACCAGTTGCTCCACGATTCGCCGCGGTTGGCGGAAACCACCGCGCCCTGGTCGCTGACCAGCAGGATGATGTTGGGGTTGGTGGGATTGATCCAGCTTTTCTGATAATCGTCTCCGCCCGGCGCGCCGCGAACGGCCGACCAGGTGAGGCCGCCGTCTTCGGTGCGCCAGAAGACCGTGGAGCAGCTGTACACGACATTTTCGTTTTTGGGATCGACGGTGATGGTGGGCAGGTCGCCGCCGCCGATGCGGCCGAGCGGCCGGTTGTCGGGCGGATGCCGCTGGGAGCCGGTTTCGGCCACCCGCGGATCTTCGGTGGCCAGGAACCAGTGGTCGCCGCCATCGGTGGTTTTGTAGAAGGCGATGGCGCCGCCACCGCCGCGTCCTCCACGGCCGCCGCGTCCCGCCGGAGCGGATTCGCCGCGCCCGCCCCCCGCCGGCGCGCCCACGGCGATGGTGGCGTAAATGACTCTTGGATTAGACGGGGCGATGGCCAGGTTGGCCTGGATAATGGCCGGCAGTCCGCCGGTGAGCTTCTTCCAGGTGGCGCCGCCGTCGGTGGATTTGAAGATGCCGCCATCGGTGCCGCCGAAAGCGCCGTTCTCCATGAATCCCTGCTGCTGCTGCCAGAGGGTGGCGTAGACGGTGTTGGGATCGCGCGGATCGATTCGGACGTCGTTGCCGCTGGTGTACTCGTCCTTATAGAGCACCTGCTGGAAGGTAGCGCCGCCATCTGTGGAGCGGTAGATGCCGCGTTCGGGATTGGGCCCGTAGGGATGGCCGAGGGCGGCCACGAAGAACCGCTCCGGATTGTGGGGATCGACATCGATTTGGGCGATCATCTGGGAGTCGCGAAGGCCTAAGTGGGTCCAGGTTTTGCCGGCGTCGGTGGATTTGTAGACGCCGTCGCCGGTGGCCAGGTCGGGGCGGATGATCCCGGCGCCGGAGCCGACGTAGACGATGTCGGGGTCGGAGGGAGCCACCGCGATAGCGCCGATGGAGCCGGTGGGCTGACTGTCGAACAGCGGGGTCCACGTGGAGCCGTAATCGGTGGAGCGCCAGACGCCTCCGTTATCGAAACCGGCGTAGAAGACATTGGGCTGGCTGGGGACCCCGGAGAGGGCGCGCGCGCGTCCGGCGCGGGGCGGTCCGATGGAGCGCCAGCGCATCTCGGAATACAGGTGGGAATCCAGCGTCTGCGCACCGAGCGGGGCTAGCGCCAGGCAGACAAAGGTCAGGGTTAGACGGGTAAACCTCAAGCGCGGCATAAAGATAATGGCGAACCTCCTGGATTTCACGAGTGTAATACTTTTGGAGGCCCCAAGGCACGTCGTGGTGCCCGGCGGCTTCGGCACGGCCGGGAAGAGTCAGACCGCGAAAGGGGGCGAAGAACGCGAGGCTGGAGATTTCTCGCCAAGGTGCGGAGACGCCAAGCCGCGCAAAGAACGCTGGCTGGGAGGTTGCGGACGGAAGATTAAGCGGACCGCGCAAACGCGCCCAGGGCGGCCGAGAGGGCTCGGATGAGGTGGCTGGGATCCACTGATTTGGGTAGCGGAATCGAGAGCACCGGACGGTTGGTGCGCGGATCGAGCGACACCAGATTCGAAAGCGTTTCGTCGGTGGAAGCGCTTTGCGCCGCGGCCGCGAGCGACTCGAGGAACCGGATGCCGGTTTCGATGAGTCCGGCAGCCGCATGTTCGAATCGGGTGGATTGAGGCCCCGCGGGCGTGGTGGTGACTGGCGCCGGCGGCGGCTGTAGGGGAATGGCTTTGGGCGGCGCCTGGTCGATCAGTGGTTTTGGCCGCCCCGGTTGATTCGCGAAGATCTCTTTCACGGCCTGCAGGATGCTCTTTTTACCGAGAGCGGCGAAGCTCACTTCGCCCGTCGGCGAGTCGAATACCCCTGCGAACAGGGATTTCTTCAGCTTAAGGGTTTCCCACACGCGCTCTTCGATGGTGTTTTTGGTCAGCAGGTGCACCACGTGAACCGGATGTGACTGACCGAGCCGGTGGACTCGCCCGATCCTTTGTTCGAGCCGGGCGGGATTCCACGGGGGTTCGAAATTGATCACCGCCGAGGCCGCTTGGAGATTCAGGCCAACCCCTCCGGCATCCGTCGAGAGGAAAACGCGGCATTCCGCATCGCGCCGGAACTTCTCCATGAGCGTGCCGCGATTCCGGGAAGGCACACTACCGTGCAGCGACACGAATCCGATTCCCAGCTTTTCCAGTTCCTTACCCGCCAGGTGGGTCATCCGTTCGTATTCGCTGAAGACCACCACTTTGCGGCCCTCTTCGATCGTCAATTCACGGACGATCTCGCGGAACTCGGCGAGTTTTGGCGAGTGATTGGTTTGCTTATCGTAAAGGAAGGTGGAGTTGCAGAGCATCCGCATGTTCTGCAGACAACACAGGACCCGCTTCTGGTCGATCTCCGAGAGCCAGCCCTGCCGTTCCCACTTGCGGATCAGGGCGGCCAGGATGTCATTCTGTTCCCAGTAAGGCTCCGCCTGCTGTGGAGTCAGGGACACGTGGAGGATCTGGTCGGTGCGTTTGGGCAGGTCCTTGAGAACTTCCTGGCGGGTGCGCCTCAGAAGGATCGGCGCGAGTTGATCGTGAATCCGGTCAAGTCCGCGGTAGCCGATCAGTTTGCCGTTCTCGTCCTGGGTCCGGTGCTCGTGCAGGAAGCGGAACGCGGGACCCAGCCGGCGGCCATCGATGAACTCCACAACGGAAAACAACTCTTCCAGCTTGTTTTCGAGCGGAGTTCCCGTGAGCACGAAGGCGTAGCGGCTTTTGAGTTGTTTGATGGTGCGCGCGGTGGCAGTGGCCCAGTTGCGGATGCGCTGGGCTTCATCGAGGATGATGAGGTCGGGCGCGAGTTCGTGCAGGTAGCGCACATCTTTCAGGGCCAGTTCGTAGCTGGTGAGGTTGAAGAACTGAGGCGACGCGTACAATTCGCGCCGCCGGGGCAGCGATCCCTCGATGACCTGCGCCGGAAGCCCGGAGAACTTTTCGATTTCCGTTTTCCACTGATACTTCACCGAGGCGGGAGCCACCACCAATACCCTCTGAATGCCCTGGCGGCGGCGCAGCATTTCGGCAGCGGCGAGGGCCTGTACGGTTTTGCCCAGGCCCATGTCATCGGCCAGGACTACCCGGCCGCGGCAGGCGGCGAAGATGGCGCCCCGCTCCTGGTAGGGCAGGAGTTTCGTCTTCAGGATTCCATTCAGCGGACGCTGTCCGCGTCCCAGCTTTTGCAGAAGCTGGCGCTCCAGATCCAGGCCCTCGGCTAGCTCATTCTCCCGGTCGAGGTATTCCAGCACGTCGCTGTAAACGACCGCATCGAGGTCGGCTTGGCGGAAAGCCTCGATCGCCCGATGAAAGCTCCGGAAGTGCTCAGGCCGCAGCAGGCCGGCCGGATCGAAATACTCGCCGGCCAATTTCAGCAGGGCAGGCGTTGGATCGGCAGGCAGACGCAACCGGACGGCGATCGTTTCGCCATACTGCAACGAGATGGATGCGCGCGCCCGCGCAAACTTGCGGCTTTCGAGAGTCCTGCCATGGCGCTTGCCAAGCCGCAAGAGGAGGGCCTCGATGTGCTTGCAGGTTCCCAAGGTATTGACGGCGAAGTCCGGGCACGAGCAATAGTTCTCGAACAAACCGGGCCCCCGCATGGCAACGCGGTAAGTTTTCCCGCTTACGGACTTCACGCGATAATCGCCGTACGGCTCTCCGCGCGGCCGTTCCAGCACCTTAGCGATGGCGGAGACCGCCCGTTCCCGCCGTTCGGCAATCTGTTGCTCGACCAACATAACGAGCCAGGATACCAGAGCGCTAAGAGCGCGAAGGGGGGCGAAGAACGCAAGGTCGAAGATTTCTCGCCAAGCCGCGGAGACGCCAAGCAGCGCAAAGAAGGACGGGTTCGAGGGGACAGGAGCGCGAAAGGGGCGAAGAACGCGAGGTCGAAGATTTCTCGCCAAGCCGCGGAGACGCCAAGCAGCGCAAAGAAGGACGGGTT
>JASHSS010000500.1 GCA_030038565.1 Bryobacteraceae bacterium
CCGCGCCGCCAAACCGCCGCATGGGGTGCGTCGCCATGCGCCACGAATCGCCCGTAATCGCGTCGCCGTCGTCGAAGCGCCAAGGCTCCATCGAAACAATTTGCCCGCCGCGCGCCTCCACGCTCCCGTCCCATCGGCTGGATTCGGTGTCGTTAGCCCCCAAAAGAATCCGGATACTCACGGGCGTCTGGGCGCCTGCGGATGCAGCTATCCCCAGCACGGCCAAGATTCGTTGCCAGCCCATACGGTCTCTCCCGCAGAAATCATACACCGCTGAGGCAGGCTTAGGCTGCCCCTGTCTTTCTCCGTCCTCGCCCGCCGCCGGCCACCCATCGGTGGATATCGCACTAAAGCTGGCCGCAACCGCGTTCGCTCAGCCGCGACTCTGCCATTGCCCTTCGGGATCACCGTTTTCTGGAGGTCCAGTTCAGATAGGGCTTGTACTCGCCGGCCGCCGCCCCAACCTCGAATTGCCCATGGAGAACCCCGCCTTCCTTCCAGTAGCTCAATCGATATCGCGGTCCTGGCTGCGATCCGTCCGATTCGAAGACCACCCGCTCCGGCGATGGAAAGGTCAGCGCATAGCGGATCACATGACCTTCGGTATCGAAATAAATGGCCCGCGGCGCCGCGCCCGGTGGATCCAGGTAGATCACCATCAGGTCGTCGTGCTGGGCGCCCGAATCGTACCGCGCTTGGTTGCGGCGCACGATGATTTTGCGCTGCAATTCCGGCTGGAAGGAGAAGGCCCCCTGGCCCCCTCCAGCCGGCGTGTCCTTTTCGCCGGCCAGCCCGTTCCAGTCGCCCACGAGGAAATCCAGGTTTTTCCAGGGGTCGTCCATCTGGGCGTGCAGGGCTGCCAGCGAAGTTAAGAAAGCGATCAGTGTCAAGCGCATTTGATTTCCAGTCTGGGAGGGCCGGTGTGCGGTAAACTTTTCCGTCCCCGCCCGATTTGTTGCCACCAGCTAACCTTACAGCCAAACGGAAGGACGGACAAGGCCTTCCACGGGCGTTCGGCCCATGAATTGCGCCTACAGTTTGAACCTCAGGGGTTGAGACGCGGCGCGATCGGCCGTCCCGTGTGGCTGTTCCATACGCGGCTGCCGGTCGCGCCAGTAGCGGCTATCGAGCGCATAGCGACCGCCCGCGCGCGGCGGGGTCGCAGGCGGGGTCTTATGTATGCGATGATCCCCGCAATTCTATACGGCGAGGAGGTTGCGCTCCTGTGGCTGGTTTATGGGGCGCTGGCGATCGCCGGTTTCCTGATTTGCCGCTGGCGCACGTGGACATTTGTGGTTCTGATGCCTATCGTTGCTATCGCCGCGTGGGCCGGCCTCACCCAACTCTGGATCCGGCAGGGCCTCCTCGGCTTGCGCGGCTATGGCGAGGATTCCCTCTGGCGCGGAGTTACCAGGCTTGCGGGACCGAACGTGGCTGAGAACTCCTCTCGCCACGCCGCTCTCCTTTCGTTCCAGTGGCGGCTGGCTATCCTGCTGGCCGTGGCCGCTCCGATTGCCGGGATACTACTCGGCAGAGTTCGCCACCGGACGTCGCGGCTATCCGAAACCGCCGGCTCGCAGCGGGAACAGGGAGCAGGCCAAAACTACTCCCAGGAGCAGCCCCGTCCACGGCTCGGGGAGCGAGGCGTCGTCGCTCGCCAGACGAGGGGACGGAAGCCATCCCGCTACGTCTTGTCGACGGGCGCGCCCCCGCCAAGCCCGGGAAACCGGATTCCTGCTAAGCTTGCATTTTCGAACCCTATCCTGCCCCATGGAGAATCAACCGTGAAAGTAGTCGCCGGAGTCGACCTTGGCGGGACCGCCATCAATTACACCCTCATCGACGCGCGGGAACAGTTCCTGATCGAACGGCTATGCGAGCACCCCGCGCACTCCACCGAAGGTCCGGCCGTCTGTCTCCGGCAGATCAGGGAAGGCTTGCGGATCGCCGTCGAAAAGGCTGGTGTGGGCCTGGAGGACATCGTCGCTATCGGCCTGGATACGCCCGGGCCGGCGAGTTCGGCAGGCGTTCTTAGCGCGCGCGGCTCCACGAATTTTGTGCACGCCGAGTGGGCCGGGTTCGATATCCGCCAGGCTCTGGAAGCCTTTCTAGGCCTGCCCGTCACCTACCTCAACGACGGTAACGCCGGGGCTCTCTGGGGACACTTCACCATCTTCGGCAGCCTTTCCCAGGGAACTTCCGTCTCGGCTATCATCGGCACCGGTCTGGGTGGCGGGGTGATCATGGCCGGCCATGTGATCAAGGGCAGAATGGGTTTCGGCGGCGAACTCGGCCACGTCCTTATTCCGTACCAGAGCATCTCCGAAATTACAGGCCTGAAGCCCGAGTGCAATTGCGGGCGCACGGGCGACCTGGAGTCGCTCTGCTCACTGACCGCCATCGCCAAAACCCTTTTGCCTTATTTCCTGGCTCGCGAACCCGCCCACCCGCTGGCCGCGATGGACGTCAAGAAGGCGGCCAAGCTCGTGCGCGGAATGGCCGAGAAGGGCGATCCCCTCTGCCGCGAGATTTTTCGCGTCCAGGCCCACGCGATGGGCCTGTTCTTCGACGAGATGGTGAACACCTTCGATCCGGATGTACTCATTATCGGCGGCGGCGCTCTGGAGACTGCCCCGGAATTTCAGGCCTGGTTCATCGCCGAAACCCGCGCCGGCATGCCCGCGCAGCGCGTGGAGCAGGCGGGGATTCCCATACAGGTGATGCCCAACGGCGACACCGCGGGCGCCCGCGGTGCGGCCCTGGAGGCCCTCCAGTTCGCGCGCCAGGCATCCTTGCTATAGGTGCCGCCCCGCCGGATCGGGAGCGGCGAGCGCCAGCCAGAAACTGGCGCCGGTGTGTAAGCGGCGCGTCACCTCATTCCGGCTAAAACCGGTCATCTGAGCGAAATAGAGCCGTAGCACTCTTTGTCCGCCCTCCGCCGACACATTCGCGCTGCACCAGGGTCCGCTCCGCCCATTCCCTTCTTCGTGTCGCTGCCCGGCAAAACGCATCACGCCGGTAGCGGCCACCACGGCCCGGATCTGCTCCAGGCTGGCTGCTTAAGAGTCGGCCATCTTGATGAGCAACCCAGCACCACGTGTTCCTCCTTCAGGCTCATCTTGCATAAGCAAGAGTGCATCATGACAGCACGTAGAGTGGTGCTACGATTTCGATATAAGGACGACGATCACGCTGGAGCCGGATGTCCAGGCCCTCATCCGGACGGCGATGAAGGAGCGGGGGATATCTTTCAAGGAAGCGCTGAATTCCGCGGTTCAAATTGGTCTGACACAGGGGAAACCCAAGCGGCGCCATTTCGTGCAGAAATCCTATTCTCTCGGCGCCGATCAGAATTTCAGATGGGTCAAGGCGCTGGAAGCCGCGGGCGCTATTGAGGAGGAGGAATTAAGCCGGCAGTTGGCGTTGCGGAAATGATCGTCATAGATGTCAATCTATTGATCTACGCGGTAAACCAGGATTCTGCATGCCATCAGAAGGCGAAGTCGTGGCTGGAAACTGCAGTTTCAAGGACGGAAACGGTTGCCTTGGATCATTCTCCTGGCATTTCTCCGATTGACGACGAGACCGGGACTGTTTCAAAGACCGCTCAGCGTCGACACGGCATTCGACATAGTCGATGCTTGGCTGCAGCAGCCTTCAGTAACCGTGCCCGAGCCTACCGCACGACACCTGCAACGATGCGCGATTTGATTTCGCCGCTGGGCACCGGAAGAAACCTCACCTCGGACGCTCATCTTGCGGCGCTGGCTATTGAGAACGGAGCCGAGCTTGCTCAACGGACAACGACTTCGGAAGGTTTAATCGGCTCCGCCGGCGCAATCCGCTGGCTCGATGAGCGAATCACGGCTGGTACGCTACTCTGGCCCCAGGGGCGTAAATCGAATTCCCGCCACCTGCGATTTACCGCCGCCGCTCTGAACACTGCAACCAGCACTTGACCGAAGAACGCGGCTGTGAAAGCTCCACCGGCAATGGCGGCGACGGAACGCTGGTCAAGAGCAGGTGGGCGGACGTGTGGACAGGCATTTCGGAATGCTAATTCCGCAGACCTTAACAGGCCGTTGAAGACAGAGGCCTAGTCTACTTTCTGGCGCAAAAATGAGCGCTTAAGTCCTTTCAAATCAGCTCCGCGAGCCACATGTTGCTGCAAGGTCGTACAAGTCCGTGGTCGGAACGACAATAGGCGCGCCCAGCAGCGGGCCTGGGATGTTGCGCCCGAGGTCTTCTGCGCCGCATGATAGTCAAGCGGATTGACGTCCGGCGCTCAGAGTTTGGCCAGTTCAGCCTAAAACATTGTTGGAGGTTCCTGTCATTTTTCTCTTGGCAGCAAAAACAGATAAGCATATCTTAATATTAAGCTGTGCGTAAGTAACGGCTCATCCAGCGACTCCTCCGGGCCACCCAAATCATGGTTCAGGGCGGCCTGTCGGAAACCTCCCGCCGCTGCGGCAACCTCAACTGCACTTGCTATCGCGATCCGGATCACCTGAATGGACCGCACCTTTACATTACGTATCGAGAGGATGACAAGAGTCGCTCCCTGTACGTTCCGCCGGAGCATGCGAAAACCGCTCGGCAGGCGCAACAAGCGTGGGCTGCTTTTTGGGAGATTGGCTGTTCTCTCGCCAAGTTGAACCGCGACCGACTGCGGAAACAGTGGCAGCAGGAGAAACAGTCGCAGGCGCCCGCCGTTGGGAGAAAGTCGCACGATTGAGGCGCGACGGCAGCAACTTCATTTCGGCGACGGCCTCATAGCGGAAGAGGTATCGGATCTGCAAGAAGATTGGATGAAGCACGCCGACCCAGCGCTGGATGACGAACAGTTGGTCTCGACGGTATACGAAGCTCTGGCGCGGCGTCGTCCGAAAAGCCGCACCCGCGGGCGGCGTGGCACGCCGGCGGAAGTGGTTTTGCGGTAGCTGTTGCTGAAGCACCTTCGCAACTGGAGCTACGACACACTGGAGCGCGAAGTCCGGGCCAATCTGGTGTATCGCGATTGCACGCGGGTAGGAGCCGCGGAAGTGCCCGATGCCAAGTCCATGGGCCGCTGGGGATTGGCGCTGCGACCGGAAGAGGTGGCCAAGATCAATGCACGAGTGGTGGAGATCGCGCAACAAAAGCAGGTTGTGAAGGGGCGGAAGATGCGCCTGGACACGACTGTGGTAGAGACGAACATCCATTATCCGACGGACAGTAATTTGCTGGGCGATGGTGTGCGCGTACTGATCCGGGCGATGAAGCGGATCGGAGAGATTGGCGGGCAGCAAGACGCCAAACTGCGGGATCGCAGCCGGAGCGCAAAACTCCGGATTCTGGAAATCGGGCGTGTGGTGCGCACCAAGGGCGGACCGAATCGGGAACGCTTGCAGAAGGGCTACGAGAAACTTCTATCCATTGTAGGGCGAGTGGTAGGACAGGCCAAGCGATTCTCCAGCGAAATTGCCGAAGGGGTGAAACGATCGGCAGACGTGATGCAGCAAACCGCCCTGGAAGGACTGCGGAAGGAGTTGGACACCATCGTGCCGCGAGTCCAACAGGTGCTCCGGCAAGCCAAGCAGCGGATCTTCGGCGGGAATACTCACGTTGCCGAGAAGTTAGTGAGTATCTTCGAGCCGACCACCGAAATCATTCGCAAGGGGAAAGCCAGTAAGCCCACGGAGTTCGGCAAGATGGTCAAGATCCAAGAGGGCGAGAATCAGATCATCACTGACTATGCGGTGTACGACAAGCGGCCCAGTGACTCAGACTTGGTGATCCCCGCCCTCGATGCGCATGAGGAGAAGTTAGGTTGTACTCCCCGTCTGATGGCCGGCGACGCCGCGTTTTTCTCGGCCAGGAATGAGGCTGCGGCACATGACCGCGGCGTCAAGCGGGTATGCATCCCGAGT
>JASHSS010000501.1 GCA_030038565.1 Bryobacteraceae bacterium
GGCGCGCAATCGGCGGTGGTCTCGAATTACAAGGACATGATCTACCTGCCTATCGAGACCTCCGGCGAGGGTGAGATCAACGCCCACAGCCGCGTGCAGATGGCGCTCGGCGAGGCCAAGAACAAGGCCAAGAAGGAATTCGCCGAAGCGCTGGAGAAAACCGGGCTGACGCTGGACCAGTGCCGCGCCTGGGTGGAAGCCCATCCCGAATCGAAGCGGCCGCTCTACAAGGTGCCGCACACCAAGGGGGTGGTCGGCGGCGCGGCCAATTTCGTGTATCACATCGCGGCGCAATCGAAGGCGGCGGCCAATTAAGCCCGCGGGCACGGATAGCCAACCAGGTACACCATGGACCAACAATTCTTGATCGGGATGGATGTCGGATCGACGACGGTGAAAGCGGTAGTCATCGATGCGGCCAGCGACAGGATTCTGTGGCAGGACTACCAGCGGCACGACACCAAGCAGCCCGAGAAGGTGCTGGAATTCCTGAAGCGCTTCGAAACCGAGATCGACGGATTCAACGCCGCCGCTTCGCGCATGTTCATCACCGGCTCAGGCGGCAACGGCATGGCCAAATTCCTGGGCGCCAAGTTCGTTCAGGAGGTCAATGCGGTTTCGCTCGCCGTCGAGCGGCTGTACCCGGAATGCGGCTCGGTGATTGAACTGGGCGGCCAGGACGCCAAGATCATCATCTTCAAGACCGACCCCGAGACCGGCCGCAAAAAGAAGATCCCCTCGATGAACGACAAGTGCGCCGGCGGCACGGGCGCGGTCATCGACAAGATCAACGCCAAGCTGCGCATTCCCGCGGAACAACTCTGCCAGATGGGTTACCGGGGCATCAAGCTACATCCCGTGGCCGGCAAGTGCGGGGTGTTCGCGGAAACCGATATCAACGGCCTGCAGAAAATGGGCGTTCCGCCCGACGAGCTGATGGCCTCGCTGTTCGAAGCCATCGTGATGCAGAACCTTTCGGTGCTGACGCGCGGCAACACGCTTCAGCCGGTGGTGCTTCTGCTGGGCGGCCCCAACTGCTACATCCAGGGCATGCGCGATTGCTGGAAAAGCAACATTCCCAAAATCTGGGAGGAGCGCAACACCCCGCTGCCCGAAGGCGTGCCGCCTGAAGACCTCATCCGCACGCCCGATAACGCGCAGTACTTCGCCGCCATCGGCTCGGTGGAATTCGGCAAGAGCGAAGACGACGCCGTGGGCCGCTACATCGGCCTGGGCAAGCTTGAGTGGTACGTGAATGTCGGCCGCGAGGAGGAGAAATCCAAGCGCGGCGGCGGAGGCGGATTGGCCAAAGACGATGCCGATCTGGCCGCTTTCAAAAAGAAGTACCGCACCAAAAAGTTCGTGCCCGCCGCCTTCCAGCCGGGCGAGGTGGTGGAAGGGTTCGTGGGTATCGACGGCGGCTCCACTTCGACCAAGGCGGTCCTGATTTCCAAGGACCACAAGCGCCGCATTCTGGCCAAGACCTACCAGCTTTCCAAGGGCAACCCCATCGAGGACACCGTCGAGGTGCTTCAGAAACTCGACCGCCAGGTCCGCGACCAGGGCGTGGAATTGAAGATTCTGGGCGTAGGCACAACCGGTTACGCCAAGGACATTCTCAAGGATGTGATCGGCGCGGATGCGGCCCTGGTGGAAACTGTGGCCCACACCGAAGCCGGCCTGCATTTCTACGACAACGTGGACGTGATCTGCGACGTGGGCGGGCAGGATATCAAGATCATCATCCTGAAGAACGGCCGGGTGAAGGATTTCAAGCTCAACACCCAATGCTCGGCCGGCAACGGCTACTTCCTGCAATCCACCGCGCAGGGCTTTAATGTGCCCGTGGAGCAGTATGCCGACACGGCTTTCGGCGCCAAGGGCTTCCCCAGCTTCGGCTACGGCTGCGCCGTGTTCATGCAAAGCGACATCGTGGATTTCCAGCGGCAGGGCTGGAAACCGGAAGAGATCATGGCCGGGCTGTGCAACGTGCTGCCCAAGAACATCTGGCTGTACGTGTCGCAGATTCCCAACCTTTCGGCCATCGGCACGCGCTTTCTGCTGCAAGGCGGCACGCAGTACAACCTGGCCGCGGTGAAGGCGCAGGTGGATTTCATCGAGTCGCGCTTCAAGGGCAAGGAGCAGCAGCCGGACGTAATCGTTCACGAGCACTGCGGCGAAGCCGGCGCCATCGGCGCGGCGCTCGAAGCCGGACGCCTGTGGGACAACGGGCGCGTCTCCACTTTCATCGGCCTGGAAGCCTGCCAGCACATCCAGTACAAGACCACGCGCAACGAAGCCACCCGCTGCTATTTCTGCAAGAACAAGTGCCTGCGCACCTTCATCGACGTCAAGACCAACATCGTCAACCTGGATTACAAGCCGCCGGTGAAGACCAAGGTGCCGCTCGACAAGGGCGCGCAGCGGCTGATCATCGCCACCTGCGAGAAGGGCACCGTCGAGAACATCGAGGAGATGCGCTCCATCAAGGGTAACCTCGATAAAGTGAAGAAGGCCAATCCGAATTTCGTGGAAGTGGCCGCCAAGGCCGTGTTCCGCGTCCCGGATGTGCCGTTGGTGGCCGATCCCGCGCCGCGCTTCCAGATCACCGCCGCGCAGAAAAAGCGCGCCGGGTTGATGAGCAAGCGCAAGGAGATGCGCATCGGCATGCCGCGGGTGCTCAACATGTACTCGCAGACCCCCGTGTTCTCGGGCTATTTCGCGGCCCTGGGAATTCAGCCGCAGAACATCGTCTACTCGGATTACACCAGCGAGGAACTCTACAAGGAAGGCGCCAAGCGCGGCGCCATCGACCCCTGCTTCCCCTCGAAGCTGGGCATCCCGCACGTGCACAACCTGCTCTACAAGGTGCACGCCAAAAAACCGCTGGACATCATCTTCTTCCCCATGATCGACTGCCTGACGAGCGAGTTGCACTCCACCCAGGC
>JASHSS010000502.1 GCA_030038565.1 Bryobacteraceae bacterium
CGGAGACGAGCCGGTAACCTCGCCGGTGATCTTCGAATTCAAAGACAAAGCCCTGCTGGCGGTAGCTTCGAAGAACCGGAAGATCCTGCTGCTCGACACGCAGTCGCTGGGCGGGCAGGATCATCAGACGGCGCTGCTGGCGGCCGCGGTGGAAGCCGCGCCCGAATCGCTGGCGACCTGGCAGGACCCCGCGGGCACCCGCTGGCTGCTGGGCAATACGGAAGGCGCCATTCGCGCGTGGAAGGTGACGGAGCGAAACGGAAGTCCGGCGATCGAGAGTGCCTGGACTTCCGGGGAAATCGCTTCGCCGGTTGCGCCGATGATCGTGAATGGAGTGATATTCGCCGCATCCAAGGGAAGCCGCTCGTCCCCGGCGGTGCTGTATGCCCTGGATCCAACCACCGGCAAGGAACTGTGGAACAGCGGAAAAATCATGTCTTCGGCCGTGGCGGAGAGCGGCCTTTCGGCCGGCGACACGCAGGTATACGTGGGGACGGCGGATGGCACGCTGTACGCTTTTGGTTTTCCGATCGAGCACTGAAATGCGGATGACGAAGAGATTCCCTTCCCTGGCGGTTTGGATGGCCGCCACGGGCCTGGCGACGTGCGCCTGGGCGCAATTGCCGGAGGGGCCCGGGCGGGCCGAAACGCAGGCCATTTGCTCGCAGTGCCACGAACTGGCGCGGTCCATTTCGCTGCGCCAGGATAAGGCCGGCTGGCAATCCACTGTGGACAAGATGGTGACGCTGGGCGCCAAGGCGAGCGATCAGGATTTGCAACTGGTGGTGGATTACCTGGCCAAGAACTATCCCGGCGAAGAGATCCCCCGGATCAATGTGAACGAAGCCAGGGCCATCGACCTGGAATCCGGGTTGACCCTGCTGCGGTCGCAGGCCCGCGCCATTATTGCGTATCGCGATAAGAACGGTCCCTTCAAATCCATCCAGGATTTGGAAAAGGTTCCGGGAATCGACGTAGCCAAGATCGAAGCCAAGAAGGATCGCCTGATTTTCTGATGCCGCAGGTGGGGTATCCTTAGCAAGGAAATGCCCGCTACTACCTTGCACAACCGTCGCGCGCACAGCATCGAAAACGAAGATTTGCGAGTGACCGTGGTGGAGGGCGGGGGGCACATCGCCGAGATCCTGCACAAGAAGACCGGCGTAAGCCCGCTGTGGATCCCTCCGTGGCCTTCGATCGAACCGGTGGCATTCCACGCCGGCTCGTACTCGGTCTACGGGGCGGGTCCGGAAGCCAACTGCTGGCGGGGATCTTGGGCCACAATCTCTGCCTGGACATCTTCGGCGGGCCGTCGGAGGAGGAGGCCGCAGCGGGGCTGACGGTGCACGGGGAAAGCTCCGTAGCGAAATACGAAATCCGCGGGTGGGATGGCGGCCTCGACATGCGCGCGACTTTGCCCTTGGCGGGTCTGGAGATTGAACGGACCATCCAACTCCACGGCGAAGCGGTGAAGATCCGCGAGACGGTACGGAATCTATGCGCCTTCGATCGCGCCATCGCCTGGACGGAGCACGTCACCCTGGGTCCGCCGTTTCTCGAAAAGGGAGCCACCGAATTCCGCGCCACGGCCACGCGGTCCAGGAATTTCGAAGCGCCGTTCGGAGCGCATGATTATTTGCCTCCCGGCGTGGACTTCGACTGGCCCATGGCGCCAATGGCAGACGGCGGCTCGATCGATTTGCGGGTTTTCAGCCGCGCCCCTTCTTCGAGCGCGTTCACAACGCACCTGATGGACCCGCAGTGCGCCGATGCGTGCTTCGCGGCATTCTCGCCGCGCTTTCACCTGCTGTTCGGCTACGTCTGGAAGCAAAGCGATTTCCCCTGGCTGGGAATCTGGGAAGAAAACCTGAGCCGCGATTTTGCGCCGTGGAATGGCCGGACGATCGCCCGCGGCATGGAATTCGGCGTATCTCCGATGCCCGAAACGCGCCGCCGGATGATCGACCGCGGCAAGTTGTTCGGAGTTCCAGCGTACCGGTGGCTGCCGGCCAGAGGCCATGGGGAGGTGGAGTATTGGGCTTTAGCGCAGGCCGCGGACTCGATTCCGGAGAGGTTGGAGTGGCCGCGGGAATGACGGGCGTGGGACCCACGGGCCTGCGGCCCGCCGAACTGGACCAGGACGCGGGAGGGTGGGGCAGGCTTTCAGCGTGCCTTGGACAGGCTGAAGGCCTGTCCCACCCGTTATTGGCGCTCTGCTTAACCGTGGCGCTGCTGGCCGCGGGTTGCGGGCAGACCAAGGCGCCCCCGGCCAAAGCGGTTGCCGAGACGGCCAAACCGGTGGAATATTTTCACGTGGACCCGGCCACCGCGGCGACCGTGCGCGGGAAGGTGCTATTCCACGGACCGAAGCCGGCCCGCGCGGTCATCGACATGAGCGCCGAGGCCGGCTGCCAGAAGGCGCATGCCGGCCACCCGGTGTACGATGAATCGGTGGTGATCGGCAAGGGCGGGGGGCTGGCCAACGCGTTTGTGTATCTCCAATCCGGCCTGGAGGGCAAGAAGTTCGAGCCGGTCAAGACCGCGGTGGTGCTCGATCAGCGCGGCTGCATGTTCGTGCCGCACGTGATCGGCATCCGCGCCGCGCAGCCGCTGGAGGTGCACAACAGCGACGCGGTGTCGCACAATATCCACCCCATGCCGGCCAATAACTACGAGTGGAACGAGCAGCAGTCGCCCGGATCGCCCGACCGGGAGCACAAGTTCGCGCGGACCGAGGTGATGATTCCGGTGAAATGTAACGTGCATTCCTGGATGCACGCCTACATCGGGGTGGTCGAGAATCCGTACTTCGCGGTGACCGGGCCGGATGGCTCGTTTGAGCTGCGCGACGTGCCGCCGGGCGACTACACCGTGGCGGTCTGGCAGGAGAAGTTCGGTGAGCGGAAACAAACGGTGCACGTGGCGCCCTCCGAACCTGTGACGGTGAATTTCAATTATCCATGAGGACTCGATGAGATACCGATCGGTGTGGCTGGTTCTGGCCGCCGCGGCCCTGCTGGCGGGCTGCAGTCGCGGGCCTTCCTATTATGTGTACGTGAGCAATGAAGGCTCGGGCGACCTTTCGGTGATCAATCCCGTAAAAGGAGAAGCCACCACCATAGCGGTGGGCAAGCGCGCGCGCGGCATTCATGCCAGCCCCGACGGGAAGCTGATCTACCTGGCGCTGAGCGGTTCGCCATTCGCGCCTCCGGGAGTGGATGAGAGCACCCTGCCGCCGCCGGACAAGAGCGCCGACGGCATCGGCGAATTCGACGTGGCCTCGGGCAAGGTGCTGCGCAAGGTGCCGGGAGGGTCGGACCCCGAGCAGTTCGCGGTTTCTCCGGATGGCAAGCTGTTGTACGTGTCGAACGAAGACGCCGCGGGATTGAGTTACGTCGATCCGGCGGACGGGCGGATCGTGAAGACGATTCCGACCGGACGGGAGCCCGAAGGCGTGGCCATTTCTCCGGATGGCAAGCTGATCTTCGCCACCTCGGAAGACGAGGGGACCATCACGGTGGTGGAGCGCGAATCCGGGAACGTGGTGAAGACCATCAAGGTGGGGCGGCGGCCGCGCGGCATCGCCTTCCTGCCGGACGGGTCGCGGGCCTACATCACCAACGAGAACGACGCTGCGGTGAGCGTGATCGACGTGGGCAAGCTGGAAACCGTCGGCTCGATTCCGGTGGGCGAGGGCAACAAGCCGATGGGAGTGGCGATGACCAGGGACGGCTCGAAGCTCTACGTCAGCACGGGGCGCGGCAAGAAGGTGGTGGTGATCGATCCGGCGGCGGGGCGCGTCACGGCGTCCTTCGAGGTGGGCCAGCGGCCGTGGGGCATTGCGCTCTCGCCGGATGAGAAACTGCTGTACACCGCCAACGGGCCATCGAACGATGTCTCGGTGGTGGATCTGGCGACCCAGACGATTCTGAAAAGAATCAAGGTCGGCGACCGCCCCTGGGGCGTGCTGGTGCTCTCGCGGTAGCTGCAGCGGGCGGCCGGCCGTCCGTTTGACACGAGGTTACGGCTGGTATACGCTAATCAACGCTTGAGACGTTTCAAACGCGCTCAGAAGCGCGTCACCGACACCAAGGAGTGCAAATGAACACGATTCCGACGAAGCCGTTTCCCGCGCTGCACAATGCTATGTGGCCCGGGCTGGTCGGCAAGGGTCCGGACTCGGAACCCCCTATCGGCCTGGATACCATGTTGAATCTGACGGCCGCCGCCGAAGTGGACGGCATCCGGTTCGAGGGCGTGGATTTGTTCCTGTCGCTGCCCCACACGGATATCGATTCCCCGGACGAGGATCTGGCCCGCCTGGCGGAGACCATCGCGGAAAAGGGGCTGCGGGTGGGATCGCTGGTGGCGCCGGTGTGGGGCGCCACGGGCGGAGGATCGGCCATGGGAGACGACGCCGAGTGCGGCCGCTTTCTGACCCAGGTGCGCAAGGCTTGCCGCATCGGCAAAAAGCTGCGCGAGTTGGGAGTTCGCAGCTACGGCATTATCCGCATCGATTCGGCCACCGGTGTGGAGGAGTGGTCCAAGGATCCCGAGGCCAATACCAGGCGCATCGCCCATACCTTCCGCGAGGCCTGTTCGATTGCGGAATCCTTTGGCGAGCGTCTGGCGGCGGAAGGCGAAATCTGCTGGGGCGGCATGCACAGTTGGCGGCGCACGGTACAGTTGCTGGAGATGGTGGGACGCCCGCAAACGCTCGGCTTTCAGGCCGATATGGCGCACACCATGCTGTTCACCATGGGGTATAACGAGCCGGAAGACCGGCTGCTGCCGGACGATTTCGATTGGGCCGATTCCGCGCGGCTGGCCGCCGCGTATCGCGAGGTGGCCGGCGCGCTGCGGCCCTGGACCATCGATTTCCACGTGGCCCAGAACGACGGCACGGTGAAGGGGTCCGGCTCGCACGATAAGACCGGGCACCATTGCCAGCCGACCGACGCCGCGGGCAAGCTCGACATTGTGCGCGACGCGGGCGCCTGGCTGCGCGACGACGACGGCTCGCCTACCAAGGCCGTCCAGCACATCTGCTGGGATGGCTGCATGTTTCCGAACGCGGTGATGATGGATCCCAAGACATGGCAGGACATCCTGCGGGTGATGATCGCGGTTCGCGACGCGCACGGATGGGAGAACGCGACCATCGCGGGGAGGTAGAGGCTGTGCAGAAACTCAATATCGGGATGGTCGGCTACGGGTTCATGGGGCGCACCCATTCGAACGCCTTCTCGCAGGTGAGCCATTTCTTCGACATTCCTTATCAGCCGGTGCTCAAGGCCGTCTGCGCGCGCAACACCGCGCGGGCGGAATCTTTCGCCGCGCAGTGGGGGTATGGGTCGGTGGAAACCGACTGGCGCAGGCTGGTGGAGTCGCCCCACATCGATCTGATCGACATTGCCAGCCCTAACGACACGCACGCCGAAATCGCTATCGCCGCGGCGCGGGCCGGGAAGATGGTGATGTGCGAGAAGCCGCTGGGCCGCAACGGCGCCGAAGCCGAGCGGATGACCCAGGCGGTGGAAGAGGCCGGCGTGCCGAACATGGTCTGGTACAACTACCGCCGCGTTCCGGCGGTGACGATGGCGCGGGAAATCATTGGGCAGGGGCGTCTGGGGAAGATTTTCCATTACCGCGCCAAGTTCCTGCAGGACTGGACCATTTCGAGCGACCTGC
>JASHSS010000503.1 GCA_030038565.1 Bryobacteraceae bacterium
GGCCGGCGATGGGCGCAATACAAAGGCACCGGCTTTCCGGCAGTGGCCGTGCGCGACCTGGTGGTGCATCCGCGCACTTCCGACCTGGTGCTGGCCACCCACGGCCGCGGAATCTGGATCATCGACGATATCTCCCCCCTGCGCGCGCTCACGCCCACGTTGATGACCGAAGACGCCGGATTCCTTCCCGCTCCACCGGCCGTCCAGTGGATGGAGACCAGCGGCGGCTGGTCCGACGGGAACAACTCATTCAGCGGCCCCAATCGGCCCGATGAAGCTTTCATCCCTTACTACCAGCGCACCCGCCACATTTTCGGCGACCTGAAGATCGAGATCTTCGACGCCCAGGGCAAACTGGTGGACACGGTGGCCAGCAGCAAGCATCGCGGTGTGAACCGGGTCGCCTGGTCGATGCATCTGAAGCCCCCGCGTGTGCCGCCGGCCGCCAGCGCCATGTTCGAGGCCGCCGAGGGACCGCGCGTTCTGCCCGGCGTTTACACCGTGAAGATGACCAAGAACGACAAGGTCTACACCACGCAATTGAATGTCACGCTGGACCCGCGCGCCAGGTACACTCTCGAGGACCGGAGACGACAGTTCGACTTGATGAGTCGTCTCTCCGACCAGCTCAACCACATGAGCTGGGCGGTCGACGCCATCGTGGGAGTCCGCGATGCGGCATCGGCGCGCGCCCAAAAACTTCCGCCCACAGACCCCCTGCGCCGCCAGTTGCAGCAGCTTTCGGATTCGGTAGACCAGATTCGCGGGAAGATTGTAGCCACCAAGGAAGGGGGCGCCATCACCGGCGAGGAACGCTTGCGAGAATTTCTGGGAGACTTATACGGCGATGTCAGCAGCTACGAAGGCCGCCCCACGGATTCGCAGGTGGCCCGCGCCGGCGCCCTGGAGCATGAACTGAACGATGTGATCGCCGAATTCAACACGCTCACCGCCAAAGAGTTGCCGGCCATCAACGGCGGCCTCGCCGCCCAGCACGCCGAGGCCATCCGCGTGATTACCGAAGACGAATGGCGCAAGGCCGATGGCAGCGGCACGGGCGGGGGAGCCATCCGGCTAAGGCTGGGGCCACTGCTGTAGCCGCCGCTAGGGCCGGTTGGCCGCGCCGGCCGCAGTAGCTGACGGGATCCGCGCTGGATCGAAATGCCGGATGTACCTCCGCATGAGCACCTCAAACCGGCTCATGCCGTTCTGGCTGGCTTCCTGGTACGCCTGCTGATTCGTCCAGTGATCGTACGCCATCCGGTAGCAGGCAACCGCCTCCCCCAGCCGGTCGTCTCCGCGCCGGCAATGCATGAAAATAGGCCATCTTGCGGGATCCTCCATCACCGCCAGGATTTGCGCAATCTGCGCGTCCTTGGGTTCCCAGATTCCGGAAAGGCGGATACTGATGTACTGCATGCCTGCCCGTTCCACGATCCTCTGCTCGCGAGGCTTGTGGATCCGCCCGCCGCGCAGGTCGAGCACCGTCTTGAACCCCATGTTCTTTATTTCCGCAAACTGCGCCTCTCTCGGCTGTCTCCCGCGCGAGATGTGCTCGTCGATACGAACAAAGTGCTTGAGATCCGTTTGACCATGCGCACTAACTACCACTAACAGGGCACCGAATAATTTGTTCATTGCACCACCTGCAGCCGGTTCAGCACGCTAGTTTCCAGGAACCGGCATATTGGGAGGCGTCGTAGGATAGGCCCCGCCGATGCGAACGCGATCGAGGATCCTTTCGGTGATGGTCGGCTTCTTGTCCAGCGCCGGATTGTGGCGCTTGCCGTAAACGTAATCTCCCACGAACCAGCCCATGGCTCCGCCGGCCATCACATCGCCCGGGAAGTGCTGGTTGGCTGCCAGGCGTGCCCCCACCACGCCTCCGGCGTAGCAGTACGCCAGAATCTGTACCCATTTTTTGTGCGGATATTCATGGGCCACCACGGAAGCCAGCGCGAAGGTTTCAATGGCGTGGCCGGAGGGAAAACTGGAGTTCCAGCGAGGGCTGGTGGAGGCTTCGAATTCCCCGTTGCCTTGGCCCTGGAGGGGCCGCTGACGGTCGAAAATCGACTTCAGCGACAGCTCCATGACTGTGACGTCAGCCAGCGCTTCAAACGAAAGCAGGCCGGTTTCGCGAAAATGATCGCTGTGAAAGGCCGTGCCGCCGAAATAAAAGGCGGCCGTGACCGGCAGCAGGGTGTAGGCCTCACCCAGATACGAAACGTCGTTGCCCAGAGTTGTCAGGCTCGAAGAACTGGGCGCGTTCTTGGAAATGTACTTATCGGCGGCGATCAGCCCGCCGGTGGCGCCTCCGAAAATGATCCACCACTTGGCATCCTTCTTGGACGTGTGGAACGGACTTGTCCAGATGGCCTTCTGGTCGTACCCGACGTACCGCGCCATACGTTCGAAAGGATGCCAGTAGCCTGTGGAATCGCGGTAGTCCTGCGGCTTGATGGCTTCCTGTCCCGGCTTCGGCTTAAGGACTGACCGGTCAGCACTTTGGCCTGTGGAATTGGCAGGTGGCTGGCCCTGGTCCGCCTGGGCCGGCGTGGCGCTCGCGGGCGGGATGGTCTGCGCGAACGCCGGCACAAGCAACCCTAGAAACAGCAGAAGTTTCATTTTCCAAAGGTTCTCCGGCAGGTTGGTAGCAAGCTGAGTTCCGGGCGGGGGAGCGGCCCTCTGAAATCGTTTTCAATCTCACGCGCTAGCGGACGAGGGCGCCCGTTAACCCGCCGGCTCGATCACCGCCGACATCGACCCCATCGATCGCGGCAGCCGCCAGTCCGGCCCGTAGGCGTGGATCTGATCGCGGGCGAATTCGGCTTCCGGCAACTCGCAGGTGATCAGCACGGTGCGCCCGGAGCGGTCTACTTCCTCGGCGTGGCGGTAGGCCTGGTCCAGCGAGAAGATGAAGATCTGCTGCAGCATCTCGATGACGTAATCGTAGGTGTGATCGTTATCGTCCAGCAGGACCACGCGATAGAGCGGCGCCAGCTCTTCGCGTTCCAGTTGCTCGGTTTCCGGCGCAATCGACGGCTTGGCCATTCAGTGACCGGCAAACGGCCGGCATGATCCAGTATCTAAAATTGCAGCGGCCGGAACAACCCGTTCTCCAGGTCCCTCCAGGTCCCTGACCGCGTGATTCGCTTCCCTGAAGGCGCGCCGGTCACACCAGATTCGCCGCAGAGCTAAGTCCGACGGTCAGAGGCCCAGTCTAATAGCCGAGGGCGGCGGAACGGTCCCAGGGCAGGCTGTGGTCGCCGGTTACGGCGCGGACCTCGGCGGGGCTGTCGGTTCGGAAGAAGGACCACGGCCCTGGCACCCACGGGTAGCGATCCGTCACGGATTCATCGACGGTGACGCCCAAGCCGGGCGCGCGAGACACCACCAGGTCTCCGTGGTCGAGCGGCAGCGGATCGCGCAGAATCTCGGCGGCCAGCGGAAACGGATACATGCCGGCGCGGGTGGGGGTGGAGTAGCAGGGGTATTCCAGCCATTCCACCACCTGCTCCGGCCAGCAGATACCCAAATGCGCGGCGGCTGCCACTTCCAGGGCCGTGCCCCAACTGTGGAAGGCGAAGCGCAAGCCCTGGCGGGCAATTTCCGCGAACAGGCGGCGGCCCATGGCGTATCCACCCTGGCAGCACACGTCCATCTGGACATAATCCACAGCCTGGGTGAGGATCAGGTCGAGATAGCGGTCTTCGCTGGGTTCATGCTCCCCGCTGGCCAGCGGGACGATGTCCTTTTGTTTGAGTTCCTGATATGCCGCGTGATCGTCTGGAGAGATCGGTTCTTCGAGCCAGGCGATGCGGTGTTCGGCCATCGACCGGGCCAGTTCCTCAACGGTTTTGAGGGAGTAATTCCGGTCGCCCATGCGCCACCACGTATGGGCGTCGACCATCAGGTCGAAGTCGGGGCCGACCGCCCGGCGCATCCGGGCGACCGCTTCCACGTCGCCGTCGGGGCCCAGCGCCGGGCGCACCTTGTAGGCCCGGAAGCCGAGGTCGGCGATGGCGGCGGCTTCCGCAGCGTAAGCCTCGGGGGACATGTACATGCCCGCGCTGCCATAGAGACGAATCCGGTCGCGCACGCGCCCGCCGAGCAACTCGGACACCGGCAGTCCGCGCGCCTTGCCCAGCAGATCGTAGAGCGCGATCTCCACCGAGCAGTAGATCTTGGCAAGCGCCGGGTCGGTACCAGGACCTTCCAGGAACCGGATCCGTAGGGCGTCGGGATCTGCCAGAGTGCGGCCCTGAAGGAACGGGCCGATAGTCTGTTCAATGGCTTGGCTCGCAAACAGGCTGCCCGGGCCCGGCGCATACCCCACTATACCGTCGTCGGTGGCCACCCGGATGAACATGGCGTCGCGTTTGACGAGCGTCCGCTCGCCTCCAAAGAAGGGCAGGTGAATGGGTTCCGCAAACGGGTAGGACAGCAGGTAGGCGCGTACGGCGTCGATCTTCATGGCCGGCGGAATCAGGATAGCATGCGGGAAGAGCCAAGTCCGCGCGGCAGGGCCTCAATCTCGGGCGCGCTCCACACCGCGAGAACGCACCGGCCTGCGCCGGCCCCACGAACTTCGGTGACGCCTCTCTATTCCCTAAAGTCCCTAAAGGCAAACGCCTCCCGTCCCAGGATTTTTCCGAGGCGTCCACTCCCGAAAAATAGGACCGACGGTACCGCAAGTACCTTTGGATCTTATCTTACTATGTCAAACCCGTGCATAATGAACTTGAACAGGTACCCGACAGTGATGATGGATTGGCGGAAATCGCAGGAACCGGGGGAGCACATCGGTGGTGAGCGCCGCGGTGACCGGCGTTATGAAATCTCCCTGGACGTTCGATGGAAAGTATTACGCCGCAAGCGGGCATTGGATTCCGGGCTGGGCCATACGGTGGATCTTTCCAGCGGGGGGATTCTGTTCGAGGCCGGCCGCAAGCTTCCCGTCGGGCTGAAGGTTCAGTTGTCAATCGCCTGGCCCGTGCTGCTGCACAATTCCTCGCCACTGCAACTCAGCGTGGCTGGCCGGGTGGTGCGTTCCGACAATCAGCGGACCGCGATCGAGATCATTCAGCACGAATTCCGGACCGCCGGGCTTTCGACCGAGCAACGCAGCGGCTTAGCCGCAGCCGCGCGGGCGCCCTTGGGATATCGAGCAGGGGTCTAAGAGAACTTCCCAGAGCAGGTCGCGGAAAATGGCCTGGAAGCCGCCGCCCGCTTGGCGAATCGCCCGCCTCAACGAGTGCACGTTCCTAGGCCTTCTCCCAGAACCCGGACCCAGTTGATAGGCAACCTCGAAAGCCGACCCTACGGCCTCGCTCCACTCCGACTATCCCTCGCCCATCCAACCCTGGCTTGCCCGTGCGCGGCGCGCTACGGTCCCCGATTGTGCCCGCCACCCGGATCCCCGCTGGGGCGGCGGAGAGGCGCTTCCCGCGGCCGGAGGCGCCGGGGAAGGATTCTCCGCAGTGCCCGCCGGGACGGGCGACGGGGCCGCTTTGGGAGCGCGCCGGTCCAACCGGCGGGAGATGAACTCCTGGCGCGCCTTCTGGTACCGCGGCGAACCCGGGGTTCCTTCGACTTGCGACCACTCCTCGACCGTGATTTCCTGCACAGCCGGAAGGTACTTCTGAAAATGGTTGCGCAGACGCTCCTGCACGGGTTTCAGGCCTGAATGGTATAGCAGAAACAGCACTTCGTCGGGCGCCGCCGCCGAAACCAGGTGGTACACCTGCGAGGGCTTGCGGATGCGCGCGGAGCGCAAAGCTGTCTCCAGTTTCTTCGTCCGCGCCTCCAGTTTCTGCCACCGGGCCGCGTCGGCCTTGCTCAAATCGGCCGCTTTCCCCAGCGCCTGGCGCTCCCGGGCCGTCAGTTTCTCGGTCAGGACATATACGAACGGAGCCCAGCGGGCCGCCCGGGAGGCGGCGTCGGCAGGCAGCAGCCGAGCGGCCTTCTCCAGTTTCATGATGCCGCCCAGGTTCAGCTTCGAGGCGCCCAGCGCGGGAGAGAAAACTCCTAGTAACTCATTCTCTTCCAAAAGCTTAAGAATCTCCGAGGGGTTGTCCTCAAGAGCCATCTCGCGGAGTTCCTCACCCACCACGTGGGGCGGAATCGACCGTGCCAGGCCGGCTTCGCGGGCCGCCGTTGCCTGCGTCTGAGTGCGCTCCTCGACGGCAAACCCCAGCCGCACCCGGAAGCGGACCAGGCGCAGCAGGCGCGAAGGGTCGTTGTAGAACCCGTAGGAACTGGCGGAGCGCAGTTCACGGCGTTCGATGTCCGCCAGGCCGTTGAGCGGATCGAGCAGCAATCCGCGGGAGGTTTTATTCAGCGAGAGCGCGATGGCATTGCAGGTGAAATCCCGGCCCCGCAAATCCTCCTGAATGGTGGCTTGCGTAATCTGCGGTTTGGCGCCGTTGCGCCCGGCTTTCTCCCGGCGGGCCATGCCGATTTCGGCGGTCACGCCGCCGGGAAAGACCAGCGCGGCGCTCTTGCGGACCTCGTCCATGGAAACCAGATCGGCTCCGGCGCCTGCCACCGCCTTGGCCAGCGGCAGAGCATTGCCTTCCACCACAAAATCCAGGTCGCGAATGCGGAAGCCGGCCAGCATGTCGCGCATGGCTCCGCCGGTCAGGAACAGGTTCAGGCCGGCTTCGGCGGCGGCGCGCTGCACCATCGCCACTACCCGGATCTGGCCCGGCCCCAGGTGGCTTTCCAGCATGTAGATGTAGTCGCTCATCGCCTGGCGTTCCCAACCCTACGATTTCCGGCTGCCCCGCCCGCCTTCCCAATCCGGGCGAGACCGCCGGGCCCCTAAAGAGGCGCCCCCGGACCCACCCGCCGATCCTAGGCCCTGGGATGGTGTTTCTCGACCGTCTCCCTCAGCCTTGACCGCATCACATGAGTGTAAATCTGCGTAGTCGAAATATCGGCATGGCCTAACATGGCCTGCACGCTGCGCAAGTCCGCCCCGCCCTCCAATAGGTGCGTGGCGAAGCTATGACGCAGCACGTGAGGGGTTATTCCCCTGAAAATGCCCGCTTTTCTACCATAGCCGGCGAGCAGCTTCCAGAACCCCTGCCGCGTCAGGCATCCCCCACGGGCGGTGACGAACAGATAGCGGCTCGACCGGCCCTTGAGCAGCGCCGGGCGGCCCTCGGCCAGGTAGCTCTCCACGGCCCCGATGGCGGCCTTCCCGACCGGGACCAGACGCTGCTTGCTGCCTTTGCCCATGGTGCGCAAAATTCCGTATTCCAAATCCACATCCCCCACCCCTACGCGGCAGAGTTCGGAAACCCGCAAACCGGTGGCATACAACAACTCCATCATGGCGCGATCCCGCGAACCGGTCGGACGGGAGCTGTCGGGAGACGCGATGATTCGCTCGATCTCCTGAAAATTCAAGAACTTGGGAATAGTCTGCCACTGCCGGGGAGCGCGCAGGTAGGGGGACGCGTCGTTCTCCACGAGCCCCTCCCGCAAAAGAAAGCCGTAGAAGTTGCGCAGCGTGGCGATGTGCCTCGCAATCGAGCGCGGGCTCAACTGGGCGGCGTACAGATGATCCACGTAGGCCAGCAAACCGGCCTTCCCCGGAATCTCCGGCGGCGCTTTGAAAAACGCGCTAAATTGAGATAAATCAGCCGAATAAGCGGCCAGCGAGTTACGCGACAGGCCTTTCTCCAGGCGGCAGAAATCGAGGAAGGCGGACATCTGGCGGCGGAACGGGGCCGCATCTGCCGTGAGCGCTTCGGACATCGTGCCAATGATACAATAAGCCGCTAAATGTTTGAAACATAGTTGTCAAAGAGGCGCCCTTTGGCCGCATCCACCACCAAAAAGGCGGTCGTCCGCCGGTATCAGCGGGAAGCCCTCGCGGGTTACGTCAATCCCGCTTCTTTTCTTCAACCTGCGGGCGTGGAAGTGCTCTCCGAGGAAGGCAAAGTCGTGGTTGTGCCGTATGCCGAAATCAAGAGCGTGGCATTTGTGCGCGAGTTCTCGGACGAAGAACCCGAGCGCCGGGTCTTTTTCACCCGCCCCAAAATGGAGGGGCTGTGGGTAAGCCTGAAATACCGCGACGGCGAGGTGATCGAGGGCATTCTGCCCAACAACCTGCTGCAGCAGGATATCCACGGGTTTATGATCGTGCCGCCCGACCCGTCCGGCCGCCAGCAGCGGCTGTTTATCCCCCGCGCGGCGCTCCAATCAGCCCAGGTGCTGGGAGTGGTGGGCAGTCCGCTTAGGAAAAGAAAGGTCCCCGCCGCGGCCCGGGAACAGGCGCGGTTATTTGAGGAGTGAGCGATGGCACACACCTTCGGACCATCCGGAATGGCCGGAAAGCGCGCCCCCGGCGTAACGCCGCCTTGCCCGATTTGCGCCTTTAAAAAGATACGGCGCGGGCGTTCCCCACGGCCGCATTGGCTCGGGCTATACTGGAATTTAATACACGTAAGTCTCTAGTTGGAGGTTCTATGAATTTCCGCAGCTTGGCTCTGTCCGCCATTGCGCTCCTGGCATTGTCGTTCACCTTGCCGGCCCAGATTACGGCCATCGAAGGTGTCGTCAAAGGCGCCGACGGGAAACCCGTCCAGGGAGCCAAAATCGTGATTGTCCGCACGGACATCAAGGGCAATTACAACTGCAAGACAGACAAAAAGGGCCATTACATCTACATGGGGTTGCCGATGGGCAAGTACGACATCTCCGTAGAAGTGGATGGCAAGATGGTGGATCAGCAGAAGGGCGTGCCGACGCATCCGGGCGATCCCCAACCCATTAATTTCGATTTGAAGGCCGACAACGCGCAGAACAATTCCCGGCAGGCCGAGATGCAGAAGGCCGTGGAAACCGGGCAGATCTCGGACGATCTGAAACGCCAGATGACCCCCGAGCAGAAGGCCGCCCTGGAAAAGACCATGAAGGAACAGGCCGAGAAGATGAAGGGTCGCAAGGAACTCAACGACGCCTTCAACGCCGGCATGGATGCCGCCAAAGCCAACGACTGGCCGCGGGCGGTGGAGTCCTTCACCAAGGCGTCCACGCTCGATCCGACTCAGATCGCCGTCTGGTCTCAGCTCGCTGAAGCCTACATTAAGTTGTCTGGAACCAAGACCGGGGCGGATGCCGACGCCGACTTGCAAAAGGGCCTGGAGGCCTACCAAAAGGCCCTGGAATTGAAGCCCGACGATGCCGCCACCCACAACAACTACGCCCTGGCGCTGGCCAAGGCCAAGAAGTATCCGGAAATGCAGGCCGAGTTGAAGAAAGCGGCCGACCTGGACCCCACCAACGGCGGAAAGTACTACTACAATCTGGGCGCGGTCCTGGTGAATACCGGCCAGAACGACGCCGCGGCCGACGCCTTCAAGCATGCCTACGAACTCACCCCGACCTACGCCGACGCCTATTACCAGTACGGCGTGATGCTGGTGAGCAAGGCGCAGATTGCCGCGGATGGAAAAGTGACCCCCGCCCCGGGAACCGTCGAGGCGCTCCAGAAGTACCTGGAATTGGCCCCCACCGGCCAGTTTGCGCAGTCGGCCAAGGATATGCTCACTACGCTCGGATCGAGCATCTCGACCAACTACGCCAACCCCGACGCGAAGAAGAAGAAAAAGTAGGTTGAGTTTCAGGGGGCGGAACCGCCGGCTTCCGCCCTGGCGCCATGGGCGAATTAATCGCAGTCTTATTCCGGGGCCTGATTTTTCTCTTCCTCTTCCTGATGGTGAGATCTCTGGCGCGGAGTGTGCTGGACGGCTTCCGCTCCGCCGGTTCTGCTTCCCATACCAGCCGGCCTCCGGTCCTCACCGGCGGCGAGTTGAAGAAGGACCCTGTCTGCGGCACCTACGTCTCCCCCGCCGTGAGCATCACCCGCAAGGACAAGGGCGAGACGGTCTATTTCTGTTCGCCCGAATGCCGCGACCGGTATCTCGGGCGATGACGCTGTAGCGGCGGAGCAGGCCTTCCGCTACCCCTGCGCCATGATCGCCGGATGCACCTTGCGAATCGCCGCCACCGCATCGGTCGTGTCCCGCTCGGTATACTTCGGGCTCATCAGCACTCCCGCAAACCGGCTCAGAATGTCGATCGTGCGCGGGCAGCACTCGCGCCCGTAGCGGATGTTCCGGCCCCGCTCCGAAGCGAACGAGGGCCAGCGCGGCGTTACCGTCACTTTGCTCTCAATCTCCGGGACTACCGGCAGAATTACCGAACCGCCCGGCGCGGACACCGGCACGCCTTCCGCCTTCATGGCCTGCACATACCGGTCGCGCTGTTCCTTGCTCCGAAAGCCTAGAAAGATCCCAGTGCCTAATTCGCCTTCCGGGTCGGGCAGATGCCGTAGCCGCGCGCCCGCCAGGCCGTCGATCCCGCGATAAACCCGGCGGGCATTCCGGCGCACATCGCCGATAATGGTATCCAGTTTGCGCACTTGCGCCAGCAGCACGCCGCCGGTGAATTCATTCATCCGGTAATTCAGACCCGGCAGGTACCGTAAGCGGGTGGGAAAGTCGCGGCGGACGGTGATATCGTGAAAGCGGCAGGCGCGCTCGAATAGATACGCGTCGCTGGTGACCACCACCCCGCCTTCTCCGGCCGTGATGGTCTTGCTCTGTTGCAGGCTGAAAATGCCCATGTCGCCCATCGACCCGAGCGGCCCCCCTTTGTAGCTGGCTCCCACGCTCTGGCTGGCATCCTCCAGGAGCTTGATCCCGTGCTTGCGCGCGATCGCCAGGATCGGGTCCACATCGGCCGGGTTGCCCTGCAGGTGCACCGCCATGATGACTTTGGTCTGCGGCGTGATGCGGTGTTCGATGTCGCCGGGATCGAGGTTGAACGATTCGTCGATTTCGGCGAACACCGGCAGGGCCCCGGCCTGGATGACCGTGCTGTAGCACGAATACCAGGTCCACGCGGGGAGGATGACTTCATCGCCCGGCCCGACCTCCAGCGCCGCCATGGCCGTATGCAGGGCCGCCGTTCCGCTGGTCACCGCCAGCGCGTACTTCGTGCGCATGCGCGCGGCGCACTCGTTCTCGAAAAGCGCCACCTTCGATTTATCGATCGGATTGGCGAAGCGGAAAGGATTGTGGTTTTCAAGCACCTCCTGCAACTGCGACTGTTCCTTATCGTCGTAGTATTGCGGTCCCCAGTTGGGGCCTGTCAGCGGTTTGGTGCGCACCGGGGCGCCGCCGTTTACGGCCAGTTGGCCCGTGTCATCCGCCCGCGCGGCGCCGGCGGCCGATACCGCCGCGCCCGCCAGAAAGTCTCTTCGGTTCATCCTGAAGCCTCCTTTTCTAACCCGCTTCTTGGTTGGCCTGCCGCAGCAAGGCCCGCATATAGGCGATCGAATAAGCGGTCCCTGCGCGCAGCAGTCCGCTGTCGCCGGCGAGGCGCGGGACGTGGTCCGGCTCTATGGCTCCGCTGAACGCCACCTCGCGCAGCGCCTTCATCACCTGGTACATGTCCATGTAACCGTCGTCCGGGAAGGTTTCGACGAAGCGCGGCAGGGGGCCGGTCACGTTGCGGAAGTGTATCTCGAAGATCTTGTCGCGCCCGCCGAAATCGCGAATCATCTCAAACACGTTCTTGCCCATGCGGTCCCCGCCTTCGGACCACGTGCCCACGCAGAACGTCAGCCCCCAGTTCGGGCTCCCGCCGGCGATCTGCTCCGCGCGCCGGTAGCCGTCGTAATGGGTAAACAGCTTGGCCACGCCGTTCATTTGGGCCACCGGCGGATCGTCGGGGTGCAGCGCCAGCTTGACCCCCGCTTCTTCGGCCACCGGCAGCACGGCCTTCATGAAATAGGTGTAATTGGCCCAGATTTCATCGGCCGAATAGTCGCGGTCGAAGGCCCGCTTCTCGACCCGTTTCCGAAAATCGTCCAAATCGAATTCCCGCGTGGTGTATCCGCGGTGCTGGACCATGCTGGTGGTATAGGTGTTGGCGGGATGAAAATCGTACGAGGCCACCGGGATGTGCAGTTTGCCCAGGTCGCGCAGGAAGGTCCGGTAGGTCTCGATATCGCGGTCCCGCCCCGCCTCCCCCAACTGGATCGCCCGTGAGCGGTACGCATAATGAACGCCCGAATAGATCCGCATCCCGAACCGCGCGAAGCGTTCTTGGGCCGCGCTCAGGGTATCCGCGGTTACGACGCCTGCGCCAAATTCCAGGCGCACCCATTCGAGTCCGATCTGCTGGAGAAAGCGCAGGTCGTCATCGGTGACGCTCTGGGCATCCAGGCGATGGCAGAGCCCGGCATTGCGCGGATCGGACTCCGCGACTCGGGGCGCCTGTTTCTGAGCCCGCAATGGCAGGCCCGCCGCCAGTGTGGAGCAAAGAAACTGCCGGCGCCGCATAGACCCCACAGTATGCCAGCCCGATGCCGTCGTCAAGCGCCGTGCGCGTGCCGTTCGAGGCCCACCGCCGTCAGCGTGGAGCCAAGAAACTGCCGGCGTCGCATAGCGCCCACAACGCTGTAGATCTTACCGGCCCACCCTGCTAGAGTGTGTAGGAAGCAATTCAATCTGGCGGCAGAGGTGTCTAGGGATCTTGCGCTATATTCTCGCGGTTACACTCTGGCTGGCGTGCTGGGCGGGCGGTCTGCGCGCCCAGGGTAATTACGAGGTTCAGGTTTACGGCTCCGACCTGGTGACGCCGTCCGTTACCATGGTGGAGTTGCACAGCAACTTTACGGCTATCGGGAGCAAGGGCATCGTGGATGGCGTGCTTCCCACCAATCACGCCGAACACGAAACCGTCGAGATCACCCATGGCTTCAACGACTGGTTCGAGTGCGGCTTCTACATCTTCACCAGCATTCAGCCCGATGGCAGCTGGGTCTATGTTGGGTCGCACATTCGCCCGCGCTTCGCCGTCCCCGACAGGTACCATCTCCCCGTGGGGATCAGCATCTCGAACGAGATCGGCTGGCAGCGGCCGGAGATTCAGTTGGACACCTGGACCTGGGAGATCCGGCCCATTATCGACAAGAAAATCGAGAAGTGGTACCTGGCCTTCAACCCTGCGCTCGACCTGACGTTTCGGGGCCCCGACGCCGGCCATGGGCTGTTCTTTTCCCCGAATTTCAAATGGAGCTACGACCTCACTAAAAGGATCGCCGCCGGAGTGGAGTACTACGGCTCCCTGGGACCCATCACCGGGTTCTACGCGGTGCGCGACCAGGAACAGCAAATCGTCCCCGCCGTGGACATCGATTTCGGCAAGAATTGGGAGTTCAATTTCGGGGTCGGATTCGGGGTCACACAGGCCACCGACCACCTGCTGATCAAGGCCATCCTGGGCTACCGGTTCAATAATAAGAAGACCTGACAGGGCGAAACCGGCGCCCGAGACCGCGGCGGCTACCCAGACCGCCGGTATGGGCCAAGGCGCCGCCGCAGGGCCGCCGGCTCACGGACCCACCCTCCGCGGAGCCGGTAACGGGCGCCGCCTCCTGTTTTCCTATCCTTCCACCCACGGCAGGTAAGCCGCCCCATAGAGGCCGGCTTCGTTGCCGAGGGTGGCCTGCGCGATGCGCGTTTCGGTTTTGGTGGTGCGGTAAGTGAACGAGCGCTCCTCTACGACGCGCAGCATGTGGGGCGCGAACAGATCCCAGGCCGGCAGCATGCCGCCGCTCAGCAGGTACAGCGGGAAATTAAAAGTGTTCACCAGCATGGCCAGCGCCGCGCCCAGCGACTCCCCCACCGTCTGCCAGATGGCGCGGGCTTTCTGCCCCACGACGTCGTCCTTGGCGGCGAGGTCGGCCACTTGTTTGGAACTCAGGTCTTCGCCTAATTGCATCAGCCGCGCCATGGCGGTTACGGCCGTGGCCGAGGCGTGCTTTTCCAGGCAGCCGCGGTTGCCGCAGCCGCACGGATTACCTTCCGGAATCACCGTGACGTGGCCGAACTCGCCGGCCATTCCCAAATGGCCGCGCACGATTCGTCCGCCTTCGATGATACCTCCGCCGATGCCGGTGCCGAGAGTTAGCAGCACCAGGTCCTCCACATCGCGCCCCGCGCCGATCCACTTTTCGCCCAGGGCGGCGGCGTTGGCGTCGTTTTCCAGAATCACGGGCGTTCCCAGGCGCTTGGCGATGGCGTCGCGCACCGGGAAATTCTCCAGGTAGGGCAGGTTGTTGGAACCGGTGAGGTAGCCCTCCTTGATACGGATGAATCCCGGCACGCCGACGCCTATGCCCGCCAGGCCGGGGCCGTGCTTCTCGCGCATGGATTCGATGGCCACGACGATATCGTCCAGCACCGCCTCCCGGCCCTCCGCGAAGTTGGTCAGGCCCGCCACCTTATTTAGCATTTTGCCTTCGCGGCTGATTGCTGCGGCGCGCAGGTTGGTCCCGCCCAGATCCACTCCGATGGAATAATCTGCCATATCGACCGGCATCATATCACGGGCAGGCTGTCCCAGATCTTCAGATGGATGGCGAACAGCCGCCGCGGGTGTATGATGTAAAACTCTAAGTGGGAATCCGGATCACCGTTGCGAGGCCGATGGGGCGTCGTATCCCGGAGTTGGACGGCCTGCGGGGGATTGCCATCCTGCTGGTCCTGATGTTCCATTTGACGCCGGCGGGAATACCGCTCTTCGCTGCTTACTTTGTTCAGTCCGGCTGGCTGGGAGTGGATCTCTTCTTCGTTCTCAGCGGATACCTGATCACCGGGATTCTGGTCGATAGCGCCGGCCGCGCCGGTTACTACCGCGATTTCATCCTCCGCCGGACGCTCCGTATCTTTCCCCTCTACTTTGCCTGTCTCGCGGCAGCCTGCATCCGGACATATTTGCCCGGCTACGCTCGCGGGCGCGGATTCTTCGAAACCGGAGGCTGGTGGTACATCGCTTACCTCGGGAACCTCTACGTGTTCCTGCAAAATAAATGGCCCGCGGACCCGGCCCTGATTCCCCTCTGGTCCCTCCAGGTGGAGGAACAGTTCTATCTCACCTTCCCGTTGCTTGTAGCCGTAGTAACCCGCAAGAATCTGGCCCGGCTTCTGCTCGCCGCCGTGATCGTGGCTCCCTTACTCCGCATAGCCATGGTGTGGGCGATGCCGGCCAACATCACCGGAACTTACGTCCTTACACCCTGCTCGATGGATACGCTCGCGCTGGGCGGCTTCATCGCCGTGGCCCAGCGCAATTCCGCCGCCTGGTTGCGAGGCCGCTCGGTCGCGATCATAACGGTGCTTTCGGGCGCCGCCCTCGTCTGGATCTGTTGGCGGTACGGCCCGTCGCCGTGGAGTAACATCATGCGGACCGCCGGCTTCACTGCCGCCGGGTTGCTGTTTGCCGGAACACTCATTCTGGTGGTGCACCAGCGTCGCCCCATCCTGATCGCGGTTTGCCGCTTCCAACCGCTGGTTTGGATCGGGACGATTTCCTATGGAATTTATCTGTTCCACCTGTTGGTCTTCGACTTCGTCCGCGATTACCCGCGGGTGTCGCGCGTCCCACCCGGCAGTTTCCTGGAAGCGCTGGTATGTTTCATCGTAACCATCGGCGCGGCCTGGCTCTCGTGGCGGTTCTTCGAATCGCCCATCCTGAGGCTGCGGGAGCGCTTTACGGCGGCGCCTAAAAGCCCCGCGCCTTCCGCGTGATGGCGGCTCGCCGCGCCGGGCCCGCGCGCCGTCCTACTGGTTCACGGCTTCCGGGGCGGGTTGCTTGTGCTTGCAATCGGCGTTCGGGCACTGCCAAACCGGGCCAGCCTTGAGCCACTTCTCCACCATGTACGGGCTGCCGCACTCCGGGCATTTTTCGGCCACGGGCTTGCCCCAGGCCACGAAATTGCAATCGGGCCAGCGGCTACAGCCATAGAATTTTCCGCGCTTGGAGCGGCGCTCCACCACCTCCCCTTCCGGGCATTCCGGGCACGGCATTCCGATGGTCTTGTGCTTGACGTATTTGCAGGCCGGATAATTGCTGCACGCAGTGAATTCGCCGAACCGGCCGCTCTTTAGCACCAGGTGGCTGCCGCACTGCGGGCACTTTTCATCGAGCGGCTGATCGGGTTTCTTTTGCGAGCCGCCGATAGGCTTGGTGGTCTTGCAATCCGGGAATCCGGTGCAGGCGTAGAAGGAGCCGAATCGCCCCTTCTTGAGCACCATCGGGCGGCCGCAATTTTCGCAGTACTCCTCATCGCCCTGTTCGGAGAGGTCCACCTTATCGACATCCGGCAGATCGACGGTAAGGTCGCGCGTATAGGTGCAGAGGTTCTGATTCTTCACCGGAGCGAAGAGGATACCCTCCTTGGTGTCCTTCAACTCCAGGCCGTCGTAGAATTGAGCGATCTGCGGGTACCGGACCTTGAGCTTTTCCAGGCGAAGTGCGACGGCCTTACGATCTGCCGCCTTGCGCTCCTTCACGCGTTTCTGGAGATCTTCCAGGCTGTGCTGATACTGGAGTTGAATCTTTCGCCGCCGCTCCTTCAGTTTCCGGTCCGAGTCGCCCAGCATTGCCAATTTAGCCAGCTCAGTTTCGTGCCGGGCCTTGGCCGTGGCCCAGCGCCCTTCGGAATCTTTGTGTTCGCGCTCCTGGCGCCTGCCGATATCCTTCTGTAGAGCCTCGATGTCCGCGTCGGCGCTGCGGACCGGGAAATCGGGGTAACCGGTGCACGCCAGGAAGCTGCCGTGCTTGCCCCATTTCACCACCAGGGGCCGGCCGCACTTCTCGCACGTCAAGTCGGTAGGCTTCTCCATCCGCTTGATGTCGGTCATGTGCTCTTCGGCGTGCCTCAGGTCTTTATCGAAGCGCTCGTAGAATTCCGACATGGCGGCGCGCCAGTCGATCTTGCCGTCTTCGATCTCGTCCAGCTCCTCTTCCATCCGGGCGGTGTACTTCACCTCGAAAATGTCGTCGAAGCTCTCGAGCAGCAGGTCCGTCACCACCATGCCCAGCTCGGTGGGGATGAACCGGCCGGTTTCTTTCTTGACGTATTCGCGTTCCTGGATGGTCGAAAGAATCGAAGCGTACGTCGAGGGACGCCCCACGCCATCGGCTTCCAGGCGTTTCACCAGGGTGGCTTCGTTGTAGCGCGGCGGCGGCTCGGTGAAGTGTTGTTCGGGCTTGAGCGCCTTGAGCCGCAGCATCTCGCCCTCGGCCACCACCGGTAGCCTGTGCTTCAACTCCTCGTCTTCTTCGTCGGTCTGGTCCTTACCCTCCTCGTAGATCTTTAGGAAGCCCTCGAACTTGCGCACCGATCCGGTGGCGCGGAACATGTACTCCCGGCCGTTCCTGCCCGTAGCTGCCACATCGATGGTGGTCTGGTCGTAGAGCGCGGGCATCATCTGCGAGGCCACGAAGCGGTTCCAGATCAGCCGGTACAGCTTCATCTCGTCTTCGGCAAGGTGCCTCTCGAGGGTCTCCGGAGTGTAGGCCATGGATGTCGGCCGGATGGCTTCATGGGCGTCCTGCGCGTCTTTCTTGGAGCGGTAGACGTTGGGCGCATCGGG
>JASHSS010000047.1 GCA_030038565.1 Bryobacteraceae bacterium
GGAAGCGGCGCGTACCGAGGGACAGGATCTGCGTCTGCTCCCCGCGTTCCAGAAAAGGCCCGCCGAAAGGCCAACCGGAGCCTACGATGCTGTCCGCCGCCATCCCGCGTTCTTTGGCCGCGCGGACCGCCACCTGGTACATGCGAACCCACGCCTCGCTGAAACATTCGAGCGCCGGCACGTTGAGCGGGTCGTCGGGATTGGGGAACGCGATTGGATTGATCTCCACACCGCCAATTCCCGCGGCTTTTAGCAGATCCAGCTCCCGCACAATTTCGGATGCGGTCACCTTGTTGCCGTTCCACCACCAGCGCACGAACGGCCGCGCGGACATCGGCGGATTCTGGAATCCGGCATACAGCGGATCGGATCCAGGGGTGTCGGCCAGCAAGGTGGCGGCGGGAATTGCGGCGGCTGCCCGCAACATGGACCGCCGGGAGATGCCACCCGGCAGCCTTCTGGGGCTTTTTTTCATCTTTCGCCTTTACCAGGCACGTAAATAAAGGCCGGGTGATGTGGATCTTCGCGGCCAGAGCCACATGCCGCGCCGGACCGGCCCGCGTTCGTAATTGTAGCGAAGTTTGCGGGCCGGCTGTCCAGCCTCATCCCGCCTTTGGCGGAACACGCCCACGCACGCGTCGGGTTCCGCGGGCGGCTGAACCCGCGGAACCCGGCATGTTCAACAATGCGCCGATGAATGCGCCGTCCGTCAGAACACTGTCAAAATGGCGGTGTTGCTCGGACTTCCCGCGGTCGGCGTCTGGGTGGTCGTTACGCCCGAAGTGGTATTAGGCTGCCTTCCCGCCGTGCTGCTGGTAACGTGGAAAATCACCGTGCAACTGCTGCTTGCCGGAATCAGGATCCCCGTAAAGCTCAGGACGGTCTGCCCCCCCGCCAGCGTCGTCGGACTCGTTCCGGAGCAGGTGCCTGTCACCGCCCCGGCCACCGCGGTCATGTTCGTCAGCGTGTCGGTGAACGCCGCGCCCGTCAAAGGCGATGGGTTTTTGTTGGAGAGCGTCAACGTCACCGCCGAAGTCCCGCCGGGGAAAATCGAAGTGGGGTTAAAAGCATTGGTAATCGTCGGCGCGGTCAAAGCAGAGGAAACCGTCAGGGTGGCCGTGTTGCTCGCCGCTCCCGCAGTCGGTGTTTGCGTGGTCTTTACGCCCGAAGTGGTGTTGTTGTTGCCTCCCGCCGTGTTGCTGGTCACACTGAAGATCACCGTGCAGCTGCCGCTCGCCGGAATGCTGATACCAGTGAAGCTCAAAGCGGTCTGGCCCGCCGTCAATGTGGATGGGCTCGTCCCGCTGCAGGTGCCCGTCACCGCCCCGCCCGCCGCGCTCATATTCGTCAGCGTGTCGGTGAATGCGCCACCGGTCAGAGCCGATGCGTTGCTGTTGGAAAGCGTCAACGTCACCGCCGAGGTGCCGCCGGGCGAAATCGAGGCGGGGCTAAAAGCTTTGGCAATCGTGGGTGTAGCTAGAGTAGAGGAAACCGTCAGGGTGGCCGTGTTGCTCGCGGCTCCCGCCGTCGGCGTTTGGGTCGTCTTTACGCCCGAAGTGGTATTGTTGTGTGCTCCCGCCGTGCTGCTGGTCAAGCTCAAGATCACCGTGCAACTGCCGCTCGCCGGAATGGTGATACCCGTGAAGCTCAGGGCGGTCTGGCCCGCCGTCAACGTGGATGGACTCGTCCCGGCGCAGGTCCCGGTCACCGCCCCGCCCGCCGCGCTCATCCCGGACAGCGTGTCGGTGAACGCGCCGCCCGTTAGAGCCGATGCGTTGCTGTTGGAGAGCGTCAAAGTCATGGCCGAGGTCCCGCCCGGCGAAATCGAGGTGGGGTTGAAGGCCTTGGCGATCGTGGGTGTCGCCAATGCCGCAGCCGAAACCGTCAGTGACACTGGAACCGTCTCCTTGGAGCCGCTGGCTGGAGTTCCAGTGACGGTGAGGGAATAGGGGCCCGTAGCCGCGCTGGAACTGGCCGTAATCGTCATGGTCGAGCTTCCACTGCCCGTGATCGACGTGGGATTGAAGCCGATCGTAACACCCGTGGGTTGCCCGCTGGCCGACAAGGTAACGGGCGAATTGAACCCATCCACCACCGTGCTGGTAATCGTCGTGCTTCCCTGGGTCCCTTGCGTCACCGTTACGGCCGCGGGAGAAGCGGAAAGGCTGAAGCCCGGACCCGTAGACGTCAGTGCGCCGATTAATCCGGAATTGGGACTGCCCCATCCCGTCACCAGGTCGTAACCGGTTACCGCCGAATAGCTGCCCGATGTCCCGCTGGTGATGTCGTGGAAGTCGGCGTCGTACCCGGACCCCACATTTTGCGCGTAGATCGTCGGGTTGAGGAAGCCGATGGCCGTTTGGGAATTGCTGGCGAGTTGCTGGTTGACCAGCGCAATATACCCGGCCCACATGGGAGCCGCGAAGCTGGTGCCGCCGTACTCGTTGGCCGTGCAGCTAGTCTGGTCGGCGCACACGTAAAAGGTGAAATTGGCGTTCGCCGATACATCCGGCCCATTGCGATAGGTCGTCGAACCTTTGTTGCTCGAGTTAATCACGCCCGTAATCTGCTGCCACGCCGGAATCGCGATCTTGTCCGGGGAAATGCCCCCGCCGCTGTCCGACCAGGCGGTTTCCGACTGCCACGCGCCCGCCGCTTTGGCGGTTACCAGGTCCGTGCCGCCGACGGATACTACATTCGCGTCGTCCGCCGGCCAGGCCACATTCCTCGACGACCACGTGGAACTGTCCCCGGACGCCGCAAAGAAGGTTTGCCCTTGCGCCGCCATCTTCTCGAAGTATGGGTCCAGCGTCGTCGGATCGACCGGCGTCCAGCCCCACGAACAGCCGATGGTGGTGGGCAGCGGGTTGTGCGTCGTCATAGCGCTGATGATGGCCGTGTCCGAGGATCCGACGTACACCACCAGGCTCGCCAGCCCGGGAGCCATGCCGATGGCCTGGGTCATGTCCAGCGTTTGCTCGGTATCGTCGCAGCCCGAGGAGGAGACACAACTGGTGCTGGTTCCGTCCGTAGAGAGCAGGGTGACAGGCACCTGGTTGGTTTGACCGGTATTGGTGAAATAGGTGGTCAGGTCGGCCAGGTCGGTGCCATAGTATTCCCACAGCCCGAGGTTTTGTCCGGCGCCGGTAAGGGCCGTGCCTCCATAGTACGCGGCGCGCATATCGCTGCCAAGGAATGAAGCCGAAGGGCCCGAACCGGTGGTGGCGTGCGATACGACGGCATCTTCCGGGATACCGTGAGCCTTGGCGTAATCGCCCCTCTTCACGAACAGGGGGACCGGAATGGAGTAGTTGTCCAAACCCGAGATGTGCCACAGGTTGAAATTCAGGTCATGCGACGGCTCCCGGTCCGGAGCATAAAATGTGCGGTTCTCGGTGGGATGCTGGTATGTCCGCAGGGTCAAATGGAAAGCCGTCTCGACGGCCGATACGGGGCCCTGGATCTGCAATTCCATTCCATCGCGGCTGCCGCCGGAAACCGTAAACCCGTGGGTTTGGGCAAACTCGACCACCGCATCATAGTCTTGCTGGCTTGGGCCGAACATCGCCGTGAACTGTTGCACGCTAAGAACTTGCCGGTAGCTGGGGCTGGCCGGATTGTAGACGTCGCTGAGAAAACTCAGCAGGCCTGCCGGATTACTAAGCGGCAGAACCAGGTCCAGATTCAAGATCTGGTTTGCGGGCAGCTGGCCGGTGGGCTGCAGCGTTCGGGAGCGAACCGCGCCCGGCACATGATGCGTCAATACGGACTGCGCCTGCAAGACGCCTGTTGCCAACGGCGCAATCACCCAGATCACGCCCAAAAGAATGCTCCGTCTTCGAATCACCACTCACCTCCAATTACCCAAACCGTTCTTAAACTCCGGTAACCGGCCTATCTTACCTTAAAATCGCTTTGGCTTCTAAGCGGCTTTGGAAGATCTTCCGCACCAGGCGATTCCATCGCCTCGGCACGCGCGCCGCCGTGGCCACGGTTGACCTTTCCGCACTGACGCCCCGGCCCGCCGCGGCTGCCAGCCACTGACGCCCCGAGAACCCCACGCGTCCAGCTTACGCAGGGCAACCTATCGCCCGATAGTTACCTTTGGATGACTGACCCATGGGTACCAGACCATAACGGTGTTATCGAAAAACGGTTATCAAAGAGAAACCTCAGGTTCGAATTGAAAAATGCCTGACCCGACCGGTTCGCGCCAACGAACCGTACGGTTCATCCTGACCCCGCGGCCGTCGCCGATTTGCCGTCTTTACAATCACTTACGCATTGGCGCGTGGCTTGCCTTAAAAGGTACCGTAGTCGGGAGCCGAAAGGGCCGCCCGAAGGAGGGTAAGACGATGAAAAACTTCACGATGCTTTCAATGGTCGCGGTGGCTGCCCTGGCGGTTACCGCTGGTAGTGCTTCGGCACAAACACTCAAAGCGGAAATCCCCATGGCCTTCAGCGCCGGGGGCAGGCAGATGACGGCGGGCGCCTACGACGTCACGGTGGAACTCGGCGCCAGCGGCCACGAGATCCTCATGGTTCGCAACCGGGCGACCGCCCGCATGGCCATGCTCTCCCCATTCCACGGATCGGATGCGCCCGAGGCGTGGCGCGAGGGTGGCACCCCCAGGATCACCTTCGAGTGCCTGGACGGTAAATGCACGTTGCGGGCGGTGTGGAACGGGCAGGACGCGTACCTGTACGAGCTTCCGGCTCCCAAGCTGCGCCAGGCGGATAAAGAGCGGGTGGCGGTGGTGACCATCGGGCTGACGCGGGCCGACTGACAGATCCTCTCCCTAACGTGGTGGGCCGCAGATACGGGGCGACGCTCGGAGGCGCTCCGTATCCGCGGCCTTGTGGCGTTTCAGGGCGAAGGGTCCGGCTTAGCGGCAGCCGGCAGGTCTTCCAATAGCATTCAAGGCTTCACGCACGCAAAATTCGCCGATTCGTCGATGCTGCCGCTGCCCTTGTATCGGGCAACCTGCGGATATGGGCAAAGCGGCCGCGTGCGCACCACCTTACCGTCCGCCACGCGGCTGGCCTCAATTCGGTCGGGGGCCTTGCCTGCCTCCACCCAATTGACCACCGGCGTGGCCGCATCGAACACACTGGCGCCCACGCCACCTCCGCAATGGAACATTCCCGGGACCATGAACAGCCGGAAAAAGTCTTCGGTGGAATCGCCCATCTTCTCGAGCACCTGCTCGTAATACTCCACGCCCATCCTGGGGTTCAGTTGCGGATCGGCCCACCCGTAATACATGAGCAGCTTTCCGCCGCGCCGGCGGAATGCCGAGAGGTCCGTGTCGGTGGCGTCTATAATCTGGCGCAATTCCTCGGCCTGGGCGGGATACTTGTCGATGTCGAATTGGCTAAACGCTCGTACCGGATCGCTGTCCACTGTTCCGGACTTCGCTCCCGGCAGTACGAAGCGCAGAAAATTGTACCCGTACGAGGTCCAGGCTCCGGGACCGTTCGGCCCGTTGATCTCCTGCCCGATCCAGCCGCTCTGTCCGTTCGGCCCGGCGATTTCGGCGCCCACGGGCCAGCCCGGAAAAAAGCGCTTCCCCTGGCTCATCACGTCGCCATAAATCCGTTCGAGGGCGCGAATCTGGTTTGCCGTGAAGCAATCGGGCTGGTCCGTTCCTTCGGCGCAGTGCGGCAGATCGCGCGCCGGTTGGAAATCGCAGCGGCGAGGATCGTCGATCAAGCCGTCCTTTAGCCCATCCCTGGCGTCGCACTGCTGGTAGACGCGGCTCGCCAAAAGGCCCAGTTTGGCGGCCGGAAAGGGGTTGGCATTCAGCCCCTGCATCCAATAAGCCCGCGCCAGATGCGTGCCGGTTTGATAGACGGCAGGCGATCCGGCCACGATTCCATCGAAATCGCCGGGAAATCTCTGGGCCAAAGTCAGCCCTTGCCGCCCACCTTGCGAGCACCCTTCGTAATACGATTTCGCGGGACCGGCCCCGTAGTAAGTTCGCGCCATCAGCTTGGCCGTTTCGGCGGTGACGTGCAGCGAACGGAATCCGTAATCCAGCAATTCTTGCCGGTTGAGGGCGAAACTGGCGCCCGGCTGGGAGGCGGCCGAATGTCCCGTATCGGTAGCCGCCGTCACGAACCCGGCCTGGAGACCGCGTGCGCGGCTGGCTGCCCGTCCGGCGGTTTCAAACGACTCTCCGGCCCAACCTCCATTGCCGAACATGTAGAGCCGGTGGTTCCAGGCCGCCGGCAGATTTACTTCGATGTTGATCTCGGGCTGGACCATCACCCGCACGCGGCAATGCTCCGGAGCGTTGGCCGATCCCGGAATCACGGTGGCGCTGATCACCGAGAGATCGAAGCTTGTGAGGCTGCGAAGTTCGCCGCAAGCGATTGCCGGCTTCCCGGTGAGGGCCGGCGCGGTCCAATCGCGGAACGAACGCCGCTCGCCCCCTTGGCCATACAGCGTTGCCGCAAAAGATAAGGTCAGGCAGAATAGGCGCATTTTGGTTCTCGAACTACAGGATCTGATTGTATCTCGCGAAAAGGGGATCGCCGGGCGGGAGCCGGCAACCCCGAGATCAGCTTCGCGTGCCTGGATGGCGCTTGCACGCTGCGCACGACGTGGAACGAAAAGGCGCGCCCGGGGAAGGAGCG
>JASHSS010000504.1 GCA_030038565.1 Bryobacteraceae bacterium
CCGGCGGCCTATAATGCTGGAATGTCTGCCCGCGCAATGTTCGCCTCAATTGCCCTGGCAGGTCTGGCCGCGGCGCAGCAGAACATTTCCTTCCCAACCCAGGACGGCGGCCTGATCTTTGCCGACAGCTACGGAAAGGGAGACCGCGCCGTCGTGCTGGCTCACGGCGGCCCGTTCAACAAGGAGAGCTGGCGCCCGCAGGCTCAGGCCCTGGCGACGGCTGGATTTTGCGCCCTGGCCATCGACTTTCGCGGTTACGGTCGCTCGCGCGGTCCGGGCATGGCTGATTTCGACGGCGCCCCGTTTCAAAACGACGTGCTCGCCGCCGTCCGCTACCTGAAGACGCATGGAGCCAAAACGGTATCGGTGGTTGGCGGAAGCTTCGGCGGTGGTGCTGCCGGCGATGCATCCATCCAATCCGCGCCCGGGGAAATCGACCGCGTCGTTTTTCTGGGCGCTGCGCCCAACCTCCCCGCCGGCAAGCTCAAGTCAAGATCCCTGTTCATCGTGGCGCGCGACGATTCCAATGGCGCCGGGCCACGGCTCCCGGGCATTCGGGCCCAATACGAAAAAGCTCCTCCGCCCAAAGAGCTGATTGTCCTGGAGGGTTCCGCGCACGCGCAGTCTCTCTTCCAGACCGCCCAGGGAGACCGCGTCATGCGCGAGATTCTCCGATTCCTTTCGGCCCCGTGAGTCTACCGCGTCCGGATGATCATCTTCCCCACGCCATCCGCATAATTCTCCGCGATCGAGAATGCTTCCGCGATGGCGCTCAGCGGGCGCGAGTGCGTGGCCAGCGGCGCGAACCACTCCGCGTGGTCCACCAATAAACCGAGGGCGTCCTCGGGTTCGTGGTTGGAGCGGCGCACGTTGAAAATCGCCAGCTCCTTGCGGCGCATCGGAGAAACCTCGAAGGGCACGAAGCTGGCCGAATGAATCCCCGTGATCACTACGCGGCCTCCATTGCGCGCGGATTGGATGGCCTGGTTGGTGGTGTGCTCCTTGGCCGCGCAGTCGATGGCGCAATCCACGCCGCGGCCTCCGGTTTCCGATGCGATCTCGCGCGCCGCGTCGATCTCGGCCGGATCGAGCGCCGCATCGGCCCCCATTTCGAGCGCCATGGCCCGCCGGTGCTTCACCGGCTCGATCACCCAGATCCGGCCCGCGCCGGCCACGATCACCGAAGCCAGCGTGAGCAGGCCAATGGGTCCTGCGCCGAACAGCGCCACCGTTTCGCCGGGTTGGATGGCGGCAAATTGCATCGAATGCAGCGCCACCCCCAGGGGTTCAACCATGCTGGCCAGCTCGAAGGAAAGTTGCTGCGGAATCGCCAGCAGGTTCGTGGGAGGCAGGTCCACAAACTCGCGGAAGAACCCCGGGTGCCCCGGGTTGCTCAGAAACCGCAGGTTGACGCAGAGATTGTGTTTTCCGGCCCGGCAGAGCTCGCAATGGTAGCAGTACAACGCCGGCTCCAGCGCGGCGCGGTCGCCGGGCGCCCAGCCGGTAACTCCCGCGCCGGTCTCCACCACCGTGCCTGCCGGCTCGTGCCCCAATACCATGGGGTACTCGCAGGGCGTGTCGCCGATCGCGCCCTCGGAATAGGAATGTACGTCGGAGCCGCAGATCCCCACCGCGTTCACCTTTACGCGGACGCAGCCCGCCGCCACAGGCTCCATCGGCTGTTCCACCAGGCGGAATTGCCGTGGAGCGGTCAATTCGGCAACTAACATGAAGACCCATTGTAAAATAAATCGATGCTGAGTTTTCGCGAGTTCGAAGCCGGGCCCGACCCGTTCGGCCGCAAGTTTCAAGTGCTTTTTAAGTGGCTCCAGACCGCTATCTCGATCCGCCACGCCGACACCGTGGACGTGAAATTCATCCTGATGGATCAGAGCGCAGAACCCGCCCCTCCGCTCCAGAAAACCATCGCTTTGCCGCACGCCGCCCTCCTGCGCGTCAGCCGCGAAACCGGCCGCCCCATGGACGACCCCTGGTGCGCCCGCCTCGCCGCCCTGCACCTCGTGCACCTGGTCCAGACCGGCGAGGACATGGAGAAGGACTTGGTGACGGTTCCGCCCGCCGAGCTGGAACGTTACGCCGCGGAGCTGGCCCGCGCCGAGGGCCGGCAGACTCACGCCGCATAAAGGGTGGGACAGGCCTTCAGCCTGTCCGGGGCAGAGAAAAGCCTGCCCCACCCAACCGTGACCCCTAAAATGGCCCCCGCGCTCTTCCGCTTCGCCGAAGCCTCTCTGCAGCGCCAGGCGCGCTTGGTGCTCGGGCGGCTTCCCCCGATGCTCGGCCTTCCGGTGTTCGTCGAGCGATTCCCCGGCCTGCGCGACCGCCGCGGCCCGGTCGATGCCGGGGCGTTCTTGCACCAGCGCCGCATCGCCTTCAACTGCCCCGCCCGCGAAATCGAACGGATTTTCGCCCACGAGTTGTTTCACTTCGCCTGGTGGAGGGCCGGCAATCCGGCGCGGCGGTCCTTTGAGCGCCTCATCGAGGACGAATGGAAAGCCGGCGCGCGCGGCGAATTGGGCTGGTCGTCCCAGTGGCGTAAAGATGCCCTCCGCGCGGCCGATGTCCGCCGCCGCAGCCGTCGCTGGCGCGAGTATTGCGCCGAGAGCTTCTGCGATACCGCGGCGTGGCTCTACGGGGGTGTCGGACGGCACCCTGCGTTCACCCTGGAGGCCCGCTTCCGGCCGTCCCGGCGCGCCTGGTTCCGGGGCTTCGTGAAAGGGCGCCAATTGTCGATATAATTTGAAAGGGAGACCTCTGTGTCAGCATCGCGTTTTCCAGCCATGATCGCCGCCAGCCTTGTGTTGGCCGCCTGCCTGTTCACGGGTTGCTCCAGCGAAACCGTCCGAGCGGCCTCGGTAAAGCCCGATAAGGATCGCAAGGACGCGCCCGATTTTGCGCTTAAGGATGCCGACGGAAAATTAGTGCACCTGAGCGATTACCGCGGCAAGGTGGTGCTGCTGGATTTCTGGGCTACCTGGTGCGGCCCGTGCAAAATCGAAATTCCCTGGTTCATGGATATGCAGCGCAAAAACAAGGATCGCGGTTTCGATGTGCTCGGCGTCTCCATGGACGATGAGGGCTGGGAGGTCGTGAAACCCTTCCTGGCCGATTTGCAGGTGAATTACCGGGTGGTCATCGGCAACGACGCCACCGCCCAGCTTTATGGCGGCGTAGACGCGCTGCCCACCACCTTTCTGATCGACCGCGGAGGAAAGATTGCGGCCGTTCACGTTGGCCTCGCGAGCAAGAAAGATTTCGAAGATGGCATTGAACAACTTTTGCAAGCTCCTAACGGCGGCGGCGGCATTACCCGCGCTGCTATGCCTGCCTTGCTGGGCGCAAGATAACGGTCACCTGAAGGTCGGGGAACCCACCAGGGCAGTGGGAAAACGGAATGCCGCCGTCGAGGTCCGCATTCCCGTGATGGTGGACCCGGGTTTTCACGTGAACAGCAACACTCCGGCGGAAGACTACTTGATCCCCCTCCGGCTGGTGTGGAACCCTGGCGGAGGGTTGACCGGCGGCCAGGTGGCGTATCCCAAACCCGCCCTGGAAAAGTACCCTTTCAGCGACAAGCCGCTGTCCGTGTTCACCGGCAACTTCAATCTGGTGGTCAAATTCCAGGTGGCCCCGGACGCCCCCGCCGGTCCCGGAGCGAAGGTGGGTAAACTGCGCTACCAGGCCTGCGACAACAAGGCCTGCTATCCGCCGAAAACCGTGGAAGTCAGCGTTCCGTACCAGGTGCAGTAAGAGGGCGGGCGCACGCCGCGCGGCCACCGTTTCACACTCCACCAAAAAGACCGCCGCCGCCGGGCGCTTCGCGCTACACTTCCCACATGGACCAATTCGGACGAATCTTCGAGCAAGTCAAAGTGCACGCGGGAGACCTCGCCGACAAGGTGAAGGAACTGATCCACGAGGGCAACGTCCGTAGAATCATCATCAAGGACGAGAGCGGCCATACTTTCGTGGAGATCCCCCTGAGCGTGGCCACCGTCGGAGTGGTGCTCGCCCCCATTCTCGCGGCCGTCGCCGCCATCGCCACGGTCGTTTCCCGCTTCGAGGTGGTGGTGGAGCGTGCCGCCACCGGTCCCAAACCCGCCGCGGCCGCCGCTCACTCCCCCGTTACCGACCGTTCCGCCGGCGCCACCGAAAACCAGATGAACATGGCCGGCACCGTGCCGCAGCACGTCGATAAGCAAGGCACCAAGCTCGAAGACACCGGCGGCACCGGCCAGCACGACTCCCAAGGCGGCTAATCCGCCCCAACAACCCATCCGGCTCAGCTAGGTCCCCGACCGCATGATTCGCTTCCCTCAAGACGCGCCTGTCACACCATGATGCGTGAGGCATTGGTGGGACAGGCCTTCAGCCTGTCCACTCCGGCCCTGAGGGAAGGTTTTCGACCGTGCCCCACCAAGCGGAAGAACTAAATCACGCGGTCGAAGACCTGGCCGTAATCGAAGGCCGAGGTCGCGAGGCGTCCAGGCGGCCCGCGCCTCCAATCCGGCGGTTCGGCCGGCGCCCCGCTCGGTCGGGCGCTTGCGGCCAACTGCTTCCCTCACCGCTGAGCGCGTCACCCTCCGCAGCGAGGAACCATGGCCGCTTGCGGGTGGCCTGACCTCCCAATCGGCTTCGCCGGTCCGGGCCCACGTGCGCGGTTGTCTGCTATCCCGCGCGCCCGCCGCGCCTGCGGAATCGGAAGCCCACCGCCGATTTTGGGCAAAATGCCCAAACGATTTGTTGAAACCAAAAGAGTTAGCAGTGCATTTTGGGCATTTTGCCCCAAAATGGCCGCTCCGGGACGTTCCCTGGTGCCCGGTCAACCCCCGACACACGCCGGGCAAGGCCCGCTTACAATGAAGGTACCCATGCCAATTGCCAGTTCCGCCAGCGTACCGAAGGCGCCCCTGGGGCTCGCCGTCATTTTGATTTCGCTCGCCGCGCTGCTGAGTTCGCAGCCCTCGCCGCGCGAGCAGGTCGGGCCGCTTCCGGGCGGCGGTTTCCTGCTCAATAGTGGCTGGCGCGTGGCGCCGGTGGGCAAGCAGGTGCCGCTCGACACCCTGCCCATGGCCACGGCGCTCTCGCCCGACGGCAAATATCTCCTGGTGCTCAACGGCGGATACCGGCCGCCCAGCATCAGCGTCATCGAAGTCGGCTCGGCCGCCGTAGTCAGCCACATCGGCGTGCCGGATGCCTGGCTGGGGCTGGCGTTTTCGCCCGCCGGCGACCGCGTCTACGTGGGCGGCGGATCGAAAGGATCGGTCTTCGAGTTCGCCTTCGCCAACGGAAACCTCACCGCCGCGCGCACTTTCCCGGTGTATACCGAAAGCAAGCCGGCGGAGCAGGATTTCGTGGGCGACGTGACCTTCGACCCCGC
>JASHSS010000505.1 GCA_030038565.1 Bryobacteraceae bacterium
ACGTTGAGCCGAATCGAACGGCCTCCACGCAGTGGTTACCGGAACGTCATCCTTTTGCCCCGCCGGCTGCGCCAGAATGAAGCATGAGCCAACCTACGCGTGCCAGCCATCCCATCTACCATCTTCTGCCCACCGAAATCGAAGGCTTCGATTCCCTGGCGGAACTTGCGTTGGACCTGAACTGGTCGTGGAACCACGCGACCGACGGCGTCTGGCGCCAGCTCGATCCCGCCCTGTGGCAGATCACTCATAACCCCTGGGTGATCCTGCAGACCGCCTCGCGCGAGCGCATCGAGCAAGCTCTGGCCGATCCGGCGTTCCGCAAGAACGCCGAGGACCTGGTCGCGGCCAGCCGCGAGGCCAGGGAAGCGCCGGCCTGGTTTCAGCAGTGCCATCCTCAATGTGCGCTCACCACGGCGGCCTATTTCAGCATGGAATTCATGCTCAGCGAAGCTCTGCCCATTTATTCGGGCGGCTTGGGCAATGTGGCCGGCGATCAGCTCAAAGCCGCCAGCGATCTGGGCGTGCCGGTTGCCGGCGTCGGCCTGCTCTACCAGCAGGGATATTTCCGCCAGATGATCTCCAAAAGCGGCGACCAGCAGGCTCTCTTCCCCTATAACGATCCCGGGCAATTGCCGGTCACTCCGCTGCGCCAGCCCAACGGCGAATGGTTGCGGCTGGAGATCGCTCTGCCCGGCTTCTCGGTCTGGCTGCGCGCGTGGCAGGTGCAGGTGGGCCGGATCAAGCTGTACCTGCTCGATAGCAACGACGCGGCCAATTATCCCGTGCATCGCGGCATCACCAGCGAGCTTTACGGTGGCGGCCCGGAATTGCGCCTCAAGCAGGAGATCCTGCTCGGCATCGGCGGATGGCGCCTGCTGCGCGCGCTCGGCCTCCAGCCCGAGATCTGCCATCTGAACGAAGGCCACGCGGCATTCGCCGTCCTGGAGCGCGCCCGCGATTTCATGGAGCAGACCGGCCAGCCTTTCGAAGTCGCGCTGGCCGTCACCCGCGCGGGCAATCTCTTCACCACACACACGGCGGTGGCCGCCGGCTTCGACCGCTTCGCTCCCTCGCTCATCGAGCTATACCTGAGCCATTTTGCCCAGCAGAAACTGGGCATTTCCGTCCGCGACCTGCTGGCCCTGGGCCGGCAGAATCCGGACGACCCGGCCGAGCCCTTCAACATGGCCTACCTGGCGATTCGCGGCAGCGGTTCGGTGAACGGAGTCAGCCGGCTGCACGGAAAAGTCAGCCGCCGTCTCTTCCTGCCCCTGTTTCCGCGCTGGCCCGAAGCCGAAGTTCCGGTGGCGTACGTCACCAACGGAATCCATGTGCCCACCTGGGATTCGGCGCCGGCCGACGATCTCTGGACCGAAGCCTGCGGCAAGGCGCGCTGGCTGGGCACCACCGAGACCCTGACCGAAGACATCAACCGCGTCCCTGATGCGCGGCTCTGGCAGTTTCGCACGGCCGCCAGCCGGTCGCTGGTGGAATACGCCCGCGCGCGATTGGCCCGCGATCTGGCCGCCGCCGGCGCGCCTCCCGAGGATGTGGAAACCGCCCGCCATCTCTTCAATCCCCATGCCCTCACGCTGGGCTTTGCCCGGCGCTTCGCCACCTACAAGCGCCCCAACCTGCTGCTCCACGACCGCCCGCGCCTGGTTCGTCTGCTCACCGATCCGCACCGCCCGGTGCAACTCATCATCGCCGGCAAGGCCCATCCGGAGGATCAGCCGGGGCAGGCCCTGGTGCGCGAATGGACCACTTTCATCCGACAGCCCGAGGTGCGTCCGCATGCCGTCTTCCTGGCCGATTACGACATGCTCCTCACCGAGCACCTGGTGGAGGGCGTGGACGTCTGGATCAACACGCCGCGCCGTCCCTGGGAAGCCTGCGGCACCAGCGGCATGAAGGTGCTGGTGAACGGCGGCATCAATCTGTCGGAACTCGACGGCTGGTGGGCGGAGGCCTACACCCCGGACGTCGGTTGGGCGCTGGGCGATGGGCGCGAGCACGACAGCGATCCCGCCTGGGACGCCGCCGAAGCCGAGGCGCTCTACAATCTGCTGGAGCAGGAGGTGATTCCCGAATTCTATGCGCGCGATTCGGACGGCATCCCTACGGCGTGGATGGCGCGGATGCGGAACAGCATGGCGCGCTTGACGCCGCGCTTTTCCGCCGATCGCGCGGTGCGGGAATACACCGAGCAGCATTATCTGCCGGGCGCCGCGGCCTACTGCCAGCGGGCCGCCGCCAGCGGAGCGGCCGGAATGCAACTGGTCGATTGGCGGCGCACCACGGAAAAGCACTGGGACACCGTGCGACTGGGCGAAGTGCACGTCGAAGGCGGCGCCGATGGGCACATTTTTGAGGTGCAGGTCTACTTCAACGAACTCGACCCGGAGGCCGCCTCGGTCGAACTGTATGCCGAGGGCCTCGACAGCGACAGCCCGGTCAGGCTGGAGATGCAGCGCCTGCGGCCCCTGGCGGGTGTGCCGGGGGCGTTCGCCTGCCGCGTCGTGGCCCCCGCCACCCGTCCAGCCGGCGACTACACCGTGCGCGTCGTGCCGCGGCATCCCGGTGTCGCGGTGCCCCTGGAAACCGTCCGCATCCTGTGGCAGCGTTGAAGCGGCGCCCGCCGGAACCGGAGAGCAGCAGGGCCCGCGAGACCCTGCCTCCGCCTCACTAGGTCTGCGACCGCGTGATTTAGTTCTTCCGCTTGGGTGGGGCACGGTCGAAAACCTGCGCCGGTTTTTCACCCCTTTGGGTGGCGCGCCGCGCCATGACGACATGCCTTCAGCCTGCCCTGGACAGGCTGAAGGCCTGTCCCACCATTGCCTCACGCATCATGGTGTGACAGGCGCGTCTTCAGGGAAGCGAATCATGCGGTCGGGGACCTAGCTTCCCGCGACCACCGAGGGGACGGCCACCGTGTGGCCCAGCACCACCTGCGTGCGCCCGGTGATGAAATCGAAGATTTCCAGCGTGGGAACCAGCTTGCAGGAGTTCTCAATGGAGATCTGCGCGCGGATT
>JASHSS010000506.1 GCA_030038565.1 Bryobacteraceae bacterium
CGATCCAACGAAAGTGACTTACACCGGCACATTAGTGAACGGTAAGTTATCCCTAACTATACCGGTGGTGAACTTCCCCGGCAGAGGCCGTGGCGGACGGGGAGCGCCTCCCGCCAATCCATGTGAAACCGATGGTGGCCGGGGCGAAGCTGCGGCAGGGATGCCGTTTGGTGGCGGGCGCGGCAATCCGCAGCCGCAAACGATCGAACTCGCGCACGTCTCCAACGAATTCACCGCGCCTCAACCGCGGCCGGCTCCCGTTTCGCTACCCATGCCGGATCCAGTGAAAGCCAATGGGCTGGCGAAGACGCCGCCCATGGGCTGGAATAGTTGGAATAAGTTCCGCAACCAGGTGAGCGATAAGATGATCCGCGAGATGGCCGACGCCATCGCCGCGAGCGGCATGCGCGACGCGGGTTACATCTACGTCAATATCGACGACACCTGGGAAGGCGCCCATCGCGACGCCAACGGCAATATCACCACCAATAATAAGTTCCCCGACATGAAGGCCCTGGCGGCCTACGTCCACGGCAAGGGGTTGAAACTCGGGATTTACTCTTCCCCCGGTCCCAAGACCTGCGCCGGTTACCTGGGCAGTTACCAGCACGAGGAGCAGGATGCCAAAACCTACGCCTCCTGGGGCATCGACTATCTGAAGTACGACTGGTGCAGCGCCTCGCAGGTTTACGACAACACCCAGGCCACCATGGCCGGGGCTTACGCCAAGATGGGCAACGCCCTGCTGCATTCCGGCCGCAACATCCTTTTCAGCCTGTGCCAGTACGGCAACCTGGACGTCGGCGAATGGGGCGCGCGCGTGGGCGGCAATTCCTGGCGCACCACCGGCGATATCAGCGACCGTTGGCAGTCCATGGACCACATCGGCTTCGATTTGCAACCCGGCCGCGAGAAATACGCCGCACCCGGACATTGGAACGATCCCGACATGCTGGAAATCGGTAACGGCGGCATGACGGATACGGAATACCAGACCCACATGAGCCTGTGGTCGCTGCTCTCGGCGCCGCTCCTGGCGGGCAACGACATCCGCGATATGACCCCTGAAACCAAAGCCATCCTGATGAATAAGGAGGTCATCGCGCTCGATCAGGACGCGCTCGGTAAACAGGCCGTCCGGGTGGCCAAGAACGACACGAGCGAAGTCTGGGTGAAGCACCTGCGCGATGGCGGAACGGCCGTGGGCCTCTTCAACAGGGGCTGCGGATCGGCCAAGATCACGGCGAAGTGGGCCGACCTCGGGGTGAACGGTTCGCGCGCCGTGCGCGACCTGTGGGCCCACAAGGATCTCGGCAAGATGTCCGGCGAATTCTCCGCCGATGTGCCGCAACACGGCGTCGTGCTGATCAAGATCGCCAAATAGCGCAAGGCAGGCTCGCGCCCATGGCTCTCGAATTCGTCCGCCGCTACGCCATGTCGCTCCCCCACGCCACCGAAACGGTGCAGTGGGAGAGCCTGGTGTTCAAAATCGGCGGCAAGATCTTCGCCATCGCGGCGCTGGAACCGGCGGGCGTGTGGCTATCGTTCAAATGCGCGCCCGACGATTTCGCCGACCTCACCGAGCGACCCGGAGTCGTCCCCGCCCCCTACCTGGCCCGCGCGCAGTGGGCGGCGCTGGAAACCGGGGACGCCCTCACGACCGCTGAGTTGAAGCAGTACTTACGCCGGTCCTACGACCTGGTGGTGGCGAAGTTACCGCGCAAGGCCCAGGCGGCGCTTGGTGCGGGAAAGCTGGAAGCGGGAAAACAGGACGCCGCGGGTGCGCGGAAGAGAGCCGCATCGGCTCCGCGAAAGAAGGCCGCGCCCGCTGCGCGGAAGCGGACCGCGCGGAAGACCGGCAAGAAATAGGCGCCGCGCGCCGCCGCCGTGGGAAACAGGGTCGCGCCGGCCGCCGGGTGGCCAGCCGCTCCCCGGCGTCGGGGAGCAGGCCGCTCCGGTGTCGGGCAGGAAACGGGCCCCTGCCCACCAAGGTCGCCGCCGCAAAGCTCCCAGCCCCAGGCAGCGCCAAAGCGCGCATAAGTGGCCGCGCGTAGGAAGCGCCCCGGCATCCCGCGACAAATAGACACAGCACATCCACGGCCGCCTACAAATCCAGCCGGCGGGCCCGCGGCGCATTCTTGCGGCCCTTCAAACGCTGCTCGCGGTGGCGCAGTTCGGGTGTGTCGGCGAGGGCCAGGGCGCTGCGGGTCATCTCCAGCGCCATGGGGTAGTTCCGCTCGCGATGCTCGTAGTGCTTGGCCAGCGCCTCCAGCGCCCGGACGCGGAAGGCGTTGGGCGATCCGGCCAGTTCCGTGATCACCGCCAAAGCCTCCTCGGCGCGGCCCAGGCGCCTTTGGGTGGCGGCCATCTCCCACAACGCGGGAAACAGAAGCGGGTCGGGGAGCCCCATATCCACCGCCCGGCGAAGCAGTGGCAGGGCCTCCTGGTAGCGTTCGGCCTGCACCAGCCAGCGCGCCAGCCCAAGCACGTCGGCGCCATGCCGCAGGGGCGCGTCGGCCGGCGAGCGGAAGGCGAACGGAACAATCGCCGTGAGGCACGCCAGCGACAGGATATCGGTCGCGTTGTGGTGGAAGATGGGCACCAGACGGAACGCGCGCTCCGTGCGCAGATACTCGAAGTACACGTAGGGGATCATCTCGCCCGGGAGGTCGCCCTCCCTCTCCACCCCCAGGATGCGGTTTTCCAGGTCCACCAGGCGGCAGCTTTCCAGCCGTAGCTTCCACAAGCGCCGCGCGCCGAACAGCAGGTCCAGGTGCTCCAGGTGGCCGAAGGGCGGCCGCGACCGCACCATGCGGAAGCGCGTTTCCAGCAGCGGCTGGTCGTAGGCCTTGCCGTTATAGGTGATGAGGACATCGAAGCGCTCCAGGTACTCTGCCAGGCGGTGGAGCATGGAAGGCTCTTCGCCGTAATCGCGCATAAAAAACTGGCGCAGGCGAAAGCCGGCCGGTTCAATCGAACCGACTCCCGCCAGGAAGGCATAGGTACCCGTGCCGCCCGCCAAGCCGGTGGTTTCGGTGTCCAGGAATGCCCAGCGGGTGGGATGCGCGCGCGGAATCGCGCCGGCCGAAAGCTGCTCCAGAAGATCCTCCGGCAGTTCCGGCAGATCCGAGATATCCACGCTGCCATGGCGCCGGTGCCGCTCCCAGAGTTTTTCGGTCTCGAAGTGCTCGCCGTGCGGCGTGCGGACCACCTCGCCGGAGAGCATCTCTTCGATGAACCGGCCGGGCCTTCCAGGCAGTGCCCCGCCCGACTGGCGGGCGAATGGCGGCCCAGGCGCGGGCCCCGGCCCGTTCCCCGAGGGCGCGGCGAATTTGCGGTCGATGCGCGCGATCTGGCGCCGTAGCGCGGCGAGCTGTTCCTGAATATCCTCCATAACCGGCGGCCAGTGTTTCGCCTTTTCTTTGCTTACTATAACGCAGTTGCCGTGGATTTGGGCGAGGCAAAAACCAACAGCCGCCTGGCCTGAAATTTCGGATAAAAAGGAGGGCCATTCGGTACTTCGTATATTCATGACACCTGGAGCACTCCGGCAGGACTCCTCCGAAAGGGAGCGGGCGCCGGCCGGCCATTTCGGCTGGCGCGCCCGCCTGCTTCGAGAAGAGGTCCGCCGGTCGCTCGGTTGGTTTTACCTCAGCTTTGCCGCCGGCGACGAGTTTCTCGGCGCGACCATCGTGTGGGCCCACGGCATTCTGAGCGCGTTGGAGCGCGCCTCGGAACTCGGCATCAACCCTGGCGGTGAGGTCCTGTGCTGCCCCATCCCGCGCCGGCTACTGCGGCGCGTGCCCGCCGACCTGCGAGATCGTCTCCTGTCGGAATCCGAGGTGCGCAAGCGCCTGGCCGGGAGGAGAATGGGCGAATCGACGGACGGCGCGTACACGCTGCGCGGGAACGGCGGGCGCGACGCGATGGCGCCCGGACGAGAGTAGTTCCGCGGGCGGCCCGAAGCTCTCCCTCACAGCCGCGGCTCCACTCCGGTGAAACCGAGGTGCGCACGGAAACGGGATCGGCGAATCGACGGGGGAAATCTCGCGGCGACGGCCGCCACGACTCATAACGCCGCGAGCACTTCCTCTTGGTCAACGGGCCGGGCGCAGCGGCGCCGTCAGCAATGGCAGACCTGAAGGATGCGGATGGCGGCCGGGATTCCCGGCACACACAAGAACCAAGTGAAGGGGGGAAGGAGAAGTAAGGCCTGCGGTGCGGGATCCGCAGGCAGCCGTTTCAGGAAAACTGTGGGGGGTTCGAAACCGAACCCCGACCGCTCGGGCGCGCCTCAGGCTTTCCTCGCGGTCAGGGCCGGGGAATCAGATACTTCCTCGCAGGGTTAATGAACCACGGTCCGATCGGCTGAGGCGGCCGAATCGCTGGACAGGGAAGCGGTCACCTGGTCGGCGCTGAAGACTTTCACTTCCACGCGCCGGTTCTTGGCGTTGGCTTCGCGGCCCCTGCCATCGTCTACCGGCTTGTCTTCGCCCAACCCGATCATGTGAATGCGATAGATCGGGATGTCGTGCTGGGCTACCAGGTATTGCACCACGGTATCGGCGCGCCGGCGGCTCAGAGCTTCGTTGTAGGCTTTGCTGCCGGTCTTGTCGGTATAGCCCTCGACGGCGATGAAGAAGCGCTTGTCAGCCTTCAAATCGTCGGCGAGTTTGTCCAGATCCTGCTTGGCATCGTCGGTCAGGTTATAGCGGTCGAATTTGAACGGCACGGTGACGGTCGTCTGCATCTTGTAGTCGTCGATATTCGCCACCACTTGCCGCAGACTGTCAAGGCCCTGGGCGTTCTTGTCGGCCTTTTGATCCGCCTGGGTTGCTGTCTGATCTGCCGTATTGGCTTTGTTCATCGCATCACCGGCGTGCTGGTCAGCCGTCGAAGCCCGCTCCTGAGCCGCGCTGATGCCGGATTGCGCCTTATCGTCAACCTGCTTCAGGTCATTCCGTGTTTCCTGAATCTGTTGACCGTTTTGGGTAGTCTGCTGCCCAACCTGGTCTACTTTGGCCTGGATGGGAGCGGTGGTTTGCTGCACGTACTTCTTCGTTGCACACCCACCGGCGAGCAAGGCGCCCGTTACGATACATGTCGTCGCAAGGAAAGCTTTCATAGTCACAAACCTCGGCTGAGTTCTATGCAATTCTACAACCTTTTGGTCGCAACTCGAAGCTTTAAAATGCGATCGCCGCGGATTTCAACGCCCTTGCTGTGGCCGGACGGTATTCCGGTGGGTTTGGGCGCGATCCGGGAATGTAAGCTTTACGCGAGAGAGAGTTTTCTTCCGGTAACCTGGGAGATCCCATACAAGCGTCTCATACACTTCGTCCTCGGGATCGTAATCCAGAGGCCAGAATTTACCAGTATTCATAAAAGGCCTGTTTCTACCTGTCGGAGGTACACCTTTATTGTAGCACATCCGGCATTGATTCAGTTGCCCATAAACGGCTGAAACTAAATCGCTTAAATCCTTAAATCGCGGGCTGCAAGGCGCGCCGCTCCGGACCGCTACAATGGATGCCATGAACAAGATCGCGATTTTTGTTTTGGCCGTTGCCTCACTCGCAGCCGCCGGCATCCACCCGCTGACCCTGCGCCAGGCGGTGACCCTGGCGCTGAGCCAGAATCCGGACCTCTCCCTGGCCCGGCTGGACGCCGATAAAGCCCGCGAGGCCATTCGGGTGGCGCGGGATCCCTTCACTCCGCGGCTGACCGTGGGCAGCGGCTTGGCCTACAGCGACGGGTTCCCGATGAGCATCGACGGTTCAGCGCCCAGCGTGGTGCAGGCGCGCGCCAGCCAGTTCATCTTCAATCGCCAGCAGACGCTGGCCGTGGCGCAGGCCCGCGAAGACGCGCGCACGGCTGTATTCACGGCCAACAGCAAACGCGACGAAGTGGCCTACCGCGTGGCCAGCCTCTACCTGGATGCCGAACGGGCCGCCCGCGTGGGCGAACTGGCGCGTAAGGATGTGGAGAGTCGCCAGAAAGTTCTGGAGACCGTTCAGGCCATGCTGGCGGAGGGCCGCGCGCTGCCGCTGGACGAGAAAATCGCCGCGTTGCGCGCCGCGCAGGCACGCCAGACCGCCGCCAATCTGGAAGACGACCAGGCCGCCGCCGAAACCGCTCTGGCTTTGGCCCTGGGCTTCCCCGCCGAAGACCGCGTGCGCCCGGTGGCCGAAGAACGCGCCGCTGCCCCATTGCCCGCCTCTGAAGAGGAGGCCCTCCAGCAGGCCGTCGATTCCAGCCAGAACCTCCGCCGCATCGAGTCCGAAATCGCCTCCAAGAAGCTGGAGCTGCGCGGCGCCAAGGCTGCCCGCTGGCCTCGCGCCGACCTGGTGGCCCAATACGGAATGCTGGCCCGCTTCAACAACTACAATCAGTTCTTCAAAACCTTCCAACGCAACAACGGGGAAATCGGGGTCTCCTTCCAGCTGCCTCTGATTTCCGGATCCGGCGTGGGCGGCCAGACCGCGCAATCGGAAATCGATATCGCGCACCTCCAATTGGAACTCAAGGACGCCCGCAATCACCTGGCGTCGGATCTTCAGGAAGCCTTTCGGGCCGCGCGGCGGGCGTCCAACGCGGCCGAGGTCTCCCGGCTGGACCTGGACGTGGCGCGCGAACAGCTCTCGGTGGACCTGGCCCGCATGCAGGAAGGCCGCCTCTCGCTGCACCAGGTCGAAGAGGCGCGCATCGACGAAAACGAGAAGTGGGTCGCCTTCGACGACGCCCAGTACGCCCTCGAGAAAGCCCGTTGGGATGTCCTGCGCCTCACCGGCGCGCTGGCCGACGTGCTGGCAAAACCGTAGCGGACCCCGGAAGCTTTCAAGCTTCCTGCGCCTCCGCCTGCCCCTGAACCTGGATCAGCAGCACCTGCGCCAGCGGTGTGTTCGGGGAAACCGCGCCGCCGAAGCCCTCCAACACAAAAGACAAATACTGGGCCGGGTTGTTGTTGTCCGAGGCGGGCGCCCACTCGAAGATGGTCTGCTGAAGGGTCAACCCGCGTCCGGCGTCGATCTGAAGCTGGCGTTCGAGATCCGCCCAGCCGTCCGCATCCGTATCGATCGTCCCGATATCGTTGGGGTCTTGGGGATGCGTGGAGTGAGGGCTGTGCCGCAAATCCCCGGGATTGTGGCGCAAGGCGGGAATGGTTCCCGGCTGAAAGAATCCCTCCATCTGGGCGATAAGCTGGGCCAGTCTGGTCATAGAAGCTCCTGACGTAACATAACGAACTATCTAGCCAGTAAGCATAACATTGAAGCGCTAATAGGACTAAAGTCATGTGGCGCGGTCTTCAAAAGGGGTCTATATATAGGATTGGAGATAGAGTGCTTGAATCGGGAATGTCCCGTGGATATCGGCCCATTGGCCGAAAGCTACCACTTAGGGCTTCTCTCGCCTGAGCAGGCCGCCGCCCTGGAAGAGCATTACCTGGGCTGCCCCCGCTGCACCGCCGAGATCGAGCGCGCCGAAACCTACGTCCGCGCCATGCGAGCCGCCGGCCGGCGGATTCGCACCCAGGAGCGGCGGGATTTCACCACCGCCCACAGCGCCTGACATAACCAGGAATATCGGAGCCGGTTACCGAGTCAATCCGGGCTGGAAACAGCGGTGCTCAATCACGCCTGCCGCGCTCCCGCGTCACCAGAAAGACCGCGACTTCCGCCAGAAGATTGGGCAGGAAGGTGACCTTCCGGTGCCCGGCCAGAAAGTAGCGCCGCTCCACTTGCAGCCCTTCCAGGGCGGCCAGTTCCTCAAAGTCAAAGACCGTCAGAAAGTGAATATTGGGGGATTCGTACCAGGCGTACGGGAATAGCTTGGTACAGGGGGCCCTTCCGCTGGTGAGCATCGACAGCCGCACCCGCCAGTGGCCGAAATTGGGGAAGGCCACAATCCCGCGTTTGCCCACCCGCAGCATCTCGTGGAGCACCTTGCGCGGGTAGACCGTCTCCTGCAAAGTCTGGCTGAGGATGACGTAGTCGAAGGTCTGGTCGGGATAATCGGCCAGCCCGCCATCGATATCGCCCTGGAACACGGAAACGCCGCGGCCGATGGCGCGCTGCACGCGGGCGCTGGATTTCTCGACGCCGCGGGCCTTCACCCCCTTGTTGGCGGCCAGCCACTCCAGCAATTCGCCCTCGCCGCATCCCAAGTCGAGCACCTGCGAGCCCGGGGCCACGATATCGCCGATGATGGCGTAATCGCGCCGCCCCAGCAGGTCGTGCACGAAAGCCGGCGGCTTGCTGCCGAGGTGGGGCGCCTGGACACTCATTGGGCCTTCTCGAAGGTGCTGGCCAGAAACCCGCGCACCAGTTCCGACTGCTCCGCCACATCCACCAGGAAGGAGTCGTGCCCGTAGTTGGATTCCAGCTCCACATAGGCCACATCGCAGTTGCGCGACCGCAGCGCCCGCACGGTCTCCTGCGACTGGTAACTGGGATACAGCCAGTCGGAGCTGAAACTGATTACCAGGAAGCGGCATTCCACCGGCTCCAGGGCGGCGGCTAGCGAAGCATGCCGGTAACTCAGGTCGAAGTAATCCATGGCCTTGGTGATGTACAGGTAGGAATTAGCGTCGAAGCGATTCACAAACTGGCTGCCGCGATAGCGCAGATAGCTCTCCACCTCGAAATCCACGTCGAACCCAAAGCCGAAATCCTCTTTGCCGCGCAGGCGCCGGCCGAATTTCTCGCGCATGGAGTCGTCGCTCATGTAGGTGATATGGCCCACCATGCGGGCCACCGCCAGCCCGCGCGCCGGGGGCTGTTTGCCGTAATAATTGCCATCGTTCCAATCGGGATCGGCCATGATGGCCTGCCGGCCCACCTCGTTGAAGGCAATCTGCTGGGCGCTGTGGCGCGTGGTGGCGGCGATGGGGATCGCAGAGACCACCCGTTCGGGGTAGGAAACCGCCCATTCCAGAGCCTGCATCCCCCCCATTGAGCCGCCCGAAACGGTCAGCAGCCGCTTAATGCCGAGCCAGTCCATAAGCATCGCCTGGAGCCGCACCATGTCGCCGATGGTAATCACCGGAAACGACATGGCGTAGGGGCAGCCGGTGGCCGGGTTGATCGAAGCGGGCCCCGTGGTGCCGCGGCACCCGCCCAGCACATTGCTGCAAATCACGAAATACTGGTTGGTGTCGAAGCCCTTGCCCGGCCCGATCATGTTGTCCCACCAGCCCGGTTTTCCGGTTTCGTGGCTCACCCCGGCGGCATGCGCATCGCCGGAAAAAGCGTGCAGGGCCAGGATGGCGTTGCTCCTGGCGGCGTTGAGCCGGCCGTAGGTCTCGTAGGCCACCTCGACCGGCGCTAGCGTGGCGCCGCTGTCAAGGGTCAGGGAGTCGAACCGGACGGTGTTCGATTCAACGATCATGGGCAAAGATCTTCATCATATCAAGGAGGGCCGCAGTACCCGGTTAACGCCCGGGCCGGCCGAGGCGTCTTTGAGGCATCCCAAAAGGAGGGATGCTGCCATGACTCAATTGCGATTGGCCTTTGCTTTGGCCCTGGCCCTGGCCGCCGGGTGTTTCGCCGCCGAAGGCGTGCCGCATGCCGCCGGCGCCGTGGTGGTGCATGAATGGGGCACCTTCACCTCGGTGGCCGGCGCCGATGGAGCGCCCGTCGAGTGGATTACGCTCTCCGGCCCTTCGGACCTGCCGTGCTTCGTCAACCACCTGGGCGGCATGAATATCAAAGCCGCCATGGGGCTGGTACGCATGGAAACGCCGGTGCTTTATTTCTACTCGCCCGCGCGAACCACGGTTTCGGTTCACGTGGATTTCCCTCGCGGCCTGATTACCGAATGGTACCCCCAGGCCGCCCGCGTGCTGCCGGCGAAAGCGCCCTACGGCGCCTCCGGCGGCCAGATCGATTGGGGCGTTCAGATTTCGCCCGGCGAGACGGCCAGTCTCCCCGCCGGCAAATCGGCCAGCCACTATTACGCCGCTCGCGAGACCGATGCCGCCCCGCTCCAGATCGGCCCCCAGCGCGAAAAGATGCTGTTCTATCGCGGTATTGGGTCGCCCGAGGTGCCGCTTGCGCCGCGCTTCATAGCGCCCGGCAAGCTGGAGATCTCGAACCGCGGCAGCCGGCCCATCCCGCTGGCCCTGGTGTTTGAAAACCGCGGCGGCAAGATCGGCTACCGGGTGGTGCGGAGGGTGGGGCAATCCACCGTGGTGGACGTCCCCGAATTGACCCGCGGCCTGGACGGCCCGTGGTTCGACCTGGATGGTTTGCGGGCCGAACTGGCCGCCGCGCTGGTGGAGGCCGGGCTGTACCCGAAGGAGGCCCAGGCCATGCTTGCCACCTGGGGCGATTCCTGGTTCGAGGAGGGGATGCGCGTGTTCTATATCCTGCCGCGCGGCGCCGTGGACGAAACCCTGCCCCTGCGAGTGACGCCTGCGCCCAAAGCCACCGAGCGGGTGTTCGTAGGGCGCGTCGAGGTGCTTTCGCCCTACGTCGAGAAGACCCTGGCCACCGCGCTGGCGGCCGGAGACGTTGCGACCCTGCGCAAGTACGGCCGGTTCGTGGATGCCTATAGGCGGATGATCCACGGGGTGAAACCGGCGCCCGCGGCCAGCGAGTTTCTGGATGCCAGCTACCGGCAGACGCTCGGCGAGTTCGAGCACGCCTCTTGCGCGCAGTGAGTGCGCTGGAAAACTCCACGGTCTGTGCAGGATTGCGCTTTCCAGGCGCGCCGTAGCGGCCGCCGGAGGCCTTCCAAAAAAATTTTGGAAATTTTTTTAAAAATAACTGGACAACAAGATCCTAAATTGCTACTATCAAATCAACACAGACAGCATCCCAAGGCGGTGAGTCCCCTCCCACCGCCGACCCTCTGAGTGCAAGGCCCCGAGCTACCCAGATCGGGGCCTTTAACTTTTTAGCCCCCCAAAAAGATAACCTTGGCGGTTCAGCCTTCGAAGATCGTCAGGTCGAGTTGCCGAAGTCTCGCCGGATCTCCGAGCACGTCGATTTCGACGATTTTGCCGAGCCTGACCGTAAAGCCCATCACCGAGAACGGTTGTCCACCGGGAAGCCACGAAACCACTCCCGCGGCGCCGTTCACCAGCACCGGCATCCCGGTGCCGAAAGACACGTTCCATATTTCAGAGGAGGGGAACATGCCCGTAGAAACGGTCGAAACGAAAGTCATGCACGCCCGCATGACTCACCCGGTGCAGATTATTCCCGACGCCATGCAGGCCTTGCTGGCCCTGGGGGCGTCCGCGAGGAAGGGCGGCGTACCGGCGCGGACGCTGGCCATGATCGAGCTGCGCGCGAGCCAGATCAATGGCTGCAGCGTTTGCGTAGATATGCACTCGCGGGACCTGAAGAAGGCCGACGACACGGACGAACGGATTTTTGCGGTCGCAGCCTGGCGGGACAATCCCGGCTTCACCGGCGCCGAGCGCGCCGCGCTGGCGCTCGCCGAGGCGCTTACCCGAATCAGCGACCGGGCGGACCCGGTGACGGACGAGATCTGGGCGGACGCCGCCCGTCACTACGACTAGAAAGCGTTGGCGGCCCTGGTCATCGCCATCGCCAACATCAATGTCTGGAATCGCCTCAACGCCGCCGTTCGGCAGCCGGTAGGCGAGTGGAAGGGCTGAGGAGCGCAGGCGGCCTGGCGGTTCAGGGCGACGGCGCGCCGTCGAATTACTCTTCCCTCCCCCGCAGACTGGCGGCCAGCGCCGCGGCGCGCCGGAACTCGGCCTGCAACTGGCGGGTCCGCAGGTTCTCGCGGATGTGCTCCAGTTCCTGAATGTAGCGCTCCAGCGCGCGCTCGATGTGGCCGGTGTTGGTGGCCAGGATGTCGCGCCACAAGTCGTAGGAGCTGAGAGCCAGGCGGGTCATGTCGATAGCGCCGGGGCCGGCCACCGCTCGCAGGGCCGGCGAATGCACGTGCTCCTCGAGGGTCGCGGCCAGCGCCGTGGAGGCCAGTTGCTGGAGGTGCGAGGTAAGCGCCACCACGCGGTCGTGCTCGTCCGAATCGAGGACCGTGACGCGCGCGCCGATGCGCTCGAGCCACTCGCGAAATTCGCGCGCGCGGAGAGTTTCGATCTCGCCCGGATCGTCGGGCGTGAGCACCCAGGTTCGCCCGCGGAACAGCTCGGCATCCGCCGCCGCAGCGCCCCGGGTTTCCTTGCCGGCCATGGGGTGGCCGCCCAGGAATTGGCCGCGCGTGATGGCCTGCCGGGCCGTATCCACGATCTCGCACTTGGTGCTGCCGGCATCGGTGATGAGGGTGCCCGCCCCTGTGCCCGCGGGAGCGTCCCCCAGCAGCGGATCGAGATGCCGGATGGTATCCAGGATCCGCCCGATCGTCTGCGCCAGGAAGATCAAGTCCGATTGGGGCGCTGCTTCGGCCAGCGGGAGGCCCCGGTCAATCGCGCCCACTGCCAGCGCCTCCTTCAGCGCCGCGGCCGAGCTGACCCCTAGAATCGCGCCGCGGAAGCCTGCCCGCCGCAGCGCCAGCCCGAAGGATGCGCCGATCAGGCCGGTTCCGATAATGGTCACGGTTTGCATAAAGCCAGTCAGCCTAAAGTTTGGCACACCTATTATGAGGCAAAGCGTCACGCCGGGTGTTTTTTGACCAGTCAATTCGCGAGCTTCAACTTACCCCAAGCTGTGTTCAAGCGCCGTGAAGATCGACAGCTCATCGGGATCGATCGCCGTGCTTCCATTGGCAGAGTTAATGCCGGTCTTCCACTGGGTTGGGTATTCCGCCGGCGACTCGCCTCCATGCCGCCGCAGCCTGGCGCCGCCCTTCGCTGTCAAGAGAGCGTAGCCCTTTACTTCTTTCGTCTCCCAGTGGAAGGCGAGTGAGCAGGGGCGGCATTTGCTCCGGCGGCGCGGAGTGCCTGGACCTTCCAGTTGTGACTCAAGCACGTACCCTTGACGAGCTCGCGAACAATATTCGGGAGGCTGTGTTCCTCCACCTCGACGGTGAAGACCTTGCCGACCTGGGGGTCGCTCCGAATCCTACCATTTTGGCTGGTTTCGAACTCGACGCCGTAGCCTGATACCCAAGTTGAGAGTTCTGTCGGGCCAGGACGAGGGCTGCCCTCCGGCGCGCACCAGTCCCTGACCGTTCCCTTGCACGCTGAAATGGATCGGGGCACCCTGATGGCGATCTACCGGCAGGCAAGCCGGCTCATTCCCAAGGAAGAATTGCGCGACTCGTTCTTTCGTTAGTCCCGGTGGTCCCGGACGCTGGACGGACTTTCTCCCGGAGGCGTGCCGTCAGACCGCCGCTACACTGTCCGCCCCACTGCCGGGGCGATCATCCGCAACTGCCGCATCATGTCGTCGAATTGCTCGGGCAGCAGCGATTGCGCGCCGTCGCTGAGGGCGTGGTCGGGGTCGGGATGCACTTCCACCAGCAGGCCATCGGCGCCCGCGGCCACGGCGGCCCGCGCCATCGGCACCACCTTGTCGCGCCGGCCGGTGCCATGCGAAGGGTCGGCCACCATGGGCAGGTGCGACAGCTTCTTCACAATCGGGATGGCGGAAATATCCATGGTATTGCGGGTGTAGGTTTCGAAGGTGCGGATGCCGCGCTCGCACAGAATCACGTCGTAATTGCCGCCCGCCAGGATGTACTCGGCAGAGAGCAGCAACTCCTCGATGGTGGCGGAAATTCCGCGCTTCAGCAGCACCGGCGCGCGCTGGCGGCCCAGGTCGCGCAGCAGGTTGAAGTTCTGCATGTTACGCGCGCCCACTTGCAGGATATCGGCATATTGCGCCAGCAGGGGAATCTGGGCGCTCTCCATTACCTCGCTCACCACCAGCAACCCGCGGCGCCGGGCGGCTTCGTGCAGAAGCTTCAGGCCCTCCTCGCCGAGGCCCTGGAAGCTGTAGGGCGAGCTGCGCGGTTTGAAGGCTCCGCCGCGCAGAATCTGGGCGCCGCCCTGGGCCGCGATCTCCGCCGAGCGCTCGATCTGCTCGCGGCTCTCCACGCTGCAAGGCCCGGCCATCACCACCACGCGCGGCCCGCCAATCTCCACATCCCCGATCTTCACCAGCGTGCCGCCTGGCCGGAAAACCCGGCTGGCCAGCTTGTACGGCGAGATGATCCGGTGGGCCTCCTTGACCCCCTCCATCACCTCCAGGATGCCGACGTCGAAATCGTCCTTCCCGCCCACCCCGCCGAGCACGGTGTGGATCACTCCCGTGGAACGGTGGACGTCGAAACCCATCTCGATCAGCCGGTCGATCACGGCCTGAATCTGAAGCTCGGTGGCGCCCTCTTGCATGACGACTAGCATTTACTGGTCTCCGTCCGAAATGGTTTCGATGATGCGCAATTTCTGAATCGTGCGCATCTCGTCGATGATGCGTTCGAAGATGCGGCGGACCGCCTCGGGGGTGAGGGGCCCGTGGTTGCACCCGGTGATGTTGGCGAACACCTGGTCCTCGCGCCGGGGTTCGTAAATCGGCAGGTGCGCCTGGCGCTTGACACGCCCGATGTTCTCCACCACCTGGGTGCGCTCGTTGAGCAGAGCCACGATACGGCGATCCACGTCGTCGATGAGGACCCGGAATTCCTCAAGCTGCGCGCGGGCTTCTTCGACCGTCATGCGTGCGCTCCGAAGCCGTGTTTCAGCTCGCGGGTGAACGACTCCAGTTGAATCTCGAGCGAGGGATTGTCCAGGTTGCGCTCGATCAGACGCACCAGCGCGCTGCCCACCACCACGGCTTCCACCTGGCGGCCGAGCTCGGCGACGTGCTCGGGTTTGGAGATGCCGAAGCCCACCGCCAGCGGCAGCGCGGTCACCCGCCGCACGGCCTCAATCAGCGGTCCCACGGCGGCCGAAAGCGAATCGCGCTCGCCCGTCACTCCCGCGCGCGAAACCAGGTATACGAAGCCGGTGGAATATTCGGCCACCAGTTTCAGGCGGCGTTCGGTGGAAGTGGGAGCGGCCAGGAACACGGTGTCCAGACCCTCGGCGTGCATGGCGGCGGCGTACGCGCCGGCCTCCTCCACGGAAGCGTCGGTGAGCAGGCAGCCATCGATGCCCGCGCTTGCGGCGTCGCGGGCCAGGCGCTCCAGGCCGTAGCGCATCACCGGGTTGAGATAGGTGAACAGCAGCAGCGGCACTTCCGAGCGCCCGCGGATTTCGGCGGCCATTTGCAGCACGCCGCCCAGGGTCGTGCCGGCTTTGAGGGCCCGCTCGCCGGCCCGCTGGATCACCGGGCCATCGGCGATGGGATCGGAAAAAGGCACCCCCAGCTCGATCAGGTCGGCGCCGCCGCGCTCCAGCGCCTCCACCAGCGCGGGCGTTCGTTCGGGCGAGGGATCGCCGGCCGTGAGGTAGGCAATCAACCCTTTGCGGCCTTGTTTCCGCAGACGGTCGAAGAGGCAGCCGATGCGGGTCATCGATCCAGCTCCGGAAAGTTCTCGCGGTAGATATCGATATCCTTGTCCCCGCGGCCCGAGAGGTTCACCACAATGACACGGCCGCTGGCGGCGGGCGCGCGCTTCACCGCCTCGGCCACCGCGTGCGCCGATTCGAGCGCCGGAATAATGCCCTCAGCGCGCGAGAGCAGGCGCGCGGCATCCAGCGCTTCGCGGTCTGATGCGGCGACATATTCGGCGCGGCTCTGGTCGTGCAGCCAGGCGTGTTCCGGACCGATCATGGCGTAATCCAGGCCCGCCGAAACCGAGTGTGTGCCGGCGATCTGCCCGTGCTCGTCCTGAAGCACGTAGCTGTAGGCTCCCTGCAGCACGCCGGGTGCGCCGCCGCGGTATCGGGCGGCATGCTGCCCCAGCGCCTCGCCGCGCCCGCCGGCCTCCACCCCGATCAACTGCACTGCCCGGTCGGGCAAAAACGCGTGAAAAATTCCGATGGCATTCGAGCCGCCGCCCACGCAGGCAATCACGGCGTCCGGCAGGCGCCCCTCGGCGGCCAGAATCTGCGCCCGCGCCTCTTCGCCGATAATCTTGTGAAAATCGCGCACCATCATGGGATAAGGATGGGCGCCGAGGGCCGATCCCAGCAGGTAGTGGGTGTCCCCGACGTGCGCCACCCAGTCGCGCATGGCCTCGCTGATGGCGTCCTTGAGCGTGCGGCTGCCGGTCGCCACCCCCACCACCTGGGCGCCCAGCAGGCGCATCCGGAACACATTCAGGCGCTGGCGGCGCATGTCCTCCTCGCCCATGTAGACCACGCACTCGAAGCCCAGCAGCGCGCACACCGTGGCGGTGGCCACGCCGTGTTGTCCGGCGCCGGTCTCGGCGATAATGCGGCGTTTGCCCATGCGGCGGGCCAGCAGCGCCTGGCCCAGGCAGTTGTTGATCTTGTGCGCGCCGGTGTGCAGCAGGTCCTCGCGCTTCAGCCACAGCCTTGCGCCGCCCAACTGCGCCGAAAGATGGCGCGCGAAGTAGAGCGGCGTAGGCCGCCCGGCGTAGGTGGACAGCAGCAGCGCCAGTTCGGCTTGAAACGCGGGGTCCTGGCGCGCCGCCAGGTAGGCCGTTTCCAACTCCTCGATGGGCGCCATCAGGACTTCCGGAACGTAGCGTCCGCCGTACGGGCCGAAGTGGCCGCCGGCATCCGGTTGCGGGGTCATTGCCGGAAGGCCTCCCGCGCGGCAGCAAGAAATTGAGTCATTTTGATAGGGTCCTTTTTGCCCGGCGCGCTTTCGATGCGCGAACAGGCGTCCACGCCCCACGGCCTGGCATCGGCAATGGCGGCGGCCACGTTGGAGCCATCCAGGCCGCCCGCCAGAATCACGCGCAACGGGCAGGAGGCGGCCAGACGCCATTGAAAACTCTTCCCGGAGCCACCGTAGCTTGCGCCGGCGGGGCCATCCAGCAGCAGGGCTTCGATGGGGCATTCCAGAAAGCGCAGCGCGTTGAAGACGCCCGCCACTCGCATGGCCTTCCACACCGCCGCGGAGGCCGGGTAATCGGCGGGCGTTTCGTCGCCGTGAAGCTGGACCACACCCAGCGCGGCTATCCGGACAATGCGCTCCACGCTCTCGCGCGGTTCATTGACGAACACGCCCACGCGGCGCACGCCTGGCGGGGTGGGAATTCCGGCGGCCGTCTCGGGGGCGATGTAGCGCGGGCTGCGCGGATAGAAATTGAAGCCGATGGCGGTCGCGCCGTTGGCTGCGGCCAGCGCCGCATCTTCCGGGTTGGTGATGCCGCAGACCTTGACGATCACGCCGCCGCCAGCCTTTCGAGGGCTTTCTCCGGGTCGCCCGATTTCATGAGGTGCTCGCCCACCAGGAAGGCCGCATAACCGGCCGCGCGCAGCGTGGCGATATCGCGCGCGTCATGGATGCCGCTTTCGCTTACTGTCAGGGCCCCCGCCGGCATTCGCGGGGCCAGCCGCAGGGAAGTTTCGAGCGATACTTCGAAGGTCGAGAGGTCGCGGTTGTTGACGCCGATCAGGTCGCTGCCGGCGGCCGCGGCCACCTCCAGTTCCGGCAGCGTGTGGACCTCCACCAGGGCGGCCATCCGGTGGCGCGCCGCGGCTTCCCGGAAATCGCGGATCTCGCGTTCCGTGAGAATGGCGGCAATCAGCAGGATGGCGTCCGCGCCGTGCGCCGCGGCTTCCACAATCTGCGAGGCGGCAATTGTAAAATCCTTGCGCAGCACCGCGAGCGGCGCGGCCGCGCGGGCGGCTTCCAGGTCCGCCAGCGAGCCTTGGAAGAAGCTCCGGTCGGTGAGGACGCTGAGTGCCGCGGCCCCTCCCCGATGATACGCAGCGGCCGTGCGGGCAGGCGCAAAATCGGCCGCCAGCAAGCCCTTGCTGGGCGATGCCTTCTTAATCTCGGCGATGATCGCGGGTCCGCCCAGCGCGCTCCGCGCGGCCAGCGCGCCGCGGAAATCCCGCCGTCCGGCATCGCCCGCGAGGCGCGCCGCGGCCCGTTGCTCCCAGAGAGCCAGGTCGGCGCCCGCAGCGGCAAGCTCCGCACGCTTTTGGGCGACAATACGGGCCAGAATGTCCGGAACAGTTTTGAGCAAAGGCGTTTCTTTATGGTAACAGAGCGGCGGCGCTCAAACGCTACACTACCAAGATGAGGATTGAAACCCGCGCTGTCCACGCCGGACGCCGCATCGATCCGGCCACCGGCGCTGTCTCCCTGCCCATCCATTTGTCCACCACCTTCGAACGCGGTCCGGACGGCGAATACCCCCTGGGCTTCAGCTACTCCCGCGAGAACAACCCCAACCGCGCGGCCCTGGAAGCCTGCCTGGCCGACGTGGAAGGCGGCTCCGAAGCGCTGGTGTTCTCCTCCGGCCTGGCCGTGGCCACCGCGCTGGTGCAGGGCCTTGAGCCGGGCGACCACCTGATCGCCCCCGACGACGTTTACTGGGGCCTGCGCAAAGTCATCGGCGGCGTTTTCGGCAAGTGGGGCCTGGAAACCTCGTACGTGGATATGACCCGGGCGGACGCCGTGCGCGCCGCCCTGCGCCCCCACACGCGCCTCATCTGGACCGAGACGCCCTCCAACCCGCTGATGAAGATCACCGATCTGGCCGCCATCGCGCAACTGGCGCGCAAGGCCGGACCGCACATCGTCACGGTATGCGACGGCACCTTCGCCACACCAGTCCTGCAGCACCCCTTGGAATGCGGCATCGACATGGTGGCGCACTCCACCACCAAGTACTTGAGCGGGCACAGCGACGTGGTGGGCGGCGCGCTAATCACCCGTCACCCCAATTACCTGTTCGAGCGCGCCCGCGCCTCGCAGCGCTACGGCGGCGCGGTACCCTCGCCCTTCGATTGCTGGCTGACGCTACGCGGCATCGATACGTTGCCCTACCGCGTGCGGGCGCACTCGGAGAATGCCCTGCGAGTGGCCCAATTCCTGGCAGACCATCCGGGCGTGGAAACGGTGCATTACCCCGGTCTGGCCTCCCATCCCGGCCACGCCATCGCCGCGGGCCAGATGTCGGCTTTCGGGGGGATGCTCTCCTTTCAGGTGCGCGGCAGCGCCCAAACCGCCCTGGGCGTGGCCGCGCGCTGCCATCTCTTCATCCGCGCCACCAGCCTGGGAGGCGCCCACAGCCTCATCGAGCACCGCGCCTCGGTGGAAGGTCCGCAGACCCGCACGCCGCAGAATCTATTGCGTTTGTCGGTGGGGCTGGAGCACCCTGACGATCTCATCGAGGATCTTGCACAGGCCCTGGCGGGATGAAGCGAGCCGTGTCCCGGGCCCGTGCGAACCGCTGAAGCCCTTCCTCTTCTTGGCGCGGCTTAACGTCTCGGCGGCTTGGCGAGAACTGTTTTTTGCGGTCTTACTCCCAGGTTCCGCGGGTTCCGGCCGGGCGCGTCCGGCGCCTTCGCGACCGCCGCTTTGGCCAGCTCCGCCTTTCCTCTTCTCGGCGCGGCTCAGCGTCTCGGCGGCTTGGCGAGAACTGTTTTTTGCGGTCTTACTCCCAGGTTCCGCGGGTTCCGGCCGGGCGCGTCCGGCGTCTTCGCGACCGCCGCTTTGGCCAGCTCCGCCTTCCTCTTCTTGGCGCGGCTTAGCGTCTCGGCGGCTTGGCGAGAACTGTTTTTCCGGTCCCACTCCCAGGTTCCGCGCGTTCCGGCCGGGCGCGTCCGGCGCCTTCGCGACCGCCGCTTTGGCCAGCTCCGCCTTTCCTCTTCTCGGCGCGGCTCAGCGTCTCGGCGGCTTGGCG
>JASHSS010000507.1 GCA_030038565.1 Bryobacteraceae bacterium
GTCAACTGGAAGTCGCTGGTGGATCTGGGAGGTTACGCCGGCGTCCGCGAAAAGGGCCTGCTGCGGCTGGAGGGCAAGGAGTATATCGTCAAGGACGGGGATGTGCTGGTGATCCGCCACGGCTAGGTCCTCGACCGCGTGATTTAGTTCTTCCGCTTGGTGGGGCACGGTCGAAAACCTGCGCGGTTTTCCATCCCTTTGGGTGGCGCGGCGCGCCATGACGACAGGCCTTCAGCCTGCCCTGGACAGGCTGAAGGCCTGTCCCACCAATGCCTCACCCATCATGGTGTGACAGGCGCGTCTTCAGGGAAGCGAATCATGCGGTCGGGGACCTAGACTCGCCTTACTGCCAGCCGCCTACTCATGCCGCAGCGCCACCATGGGATCCACCCGCATGGCGCGCCGCGCGGGAACGTAACAAGCCCACAGTGCGACGGCGGCGAGCAGCAGCGTGACCAGCGTAAACGTTAAGGGATCGGTACGGTCCATCAGCGGCAGAACCCTCCTGGCCGCCTCGGTGAAGAGGCTCGCCACGAGAACTCCGGCCGCCACGCCGGCGGCCACCAGCCAGGCGCCCTGGCGCAGGATCATCCTCAGAACCTGCGCCGGCCCCGCGCCCAAGGCCATGCGAATGCCGATCTCACGCGTGCGCCCGGCCGCGCTGTACGATACTACGCCGTAAATCCCGATGGCCGCCAGAATCAGCCCCAGCAGCCCCATCGAGCCGGCCTGCTGCGCGCCCATCTGAAACATGCGAAACCCAAAGAACCCCGAGAGGGATTCGTTCATGGTTTGAAAATCGGCCACCGGAAGATCCGGTTCGAGCGCCCGGATTTCCCGCTCCACGCGCCCGCGCAGCGATTCGGGCGCGCCCGTGGTGCGAACCTGCAGCACCCGCATGGCGGAGAAATTCTGCGCCAGGGGAAGGTAGAAATACGGCAGCGGCTGCTCGAAGATCACCAGGTATTTGCTGTTCCGCGCCACTCCCACCACTTGCCACCACGGCCCGCCGGGCTTGAGGGCGAAGCGCTTCCCGATGGCGTCCTGATGCGGCCAGAAGCGCGCCGCCATGGTCTCGTTCACGATCGCCACCTGCGGGGCGTTCTGGTCGTCGCTTGCGGTAAACCCGCGCCCGCGCACCAGCGGAATCCGCATGGTGGCGAAGTAATCCGCGTCGATCGAATTTCCCATCACCGTGGGCGGGCGATCTCCCGGCGCCATCGGCCGGCCTTCCACAAACACGTTGCGGCCATCGAAGATATATCCCATCGGCACGCTGAAAGCCAGGCTGGCCGACTCCACACCGGGCACGCCGGAGACCCGGCGCTTCAGCTCGCGATAAAAATCTTTCGTGCGCTGCTCGTTATATCCCAAATCTCTCGGGTTCATGCGGACATTCAGGACGTGGCCAGGGTCGAAGCCCAGATCCATGTGCTGGACACGCTGAAGGCCGCGCACCAACAGGCCCGCCACAATCAGGAGCACCAGGGAACCGGCCACCTGTCCCGCCGCTAACAGGCTGCGAACCCGCAGCGCGCCGCGTCCCGCCGACCCTCCCCAACCTCCATCGTGCAGCACGCCGCCCGGATCCGCGCGCGAAGCTCGAATCGCGGGCCACAGCCCGATCGCCACCACGGTGACCACTCCGGCTCCCAGGGCGTAGGCAAAAACGTGCCAATCGAAACTGGAATCCACTTTCACCGGCAGGCTGGATCCTGTACTGATGGAGGCCATGAAAGCGTCGCCGCCCCATTTCCCGAAAAGCAGGCCGGCCAGCGTCCCGAGCACCGCCAGCACCCCGCTCTCCGCCAGCATCTGGCGCATGAGCCGTCCGCGTCCCGAGCCCAGCGCCGCCCGGATGGCCATCTCCCGCTCGCGTCCGCTGGCGCGCACCAGCACCAGGTTGGCCACGTTCATCGAAGCCAGCAGCAGCACCATGGCCGCCAGGGCCAGCAGGAAAGTTCGGACCGTGGGAATCGATTCGGCCATGAAACGCACCGGGAAAGGCCGCGCGAGTGTTTCCGGAATCAGCCGGATGCCGGTGTCTTTGTCGGTGTCCGGATATTGGCGCTCCAGGCGGCGCGCAATCACATCCACGGAAGTTTGCGCCTCCGGCAGGCTCACCCCTGGTTTCAAGCGGCCCATTACCGTCAGCCACCGCCAGTTGCGATCGCTGAACATGTGGGCTGCCGCATCGTCGTACCGGCTCATGACGTTGATGGGAAGGTAGCCATCCATCTCGGCGCCGGCCCAGGTTCCCAGGAATTCTTTCGGCGCCACCCCGATCACCCGCGCTCCCAATCCATCCAGGCGCACTTCCCGGCCGATCACGCCAGGATCGCCGCCGAATGTTTTTTGCCAATACGAGTAGCCCAGCACCACCAGGCCATCCGCGCCCGGATGTTCCCCCTCGCCCGGCCGGAAGAGCCGCCCCAGCAGCGGGCGCACGCCCAGTCCGGTGAAATAGTTGCCCGTCACGGCGCCGTACAGAAACGGGGTGACCTTGCGCCCGGTATGCAAGCCGCCGATCATGGCGTTGAAGCCCACCAGATCGCTGAACCGGTCCGCCTGGCGCCGCAGATCGCTCAGGGCTCCGTAAGAGAATCGGTACTTCAAACCGGTCTCGTCGTCCTTGATTTGGGCCGCCAGCACCACCAGCCGCTCCGGGGATTTCACCGGCAGCGGCCGCAGAAAGCCATTCTGGCAACTGAACATGGCGGTGTTCGTGCCGCTGCCCAAAGCCAGCGTGAAGATCACCAGCAGCGCGAACCGCGGGCTCTCGCGCAACCGGCGCGCGGCCAACTGAAGATCCTGCCACAAGCCCCTCATCGGCGCCCCCCCCAGATTATCCAGATTAGCCGCTTCGGCCGGCGCCGTGCAGCCGGTTTCCGCCGCCCGCTTGCTATTCTGAAATTTGCCCGGCCAGACCATCAGCGAGAAGATCCTCTCGGCCAAGTCCGGCCGCCACGCCCGCGCGGGCGACGTGGTGGTTTGCCGGGTGGATGGAGCCCTGGGCACGGATGGTTCCACCCCCATGGCGCTGGATTATTTCGAGGCCATGGGTGGCTCGGGGGTGCACGATCCCGGCCGTGTGGCCTTCGCGCTGGACCATTACGCGCCCGCTCCCAGCCGCCACACCGCCCAACTGCACCAACGCATGAGAACCTTCGCCGCGCGCCACGGCATCCTGGTCTGGGAGGTGGGTGAAGGCATCGGCCATCAGCTGATGGTGGAATCGGGCCGCGCCATGCCGGGTGGCCTGGTGGTCGGCGCGGATAGCCACTCCGTGACGTACGGCGCCGTGAACTGCTTCGCGACGGGCATCGGATCTTCGGACCTGGCCGCCATTCTGATGTGCGGAAAGATCTGGCTGAAAGTGCCGCCCTCGATCCGCGTAACCCTGTCCGGAGCGCTGCCGCGCGGCGTCTTCGCCAAGGACATTGCGCTGGCGCTGGCCGCCGAATTGGGAGCCGATGGCGCGGCTTACCAGGCGATCGAGTTCGCCGGCCCGGCCGCCGCCCGCCTGCCGTTCGACGACCGCCTGGTGCTCTCGAACCTGGCCGTCGAGATGGGCGCCAAGAACGGAATTTTCCCTGGCTTGATCGAGGCGGACGCGGACGCCCGCTATGCGCGCGAGGTCTTCATCGCTCTGCATGAGCTGGTCCCGCGGGTGGCGCTGCCGCACCAGGTGGATCGCGTGGTCGAGATCGGGCGCGCTCTCGGCACGCCTGTCCAGATGGTCTACCTGGGCACCTGCACCGGCGGACGCGCCAGCGATTTCCACCAGGCCCGCGATATTCTGAAAGCCGGAGGAGGCGTAGCCCGCGGCGTCCAACTCGTGGTCACGCCGGCCTCCCGCGCGGTGCTGGAAACGCTGGCCCGCGACGGCACTCTGGCCGATTTCATCGCCCTGGGAGCGGTCATCGGGGCGCCCGGCTGCGGCTCCTGCTGCGGCACCTGCGGCGCGATCCCGGGCGATGGCGTGAACGTCATCTCCACCGCCAACCGCAATTTCCAGGGCCGCATGGGCAACAGCGCGGCCTCCATTTACCTGGCGTCGCCGGTCACCTGCGCGGCAGCCGCCGTGCGCGGGGCCATCGCCGACCCGCGGGAGATCGCCCCATGACCGGGCGCGCGCGCGTCTTCGGCGACGACATCAACACCGACTACATCATCACCTCGCGCCGCAAGCGCGAAAGCCTCGATCCGCAAGTGCTACGCCATTACCTGTTCGAGGAGATCAATCCGTGCTTCGCGGCCTCCATCGCACCGGGCGACCTGATCGTAGCCGGACGCAATTTCGGCTGCGGCTCGGCCATGGAGGTTGCCGTGACGGCCGTGGTGGGCGCCGGCATTCGAGCCGTGGTGGCGCGTAGTTTCGCGCGCACGTATTACCGCAACGCCGTCAACAACGGCCTTCTGCCGGTGGTCTGCGATTCGAGCGGTATCCGCGAGGGCGATCCCCTCACGGTGCTGCGCGCACCCAGCCTGGCCGTACACAACGAGCGCTCGGGCGAAATCCTGGCTGCCGATTCTCTGCCCGCAATCATGTGGGCTATCATTGATGCGGGCGGTCTGGTACCCTATTTTCAGAAACACGGCGATTTTGTGGACGCGCGGGAGACGAAGGAATGACGGTGGATGAACG
>JASHSS010000508.1 GCA_030038565.1 Bryobacteraceae bacterium
CACGTGGGGGAAAGCCAAACCACGGATGCGACGCGGAAGGTCTCGCCCTGGCTGAAATAGTTAACGCGGGAGGGCCGCCGGCGCGGATTCAGCCGCCGGCCAGCGGGGCACTGGGCGCCCGGCGATGGACCGCCCAGCGTGGCGGACGCGTCCGTTGCACGACGCGCCTACACCAGGCCGCTGTTTCACTTTTCCACCGCCAGCCAAGGCATGCCGCGGCAGGAATCCGCCACCACCCAGGCGCCGGCTGTCAGCGCCGCAGAGACGACCGTCTCGCTCCATTGGTAGGCGTCTTTGGAGCCTGCCGCCATGATGGGTATCCAGACCAGCAGGGTGAACATGCCGATCTCGAAGGCCGAGAGCGCCGCTGCCAGGCGTGGAAACATACCGATGATCAGCGCCACGCCTGCTGCAATTAAGGCGCCGCCGGTGAAATACGCCCAGAACCCACGCCACGGCAACCAGCCAGGGACCAGTTCGACAGTATGTTTGAGATAGAGGAAATGGGCCGCGCCGAAGGGGATTAAGGCAAGGCCGTAGAGCGCCCGGGAGATTCGCAAACCCTGTTCGCCGGTGGCGAAACCGAAGCGCCGCCTGTCCCATTCGACGGCGAACCAGTCATACAGTACCCAGGCGCCCGCCACCATCACCGCGGTCTCGGCGCCGGACCAGAAAGTTTCTACGTTGGGCGCGAGGAAGATGTAGGGCAATCGGAACAGCAGCAACCAAAGCAGGAGACAGGTGAGCAGCGCGCGGGCGGAGAAGGCGGCGGCGCGCTGCCAGAGCAGCCCGAAGCCGGTTGCCAGGGAGATGAAGGCGCAGAGATAGACCAGTACCTCGTGTGCCGGCACGCCTTTGGGCACAGGCTGCCAAATCGGGGCGAAATCGCCTTTGACCAGGCCCAGGATTCCGAGGACGATGATGGTCGCTGCAAAGACCGCATGACCGACGCTTGCGACGCGCATCCTTCTCCCCCGGGTGGCGTTTTCAGTTGATCGGGTACAGGCATCCATTGTATGCCAGATGCCCGTTTTAGGACCGGCACAAGCCGGTCTAAAGGCCGAGAAGAGCGGCGCGCCGGGTGAAGGCGATATAATTCCGGGTATTGCACTCTCGGAAGGGCAGCCTGGAGATATGAAGGTACGAATCGAGGTAGTGTTGCTGATCTGGAGCGCGCCCGTATTGGCGCAGCAGGCATCCATCGACTCCGGGCCGGTGGTCTTCCGCCGGGACTGCGCGTTCTGTCACGGGCGCGATGGAGGCGGGGGCGAAAGCGGTCCGGACCTGACGCGGTCGAAGCTGGTCGGGGACGATAAAGGAGGCAGCACTATCGGGCCGCTGGTCCGCGAGGGGCGCCCGGACCGCGGTATGCCGGCATTCCACCTGAGCGACGAGGATCTCGCGGGCGTGGTGGCGTTCCTGCATGCCCAGGCTACCAAAGCGGAAGCGAACAAAGGCGGACGGAAAGGCGTGGACGAGGCCGACCTGTTGACCGGCAACGCGGAGGCGGGCAAGCGTTATTTCGAACAGGCGTGCGCACGCTGCCATTCGGTGACGGGCGACCTGGCGGGCCTCGCCGGGCGGCTTCACGGGCTGCGGCTGGAGGAACGGATGCTGTATCCCCGCAACGCGAAGTCCACCGTGACCGTGACACTACCGGACGGAGAGACGCTCTCGGGCGAGTTGGTGTACCTGGATGAGTTCACGGTTGCTTTGAAGGAGGCCAGCGGAAAGCACCGGTCGTGGCGGACCACGGACGTAAAGTACACGGTGTCGTCGCCGGCGGAGGCGCACGTGGAACTCCTGCCCAAGTACACGGACGAGGATGTGCACAACCTGGTGGCGTACCTGGAGACGCTGCGCTAGGAACGGGAGGGCTGAGATGAAACTTTGGTTGACGATGATCTTCCTGGCGGTTTCCACGGTCTTCGCGGGCGGGCCGGGCGACGGCTGGCCCACCTATCACGGCGATTATTCGGGAAGGCGGCACAGCGCACTTACGCAAATCACACCGGCGAATGTGGGGGGCTTGACGCTGGCGTGGGCGTTCCAGACGTCGCAGACGGCGGCCATCAAATCGTCGTCTTTGGTAGTGGACGGGGTGATGTACTTCACCGTGCCGGACAACGTGTGGGCGGTCGACGCCCGGTCGGGCCAGCAGATCTGGCACTACACCTATCCGCCTAACAAGGGACTCCATATCGGGCACCGCGGGCTGGGGATGTACAAGGACTGGTTGTTTTTCCTGACCCCGGACGCGCACCTGGTTTCGCTGAACGCGAATGACGGGAAGGTGCGCTGGACCGTGGAGGTGGCGGACGCGACCAAGGGCTACTGGACGACGATGGCGCCGCTGATCGTGGAAAACCACGTGATCATCGGCGTCTCGGGCGATTTCGACAATTTGCGGGGCTTCCTGAGGTCTGTGGATCCGGAGACGGGCAAGACCCAATGGGAGTGGGACAGCACGCCGCCCGCGGGGACGCCCAACGCCACCACGGGCGGGATGACGTGGATGACCGGGACCTACGACTCGTCTCTCGACCTGATCTACTGGGGCACCGGCAATCCGACGCCGGTGCTGACCGCCACGACGCGTCCGGGCGACGACCTGTACACGTGCAGCATCGTGGCGCTGCGTCCGGAAACGGGCAAGCTGGCGTGGGCATTTCAGGCCTCGCCGCACGACACACACGACTGGGATGCGGCCGAGGTTCCGGTGCTGGTGGATGGGAACTTCGACGGCGCGCCGCGGAAGATGCTGATGCAGGCCTCGCGGAACGGATACTTCTTCGTGCTGGACCGCGCGACGGGAAAGAGCCTGCTTTCGGCGCCGTTCGGGCCGGTGAACTGGTCGCTGGGCGTGGACGCGAAGGGGCAGCCGGTTCCGAATCCGAAGAAAGAGCCGGCGCCGGACGGCAGGCTGATCGCGCCGGATGAGGGCGGGCTGACTAACTACCGATCGCCAAGCTTCGACCCCAAGACGGGGCTATTCCTGGTGAGCTCACACCCGAGTTGGAGCGTTTACTTCGCCAAGCCCGCGGACGGGACGTACGGCTGGGCGGGCGCCGATTACGGCGTATGGGGCAAGGCGGTCCTTGAGGCGATCGACTATCAGACCGGGAAGCCGCGGTGGACGCACGAGCTGGGGCCAAACGGGTCCGGCGCGGGAGTGCTGACGACCGACTCGGGGCTGGCCTTCACGGGCGACGCGCACGGGAATTTCCTGGCTCTGGAGACGGCCAGCGGGAAGACGCTGTGGCACGCGGGAACGGGGTCGCGAATGGAGACCTCGCCGGAGACATACGAACTGGATGGGCGGCAGTATGTTTTGACCAGCAGCGGCGGCGTGGTGTTCGCGTGGGCGCTGCCGGAGCGCTAGGGCTGGTTGGGTCACGGTTCGGTCGACGGGGAGTCCATCATGGGTTACAATTCTTCGGAGTAGTTTTTTTGCGGTCTGTGCCAGTTGCGCCTGGGCGGATGGGGTCCCGGCCTCAACAGCGGCTCCGCATTCTGCGGAATGTGAGGCGCAGGATCGGAGGCCTTAGTCATGCTCCGCCGGCTTCATTGGCTGGCCATCTCCGCTTGCCGCCGGACTGATGCCCGTGCTGCCGGCGCCGGCCCCATCCCAGGGAGGACTTGAAGCTATGTTTTCCTTTGATGCCATTCCCGAAAAAGCGGATTATCTTGCGGGCGAGAGAATCGCCTTAAAGCTGCGAGTGGAGAACGCCGGGCCCGGCGCCATAGACTTACCCGACCCGAAGCATGCGGCCAGCGATCAGCCCACCATCGCGCTGATCGGACCGGCGTTCCCTCACGGAAAAGTGCTCAACAACCTGGGGGCCCTCCGAGAGGCCAAGGGCGACCCCTCCTTTACGCCCACATCGCCCGCCCCGCGCATCCGTATCGCGGCGGGCGACAGCTGGGAAGGAATCACGGACCTCACAGCGCTGACCAAGGTTTCCGATCCCGGCGTGTATCGGGTCCGCGCGGTCCTCGATTACCAGGACGTCCGCACCAGCAGTAAGGAAGCCAGGTTCCAGGTTCGTGCCATGGCCCCCGCGTTGGTACGCCTCGGGTTTGGAGTGCCGCCTGACTCCAAGGCCTCGGGCCGGCTGGTTTTTATTCAAGGCGGCGGAAACCCGGCCGGGGTCTACGCCTCCCGATTCGATCAGGATCAGAACGCTCCCGGCGGAATGGCCATCGAGCCGCCAGCGGGTCGGGCGGCCGTGAACGCCGGCGCCACCGACCTGGCGATTCCCTGGAAGAACGCCCCCTTCTTCAGCGAACCGCTGCAATGGATCGTGTGGCGGGAACGGCGCTCGATCAAGGGCCTCAGCAGCGTGATGAACGAACCGCTTTCGGTCGATCTGCCCGCCGAGCCTGCCTACCTCGTCCAGCCGCCCCTGAAAACGAGCGGCGGACCGGTCGAAGTCCTGGCCGTATCGGCGACTCGGGAGGAAATTTCGCTGGTGGACTTCTCCAGCAGCCCGGTCGGCCGCGACCCTTATGGCCGGATCGTCTGGAAAAACCGCCTGCCCGCCCCGCCCACCGCTACCGCCATCACCGCCGCCCTGGCGCCGGCCAGCCGGCAAAGCGAGCGTCACATCGCTCTGGCGATCCAGCGCCAACCCGGTTTCGAAATCTTTCATTCCCGCTACACCGAATCCGGTTTGGCGCCCTTCCAATCGGTTCGCGTCCAGGCCGGTCGGCTGCTGGCGGACACGCCGCCGGCTCTGTTTGCGAGCGACACCGGCCGGGCTACGGTGGGGGTGCTGACGGCTCCCGATGGCGGCTCCGACGCCTGCATCGTGGTAGAGGCCGAGTTTGACGCCAGCGGCAAGTCCATGGGACGTCCCCGCCTCACCACTTTCCCCCTACCGGGGCGGCCCACTTCCGGCGCCGTGTTGTACTCACAGCACGCGGGCGGCGTCAATCTGGACGTGGTAGTGGCCGTGTTGGGGACCGGTCTCATGTACCTGGATCGTCCCGATCATATGGGGCCGGTGGCAGTTCAGGGCACTCCCACTCGTCCCATCCTGCTGGCCCCCGGCGTCCCGGCGACTTTCGTTCTCTATACCGATCCGAAACGCGGCCTGTACTTCGAGGCGCTTTGACGGCGATCGCGGCGCATCGTTCGGTTGGCCGTCGCGCTGGCTGCCGGGGCGACACTGGTGGCGCCGGGGAGCGGGCAGCGCCTGGCGGCCTTACCGCAGCCGGAAAGTTACTTGCACGGTCGCCGAAACCGGCACGGGTTCTCCGTTCTTCACGCCCGGCCGAAAGCGCCATTGGTTGATGGCCCCCATGGCCCGCTCGTCCAGCCCCATTCCCAGCATCCGAACAATGCACATTTTTGAGGCGCGGCCGGCTGGGTTCACTTGAAGATAGACGGCCACCGATCCCTGGAATTTCGCCCTACGGGCTGCCTCGGAGTACTGCGGTTCCACCTTATATAGAAGCACCGGAGCCGAAACGCCGTTGCCCACGTTCATCCCCCTGCCGGACTCTTCGGCATCCTCGCTGCCGGAGCCGGGATCACGGCATTCCAGCAGGAAAGTCCCGGTCGATTCTCTCGGCGACCCGTTGATGCGGCCGGGATCGAATCGCCAGCGGGCCAACGCCTCGGTGGCTGCTTTGCCCGCGCCCTGGCCATGCTCCTCGATCACCTGCGAAGCGGCGGGCAGTCCCTGCTTGTCGATCCTGACTTCCACTACCGCCGCTGTGGCTCCCCCCGAACACAGTCCATCGTCAGGTGCGGCATACTCGCGGAACGTGGGGTTGGCAATTTCACGAACCGGTTCCTTTGGCTTAGGATGTACTTGATACTCCGTCCGGACGAGCCGCCACGAGGGCTGTTGGTTGAACGCAAAACGAACTTCCACCGATTGCTTGACTCGCACCGGTTTGCCATCCAGGGTGGCCGGTTTGAATTCCCAGCGGCGCACCGCGTCAACGGCCTTCTCTTCCAGCCCGAACCCCAAGCCTTGAATCACCTGCACACCTTCCAGGCGTCCAAAGGCATCGAGGCTCACACACAGAATCACCGAACCCTGCAAACCCGCCGCGCGCGCCGCCTCCGGGTAGTCCGGCGTTACCATGCGAATGGGTCCCGCATACCGGAGCGTCTGCATCGGCGCGGGCGTCTGGCAATAACACCGGGCAGTGTTGCCGACTAACATCAGCGCGGCTATGACTCCGTCAACCAGGTGGAAACGAATCATCCCAAACCTCCCCGCCGGATGCCGACTTTCCAGTTAGTCTACCACTGCGTTTCTTCCTTCGGCCGAAAGCCGGACCACAACGCAGCACCGGGAGGAGGCTCTGAATCGCGCCGCGGCCTGCATCGCGCGGCTCTCGCGGGGTTTGCGGCGCCCGCAAGCTGTTGCGCGGATGGTCGAGGTTCACGCGCGCGCCGCAGCGGTAGGATCATCCGACCCAAACGGTTGTCAAACGTCACCCGGGACGGGACACTGTAGAGAGCCTTTGGCATGCGATATTTTCTGGAAGTTTTAAGAATCCTGCGCTGGGGATGCCTCGCGCTGGCGGCGCTGACGGCTTTAACCTACGCCGCCGACGACCTCTGGGCACGCCATCAAGGGCGGCCTGTGGAACAGGTGAAAGTCTATCGTATATATGCCGATGTGAATCATTGGAACGAGGTGGAATACTCGGTCGGAACTCCGGTTATGGAGACGTGTCTCGATGCGCTTATGCCGCATTTCGGCTACGCACCCTGCTGGTATCTGCGCCGCCATACCCTCCGGCAGATCGGTCCGTAGGGAGGCCGGCCGCGCCGGAGTGGCCGTCGCGCCACCGGCGGCAAGCCATGCGCCGCCATCGCCGCGTTCGGCGGCCGGCGAACGATCCCCGCCCGCGCTCGAAAGCGGCTCGCCAGGAGAAAGCCGCGGCGCAGGCCGGGAAGCGGCCGTCGCGCAGGAAGGGTTGAAGATATTATTTCAGCTTCACGGCCCGTCCGGTTTGAATCGACTCTTTGGCGGCCTCGATGATCTCCACGACTCCAACGTTGATATCGAGTGCGGTGATGCCTTCGATGGGCTTGTTGTTCTTCATGGCGTCGGCCATGAAAGAGATCGGGTCCGCCTGCTCGGGTGGGAGTGGGGTGAGCGTGGCTTCGGAAGGCTGGCCGCGCTCGGCCCGGACTTCGACCTTCTGGCGCGTCATGTAGACGCTGCCGCGGGTGAGTTTGCCATCGGCGCCCGTGGTGGATCCGAAGACTTCGAGATCCTGAAAACTGCGGGGAAGATCCCAGCTTCCCTCGAAGATATTAATGCCGGTGGGGTAGTGGAGCATGAGCGCGGCGGAGTCTTCGACCCTGGGAAAGGTTTGCGGGCGCATGTGGATGGCTTCGGCATAAACGGTTTGCGGGCGGCCCATGTACCAGAGCGACCAGAGGGCGTTGTAACAACCGAAGTCCACCAGCGAGCCGGCGCCGTTTTTGTCGGGGTCGGTGAGCCAGTCGAAAAAGAACCGGCTCGGGCCCGTGGAGCCGGGTCCGCCGTGTCCGACGATTCCGTGCAGGCGCCAGGGCTTGCCGATAACTCCGGAATCGACCACCTTCTTGGCTTCGAGATTGGCGGGCCACCAGGCCATCTGGTAGTTGCACATGATTTTGACGCCGTTCTTTTTGGCCAGATCGGCGATGGCGAGGGCGTCCTTATAGGTGGAGGCGAGGGGTTTCTCGTAGATCAGGTTAATTTTGTGGGGGGCGCATTCGCGCGCGATTTCGAGGTGCCGGTTGTTTTCGACGAAAGCCCAAACGATATCGGGCCTGGTCGTGTCGAGCATCTTCCTGTAGTCGTCGAAGAAGGGGATGTCTTTGGCGCCGCGGCTTTTGGCTTCGTTGACAAGGTCGGGAATGGTCTCGGCGATTCCGACGAGTTTGACATGCGGGCTTCTGAGAATGGCCGGGAGGTTGGATCCGTAGTGGGCGTGGACGAGGCCAATGATCGCGATCTTGTAGGGTTGGGCGAGGGCCGGGATGGCGGCCAGCATGATTAGGGCAAGTTTCAGCATAGGTGAACCTTATGCTAGCACCGCGTGTTCGGGGCGGCCGCGCGGACGGGCGGGGCCAAAAGGGCCGCTCCCTGACGCTGGCAGCGGCCATCAGGGAGCGGTCGCGCTCGAAGACCTAAGTGGTTTTCAGAGCGTGGAATTCCCATCCCTTGCGGAAGACGGGTTTGAGGAGCTTATTGGCCTCGGTGTTGTTGGTGATGCGCATCTTCTCCGAGTCGTACTCGAGCTTGCCCTCGTTGCGAAGCGCAATCACGCCCAGCAGCATCCATTCCACGAACGGCGCCGCCACCTCGAAGTTCGAGCAGGCCGGATCGCCGCCCTTGCACGCGCGGATGAAATCGCGCATATGGCCGGGCGAACGGGTCAACAGCGGAGGCGGCATGCGATAGTCTTTCATCTTCTCCACCGGAATCAGGCGCGTCATTTCGCCGTAAGTACCGGTGGTCATCATGCCCTTGTCGCCCACGAAGAGGCTGCCATCGGGTTTGGGGAAGCGGAGAGGTTCGGTGGACGCCTTGAGGGCCTGGAACTGCTCCCAGTTGAACACCCGGCCGGGAGACTGGAATTCGTCCCCGGT
>JASHSS010000509.1 GCA_030038565.1 Bryobacteraceae bacterium
AGTCACGCTTGCCGTGAGCGTGATGCGCTGGCTCGCAGTGGAGGAACCGGGTGTCACCGTCAGACTAGTGGTCGGGTTGGTCTGCGCGGACACGACCAAAGCCCCCACCACGAGTAATGCCGGTATCACTGCCAGACGCTGGGTGCTTCGCATCGTTCGCCTGCATTATGGATGGGTCACGGGAACCGTTGGGGTAACGGTGGTGATTGTGGCGGAGGGATTCTGTTCCGCGCGAACTGTCAGGGTTACGGCAAGGCTCGCCGCAGCGATTGAGGCGACAATAATCCACGTGCTTCTTCGCTTGTACCACGCGGGCTTTTTGTTGGCTTCCGGAATCTTGTCATTTTCCCCTTCTTTGTCATAAAATTTAGCGCCCGCGTCGATTTTATACTCACCTTCGAAACGATTCGCGCGCAACGTCCCCGTGGAAGCTCGTCCATTGGGGTCTGTAACCGTATCGACTCTCAACGGCTGCGCCCCGGCGCGACCCTCGGACTTAACGGTAAATCTAACATTGGCATTTGGCACCGGCCTGCCCAACTCGTCCGTCACCGCGATGATGATTTGATTGTGGAATTGTGCGCCGGGATGAACCGTCTGATCCGCCCCCTGTATGACTTCGATTTTGAGTTGACCGACCGGCGGAGGCTGGGCCGGCTGGGCACGCAACGAAACGAGCAGGCTAAGGAACATCCCACCCCGAACCCAGCCGGTGAATCGACTCATCGTCCCCCCTCTTCAAGTTCAAGATGCGTGAGCGCCGGTGCGAAATAGCACCACCAATACTACTACTTTTTGTAATTTTTGATAGGGGGTTTTTTGTGAAAAACGGCTCCGTATCCTTCTAATTAACCTTTTGACTCCCGCTGAGCCCAAAAACGCTCCGGAGCCTGTCGTCTTTTCCCGGTTTTCTCTGCAAAGATTCCATTGCGCGGAGAAACCTAGGTCCGGTTCGGCCACCGCCGCCTGCGTGACAAAAAGCTACGATACCTCGCCCACGGCGAAATCGTCTGGGACGCGATATCGAGCGGGACTCATCAGCCCGTAGTCATCGTTAACAGACTTCCGGCCGGATGAAGTGGATTGGTGTGGGGCGAGTGGACGGTTCGAGGAGGCGGCAGCTATCAGGATCTTCCGGATCGCGGCTATGTGGAACCCGCGGGCCGGGATCTCCTGGTGAAACGTCGATCTGATTACACACTTCAACCTTCCGGCCCTCACCAGCCGGTTCGTACAGCGACGGGAACGCGGAAACCACTCCCTTACGGTCGGGGCTTCCGGCCGCGACCGTAGGGGAGTGTACACGCAAGATCGTACCGATCCGGCGATCAGAAGGCGCGGATAGCGCCGGCTTCTTCTTCGTGCACGTCGAAGACGGTGTACAGCTTGGTGATCTGTAACAGGTCCTTCACGCGCTTGTTCAATCCCAGCAGCTTCAACTGCCCGCCGCTGTTGGTGACGGTGGTGAACCCCGACACCAGCTCGCCAATGCCCGAGCTGTCGATGTAAGTCACATCTCCCAGGTTGAGCAGGATCTTTTTCTGACCTTTGCCGACTAATTCGCGCAAGGTGTCGCGCAGGGCGCTGGACCCCTCACCGAGCGTGATCCGCCCCGCCGTATCCACAACCGTTACGTCGCCCACCTGCCGAGTACTCAACTTTACGCTCACTGAATATGCCTCCTGGCTGAAAGCTCCAAATCTACTTTGACACCGTGTACTTGACTAAAGTCACTTCGGTCCCGCCCGGTTCCAGATGGCGCATCTCAAACTCGTCCATGAACGAGCGGATCAGAAAAATCCCGCGTCCCGACGTGCGCATCAGGTTCTCCGCGGCGAGCGGATCGGGCAGCGTGCTGAAATCGAAGCCTTCCCCCTCGTCCGCGACCCGAATCGTAAACCGTGTTTCGTTGTGGGTCACCGAAAAGCGCACTTTCTTGTGCGCGCTATACCGGTTTCCATGCACCACCGCATTCACCATCGATTCCCGGACGGCCATTCCGATCTTCATCAGGTCGTCTTCGTCGAATCCTGCGCGCTCCGCCACCGCCAGGGCGAGTTCCTCGGCGCTGTCCACGCTTTCCAATGTCGAATCCAGAAACCGTTCCACAGTTTCCGATCCGCGGTGCTTGTTTTCCCGCATACTAGAACGGCCCGGCAGACGCGGCCAAAGCGAACCGTAAGAATAAATTACCAGGGTTACCAAAGTCAAGAAGGGAAGCCACGGCAGCCGCGGCAGCCGCGGCATATCCCCGCCGGCCGCCGGAAAGCGGAAAGCCGAACCCCGGAATCTTTCTCGAAAATCCTCTTAGCGGAGCATTGCGCGTGAGCGGCTTTGCGAAGACTGCTTTTCCCAGGCCCACCCGGCTCTCCGCCCCCGGCTTCGGCCTTCTTGCCCTCTCACCACAGCCCGAGCGCGGCGTGGTGCGCTACCAGCAGGATCGCCAGCGCCGCCGCCAGCAGCAGCAATACGATCCACAGAGCCTCTCCGCGGTGAGCCTGGAACCACTCCCGCGGGCGGGCCAGCGGGGCCGTCCGAAGTGCCGTTTGCACCAGGCGGCGCTGCGCCGGTCCGGCCGGCTTGCGCATGGCGCGGGCGATCTCCTTCCGCCCGCGGCGGTCCGCAATCAGGATAGTGGCCGAGTTGCTCCCGTTGGTCGATTTCAGAAGACGCGTGCGCAGGGCCGACGGAACTTCTTCCACCGAGCGGTACACCAGGTCGGCCCCATCCGCCGAGATCAACACCGTGGAAGTCTGAAACAGGCCCGAGGCGCTCGGATTGGTTTCCCCGCAGTAGGGACACCGGGTGTCTGTCGGGGTGATACTCTTGCGGCAACGTGGGCAAGTCATCAGGCCACTACTTTCCCGGCGCGCTTGGCCTTGGCCTCGGCCGCGCCCGCCTCATCTCCCACATTATCCAGCACAACCTGGATAAATCCCAAGGCCGCCTTGGAGAGCGCCTTGTCCCGGCGATAGATCAGCCCCAACCGGCGGTGCAGCGGCTCGGGCGCGAGCGGCAGCGCCTGAAGCTTGCCGGCTGCGATTTCCTCCTGGCAGTTCGACATCGCCAGAAAAGTCACCCCCAGCCCGGCCATCACGAAGTGCTTCATCATCTCCGTGGAATCCAGCTCCATCGAGATGCGCACCTCGTCCTCCACCGGTTCCAGCCAATGGTTCAGACGATGGCGGGTCTTGCCCTGCTGCGGCATGATCAGGAAATAATCCACCACGTCTTCGGCCGCCACCGCCTTCCGGCCGGCCAGCGGATGGCGCGCCGGAATCACCAGCCGGATTTCGTCCCGGTGGATGTTGACCACCTGGATGCGCTTGTCTTCCATGGGAAGCTGCGCCATCCCGAAATCCGCTGAATTGTCCAACACCGCCTCCATCACGTGGGAGCCGTAGGAACGGTTGACCTGCAACTGCACCGCGGGAAAAAGCTGGCGGAACTGCGAGAAGACCTTGGGCAGGACGTAAATGCAGGTGGCCTCGTTGGCCGCGATCACCAGTTCACCGCGCGGATTGGTCTCCAGCTCGGCCATGGCGTCCTGCGCCCGGCGACGCAGGTCCAGCATCTGCTCGGCAAATCCAGCGAACAGCTTGCCGGCGGTGGTCAATGAAATCCGGCTGCCAAAGCGCTCGAACAACTCCGTGCGCAGTTCCTGCTCCAGTTGCCGGACCTGGGCGCTGATGGCAGGCTGCGTGCGGTAACACGTCTGGGCCGCCTTCGAAAAGCTCTTCAGGCGGACAATCTCAAGAAACGTGTGGAGCTGGTCAAAATCCATAAAACTAGGGCCGTCCGCCGCGCTTTCCGCCAGCACAGCCGGGTTGCCCGGCCCACCCCACTCAAATTATGAATCAGCGGCATAGAAATATTGAATTTCCCTATCGCCGCGGGGTTTGGTACCTATTGTAACAAAGGCCCCGGGGTGGTGCGGTTGGTAAAGTGGGATCGTGGCAGTCGCAGCCGTTCTCAAGAGGACGGAAAAACCGCACCTCCAACCCGGCGGTAATCCCCTGATAGGATTGGAATTGGTGTTCCGATTCCTGCTCCTCGCGATATCGCTTGGCGCGCTCCCCCAGTCCGCCCTCCTCGCTCAATCCGGCCAAAACGTGCTGCTGGTGGTCAACGGCAACGATGCGGATTCGCGCCGGGTAGCCGAATACTACCGTCCGCGGCGCTCGATTCCGGCCCAAAACGTCTGCACCCTCGCCACCACCTCCGCCGAAGAGATCTCCTGGGATGTGTACCAGCGGCAGATCGAGGCGGTCGTCGGAAACTGCCTGAAAAACGCCGGCCTGGTCGAGCGCGTGCTCTATATCGTAACCACCCTGGGAGTTCCCCTGAAGGTCGATGGACCGGGCGCGGCCCTGAACACGGATCGCTGCTCGGTCGATTCGGAACTGGCGCTTCTGTACGGTAAGTTAAAAGGCGTGGCATATCCCCGGGCAGGTCCCGTGCCCAACCCGTTTTTCCGCAGCCGCGACGTCCCCTTCGCCCACCCGCAGTTCCCCATCTACCTGGTGACCCGCCTGGCGGCGTACGACCTCCCCGACGTCCGGGCCATGATCGACCGCTCGCTGGCCGCGCGCAACCGCGGCAAGTTCGTAATCGATCTGAATTCCCCAAAAAACGATGACGGCAACAACTGGTTGCGTACGGCGGCCATCCTGATTCCCGGCGACCGCGTGGTGCTGGACGAGACCGCCCGCGTGCTTTACGGCGAGAAAGAGGTTATCGGCTACGCGGGTTGGGGATCCAATGACGACAACCGCAAACGCCGCATGCTGGGCTTCACGTGGCTGCCGGGAGCGGTGGCCACGGAGTTCGTCTCCACCAGCGCCCGCACTCTCCGCCGCCCGCCGGACGCCTGGACCTATACCAACTGGGACGATAAAGCCCACTGGTTTGCCGGGTCGCCCCAGGGCTTGAGCGCCGACCTGATTCACGAAGGCGCCACGGGCGCTTCCGGCAATACCTACGAACCCTTTCTGGCCGGCTGCGTGCGCCCCGACTTCCTCCTGCCGGCCTATTATCGGGGCCGCAATCTGGCCGAAAGCTTTTACTCCGGGATGCCCTTCCTGAGCTGGCAGGGGGTGGTGTTCGGCGACCCGCTGTGTTCCCTGGGCAAGCCTTAGGTCACCTGTATGCCAAGTGGAATCAATGACTTATGTGAGCATAGCGAGCGCCCGCAGGCGAACCTCCGACCGACCGCCGCGCGGCGTTCACAAAGTTCCCGGATATTTTTATCTTAAATTTCAGCGGCTTCCAGGCATCGCCTGTTTCCCGACAAGGATCGCCTGCTAACGTGAGGGCGTAAGAGGAAGTCCAACTTCACAGCTTACCTGGATTATCCCAACTCCTTCCACGACCCCCTTCCCGCTCCTCTGGAGCGTTCTCATCCCGATACGGACTGCCTCTGAAGGACACTCCGGGGCCCCTCGGGGCCCCGTCCCTGCCCCACTTACTTCCCCGCGGTCTTCTCCTCCGGCTGCCCAAACTCCACCACCACCGAAACGCGGCGGTTGGCAGGGTCTTCGGGAGCGTCCGCGCGCAGCAGGTTGCGGTCGGCATAACCGCGCACTTCGGCGATCTGCCCCGGCCGCACCCCATAGGCCTCCAGCAGGCGGCGTGCCGCGTTGGCGCGGTCCGCCGAGAGTTCCCAGTTGCCGTAACGCGCCGAGGCGGTTCGAAACTTGCGCGAGTCGGTGTGGCCTTCAATCGCCACCCGGTTGGGCATCTTGACCAACTCGCTTGCCAGCACCCGCAGCAGTTCCTCTCCAGCGCGGGTAGGGTCCGGACTGCCCGATACGAAGAACATTCCCCGCTCGGTCTCCAGCAGGTCGATGCGCAGCCCCTCCCCGGTCACGCTGAAATGCACGTGCCCGAGAATGCCGGGAAAATCCGGCATCTGCCGCAGGGCTCTCTCGACCTGGCCTTGGAGATCGGCCAGCGAGTGACGGTCCAGCGCCAGGCCTTCGCCGGAATTCGAGGGGCCCGCGCCCAGCTTATGGGTGTAGCCGCGAGGATCCCGGAAATAGCCGCTCACCGAGGCCTTCACTTTATCCGAGGAGTTCATCATCCACAGCACAATGAAGAGCGCCATCAGGGCGGTCACGAAATCGGCGTAAGCCACCTTCCAGGCGCTTCCCCGGCTTCTGGGCCGGTCGGCGCGCCGCACCCGCGGTGGCGGCCCGGGCGGCGGAGGAGGCGGCTTAGGATCCTTGCGGGGCAACCGGCGCCTCCTGGCGAGTGGCCGGATCGGCGCCCGGAACGGGGGGAATCCGCGCCTCGCGCCGCATCCCGTCTTCCAACTCCTCGAAAGAAGGCCGTAATTCCAACGGAATCGACCGCCGGGCGTTCTCTACCGCCAGCAGCGGCGCCGATCCCTTGGCGAAGGCCGTAATGGCGGTGCGTAACACCTGGAGGAGTTGCATCTCGACGTCTCCGTTCTTCTCCATCCGCGACGCCAGCGGACCCACCACGCCATAGCAAAGCAGGATTCCCAGAAAAGTGCCCACCAGCGCCGCCGCCACCTTCTCGCCGATAGTCTCGGGGCTGCCGCCAATGGCCCCCATGGTGATCACCACGCCCAACACGGCGGCCACGATGCCCAGTCCCGGCAGGGCTTCGGCCACCGAATGCAAGGCCCCCACCGGCTCGAAGTTGCCGCGGCGCTGGACCTCGATATCCAGGTCCATTAGCACGTCGATCTCGTTCGGCGTGCTGGCGCCGATCACCAGCATGCGCAGCGAATCGCAGATGAAATCGCGGGTGGGGCGATCGCGCAGGAACTCCGGATGGTTGGCGAACAGGGGGCTCTCCTCGGGCCGGTCGATGTCGTTTTCCAATTGCATGAACCCGCCGCTGCGCTGGGCAAACATGAACACCTCGTACAGCATGCGCAGATGGCGGAGAAACCACTGCCGGTCGCCTTTGGGAGGCTGGAAGGCCGCCCAGGCGCCCCGCACCATTTTGCGAATCAGCGGCCACGGATTGGCCAGCAGCACAATCCCGGCCGCGGCGCCTCCGATGATCAGAATCTCGGCCGGCTGCATCAGGACGTAGAGATTGCCGCGCTCCAGGAGGAAGCCGCCCAGCACGGCGGCGAACACCAGGACGATTCCGAGAAGGGCTAGCATATGAAGAATTGTCCGAAACCCACTTATCGGCTGAATGGCGTCGAATTTGAGGAGCATGGCGGGGGACCCGGCACCAAGAACCGATGTAAGCGCTTATATCGCAAGCCCTGGCCCCTCCGGACTTGGCCCGCATCTGTCGCGCTCCGAAATCCGGGGCGCATGCCTCCGTCGAGGTAAGCGATTTACCGCGAACGCTGCGAGGTTTCCGTTTACAATGTGAACAGACCGGTCTTCGGACCGAAGCACTGGAGGAGGGCTTTGGGCGCCAGCATCAAAGATGTCGCCTTGAAGGCGGGGGTTTCCACGGCCACCGTCTCCCATGTCCTCAACGGCACGCGGGAAACCCGTCCGCAAACCCGCCAGCGCGTCCTGGCGGCCATCCAGGACTTGGGTTATGCGCAGAATCATGCGGCCCGCAACCTGGCCACCGGCCGGAGCAACTTCCTGGGTCTGATCATCTCCGATATCCGCAATCCCTTCTTCCCCGAAGTGACCGCCGCCTTTCAGGAACAGGCCCTCCTCCACAACATGGATGCCCTGGTCCTCAACACCAATTACGACTCGCAGCGGACCTTGCACTCGGTCAGCCGTCTGGTGGGGTTACAGGTGCCGGCGGTGGCGGTGCTGACCTCGCAGATCGATCCGGCCGTGATGGATATGCTGGCCGAACGTGAGATCGCCGCCGTGTACCTGGATCTCGGCCGGGTGGACCGGCGCATCAGCAATATCCTGCTGGACTACGAACACGGTATCGCCGAAGCCCTGGCACACCTGACCCGGCTGGGCCACCGGCAAATCGCCTATATCGGCGGTCCGCTGCACCTGCATTCCGCCCAGCGCCGCAAGAAGGCCTTCATGGATAGCGCGGCCCAGAAAGGACTCGATCCCGAACTTGCCATCGACGCCGATTTCACCGTCAAGGGCGGCTATTTCGCCTGCTCGAAATTGCTCAAGGCGTGCGGCCCGACGGCCATTCTGGCCGGCAACGATCTGACCGCAATCGGCGTCCTCCACCGCGCCTACGATGGCGGTCTGCGGGTTCCGGAGGATCTCTCGGTGGTCGGGTTCGACGATATTCTGATCGCCGAATACGCCCAGCCGGCGCTGACCACCGTGGCGGTCCCCAGGACGGAAATCGGCAAAACGGCCTTCGAAGCCCTCTGGACCATGGTGAACGACCCGGACGCCGGAGGCCGCGAGTTCCGGCTGGGCACGCGGCTGGTGACGCGTCAATCGGCCATTCCTCCGAGAGAGCGCGTGCTGGCCGGAGACCCCGCGGCGGATTGACCCTCGGTGGGGCCGGCCTCGTGCCATCGCCAAAGATGCCTCTGCTATAATCCCGTGGTCCGGCACTAACCACGGAGTTCCGGATCACCCGCAACCATGCAAGAGGAGGAGATGCCCCCATGAGTAAGGAAGCCGCCGCCCACTTCGCAGAAGCCGTCAAAGTAACCCGCGCGCATTATACCGCGGCCACCAACCACTACTACGATGAGTTCATCAAACAGAAGAAAACTCCCACCGCCAACGACGCGCACCACCTGGACGCCCTCATAAAAGAGATGAAGTCAATCGCCGAGGCATACCACGTCGCGCAAAGGGCCACCCTGGGGTTTGGCGGGCCAAGCGACACCAGCATCAAAAGCGCGGAAGAGCTGCTCAAGACCATCGAGAAGATGGTGGCCCAGGCCGCGGCGCACCATGGCGGCGGCCACTAACCGGACTTTGGCTCAGCGCGGAGGAGTTTTGCCAGACGGCAGGATATGGTTTAACGCCGGATTCGCTGGGCCTTCAAAACGTGGCATCCCGAGGTGACCGGTGTCAATATGCCGGCGCTGACGCTTAAAATCTACCGATCCTTTTCAGTCACAGGGGTTCTTGACCATTGCGAGCAAATTAAAAGGGATTATGTGGACGCTGTCGTTTTTCTGCGGTACTTGCATTCTTGGCTTTGGGTATATTCTGGGCGCGCACCCGAGTTGGCCGCCTGATGGCTGGATGTCTCGCGGTGTTCTCATTTGGCTTGCTGCATCCATTAGCAGTCTGATTCTGGCCGTCTGTCTACGGCCGCGATCTTATGCAGAAGAGCTGGCGCGCAGAGGGTTGCCCTTTCTTTTGACAGGCGTCTTGGCTATGTATGCGGCTTATCAGCTAACAGGACCGCGTTCCGATGTCGCGCTCTGGTTGTTGGTTATTGGCCTTGCTGTGGTCTACCTGGGCGCAAAAGAGCGCCTCACTTTACAGACTTGCCTGAGGCGGATCTTTCCAATTGTGTTGATTGGTTTCCTGATCATCGGCATCCGAACGATCCGGAGCACCCCCGATCCTGATATCGATGTATTTTTGGTCCAGCAGGCTGCTGCGAAGGCAATGGTCAGCTTTCAGAATCCTTACACTGCGACGATTCCCGACATCTATGGTCCATCGTCTCCATACTACTATCCCATGGTTGAGAACGGCCGGACGACTTATGGGTTCCCATATCCGCCGCTGGTTGCGTTCCTGGAGCTTCCCGGTTTTCTGTTAACGCATGATATCCGCTATACGCACGTTTTCGCCCTGCTACTGTCGTCCTGTCTGATCGCTTTCATTCGACCTTCCTGGTTGAGCCTCTGCGGCGCGATTTTGCTCCTGGTTCATCCGTTTTCACTGATGCTCGTCCAGTACGCGTGGACCGAGCCGTCGGCAATTCTGTTCTTCTCCCTGACCTTATTCTGTGCTCTTCGCTATTCCAAGGCGCTGCCTTACGTGCTTGGGTTGTTTCTGGCCACGAAGCAACCGATGCTGGCAATCGTCGCATTAGCGCCACTCCTGGCGCGAGATCCATGGGATTGGAAAACGATCATCACGGATGGACTGAAATCTCTGGCGGTAGTTTGCGCCTTATACCTTCCGTTCTTTGTTTGGAACAGGCAAGCCTTTGTGGCATCGCTGATCACGGTTCAGCTATGCGCGCCCACGCGCACCGACCTCATTTCGTATCCAGCGTACTTCGTCAAGGAGGGCTGGTTCGTGCTGCCAGCCTGGCTCCCGTTTCTCTACCTGCCTGTCGGCATTTACCTCGGCCTGCGAAGAGCGCCGCGGAGTCCTGCGGGATTCGCAGCGGCGGCCGCTTTGCTGCTGATTCCTTTTTTCGCTCTTTCCAGGCACGGAGCACCGAACTACTACTTTCTTGAGCTGGCCATGCTATGCGGCGCGCTAGCCGTGGCGACCCCAGCCACAGGGACGAATCAGTCCCTTAGTGGGTTGTAGACGGTATCTGAACCGGGTCACCGGGCGGCAGTTCTCCCTGCCCGCGACCGGCCGGGACTCTCCAGCCCGGTGGCTGCCTGGACCCAGGGTCCGCGCCGCCCTCCCGATTGCCCCTCTGGCCCCCGGCGCGGCGCCGAAACTCCCGAGGTCTCTCTAAACGCGCTGTAAAATAGAGTTTTCCGCGCGCCTCCGGGTTCGTCTTTTTCCGGGCGGGCCGCGTCTCTTCACCAGGAGCCAGAGCTTGATCTTTCGGGCGGCCGAAGATGCCGACCTCATCCGCCAGGCTGCCCGGGGCAATGTGGAGGCTTACAACCTCCTGGTGTCCCGGTGGGAGAAACGTGTCTACA
>JASHSS010000510.1 GCA_030038565.1 Bryobacteraceae bacterium
GCGTTGGTCTGAAAGGCCGTGATGCCGTTGCGCTCAGCCTCGTCGAGCGCCTGGCAGACGTGCTCCGGCGTGGCCCATTCCAGCATGTGGCGGTCCAGCGCCGCCGAAGAGTGGGAATACCCGTAGAAGGGATTCGAGCCGAGGATCAGCCGGCTGATGGTGTACTTGCCGAGCCGTATGGCCGGCAGGGCTGCTGGGGCGGCGGCAGTGGTGGTTTGGCCTGGGGCGGCGGGGGAACCGGGGGTGGTTTGGCCTGGGGCGGCTGGGGAGCTGGCGGTGGTTTGGCCTGTGGCGGCTGGGGAACCGGGGGTGGTTTGGCCTGTGGCGGCTGGGGAACCGGCAGTGGTTTGGCCTGTGGCGGCGGCGATGCCGGCAGTAGTTTGGCCCGCGGCGGCGGCGATGCCGGCCGATATCTGGAGGAACTGGCGCCTGCTGCTCATGGGTTCACCCCCTGCGCGTGCCCGGCGGTTCACGCGATTTCGGACCTCAAACTGATTATTACATGCCGCGCGGCGGTTCCTGTCGCGCGGCCCGCGCCGGCAGCCACAACAGCCAGAACAGCGCCAGCGCCAGGCCGGCCCCGGCCAGCAGGTAAACCGGCCACGGGCCCAGCAGGTTCAAGGCCGTCTCGCTGGCAGGTTTGCGGCACAGGTACATGTAATTGGTTTTCGCCAGCAGGTTGAAGCCGCCCGCTAACGCGGCCCATCCCAACAGCAGGCCGTACGCGCGCCAGACCGCGCCCGCGCGCAGCGGGCAAATTCGGCCGAACACCAGGACCACCACGGCGATGACAATGCCTCCGTGCGCCAGGAAAAAATAGATCGCCGGATAGGAGGGCCACGGCGACCACAGATCCGGCGTCAGGAGCGCCATTCCCGCGCCGGCCAAGCCGGCGAAGTAGTCGAATTCCACCACCCATGGCGCCACCGTCAGGCAGGCGAAAACCGAAAGCCATACCGTCAGGTCGCAAAGCTGCAGCGGCAGGTTCCAGAGGTGCAGGCCCTCGTGGGAATAGCGGAATGCCCACCAGCAGAGTTCGTTGGCCGCCAGTCCCCAGCCCAGCCCCAGCCTCACCGCGCGCGCCGCCCGCGGCCTGCGGCGCGAGAGCGCGGCCAACCCCGCCGCCAGCCCGGCGATGGCCGCCAGGAGCGCCAGGTGGAGCGGACCGGCGAGGCGCATCAGAGCACGGTCGGCAGCACCTGCATTTCCGGCACGGTGACGCGTGGAGGCAGTTTGGCCACCGCCAGCACGGCTTCGGCCACGTCTCCCGGTTGCAGCGCCTGAGCCAGCATCTCGGGCGGCGGCTTCACCGGCCGGAGGTCCAGAATCTCGGTATCCACCAGGCCCGGACAAATGGCGCAGGTGCGAATACCGTTTTCTTTTTCCTCCACACGGATGGCGTGCGAGAGGCCGATCAGGCCGCGCTTGGCCGCCTGGTAGGCCGCCCCGGAAACGTCCGGCACCAGCCCCGAGATCGAGGAAATAAAGATCAGGTGGCCGCTCTTGCGCTCGCGCATTGCCGGCAGCACGGCCGCGGTGGCGTAATACGCGCCGTTCAGATTCACCGAGACCAGCCGGTCCCAGATCTCGGGGGTCAGCCGCTTGAGCGCGCGGTCCGGCGTGTTCGTGCCGGTTACGTACACCATCACGTCGATCGGCCCCAGCCGCTCGCGTGTCCGCGCCGCCAGCCGCTCCATCTCGGCCGCGTGCGAGGCGTCGCAGGCTTCGATCTCAATCGGCAGACCTTCGCTCGCCAGGGCCTTCTGCAAACCCAGCAGGCGGTCCTGGCGGCGTGCTGCCGCCATAACCCGCGCTCCCTCGCGGGCGAATAAAATCGCGGTTTCCCGGCCAATTCCGCTGGAAGCGCCAATGACGAGTACTACCTGGTTCTGTAATGTGACGGGCATCGCTCTCCACCAAGTATACTTTGGTTGTTAGGACCATCATGGCCGGATACGATAGCGAACTCTCCAAAATCGTCGCCGAATTGAATCGCGCGGCGCCCAGCCAGAAGACCGTCGCCGGGCCTGCCGGAGCCTTGCGCGCGCCCGTGCCGCAATCCACCGCCTCGCTCGACGAACTGCTGCGCTACGCCGCCGCGCGCGGCGCTTCCGACGTTCTGGCCATCGCCGGCGCCCCGCCCATGCTGCGGGTGAACGGGGCCCTGGCGGCCGGCGCGGGGGCGGCCCTCGAACCCGACGATGTCCGCGCCCTGGTGCTTCCGCTCCTGGAATCCTGGCAAATGGACGAGTTGCAGAAAAAGAAGTCCGTGGACCTCAGCTTCATGCGCGAAAACCTGGGCCGCTTCCGCATCAACATCCACCACCAGCGCGGCACCCTGGCCGCCAGCATCCGTCTCCTGCCGTCGCGGATTCCCTCGCTCGAATCGCTGCACCTGCCGGCGACCCTGGCCAAACTCGCCGAGCGGCGCCAGGGCCTCGTGCTGGTCACCGGCGCCACCGGGTCGGGCAAAACGTCCACCCTCGCCGCACTGATCGATATCGTCAACACGCGCCGCGCCGCCCACGTGGTGACCATCGAAGATCCCATCGAGTACCAGCACTCGAACCGAAGCTCCATCATCGAGCAGATCGAAGTCGGCCGCGACACTCCCGATTTCGCGGTTACCCTGCGCAGCGTCATGCGCCAGACGCCCGACGTCATCCTGGTGGGCGAAATGCGCGACGCCGAAACCATGGCCACCGCGCTCACGGCCGCCGAAACCGGCCACCTGGTGCTCTCCACGCTGCACACCAACGACGCCGTGCAGGCCATGGGCCGTATCCT
>JASHSS010000511.1 GCA_030038565.1 Bryobacteraceae bacterium
GGTCGGCACAAAGGTGGCCACCGTGGCGTGGTGGCAGGCCAGGCACAAGGCAAAGTAATCCTGCAACTGCTCCTCGCGCGAGAGGCTGGGGAGCAGCAGGTTGGTCCAATTGGCCAGAATGCGCAGGAAGCCCTCGGAGGAGGATCCCAATTCGATCAACCGGAGCGGCTCGGCCGCCGGCAGGCGCGCGTCCAGGAAGGGCGCCGTGGCGCGCACCTGCGCCCTGAGCGTTTCCGGAGCGATCCACCGGTCCCAGGCGGCGCGGGGCGGTTCGACGAGAGGAGCGGACAAACTATCAGTATGACGCGGGTGGGGCGTTCCCCGTGGGAACCCGTGAGACCGGCGCGTCCGGCGTTCCGCTCGCTTCGGAATTCTGATTTAATACCCGCAGGAGGGAGCTGGCCGTTATGCGCCTTGTCAGGCTGCTTTTCGTCACCGCGGCGGCGGTTTGGGCGCAACCGCCATCGCCGCCCGCTGCGGATATAACCGGCCGAACCTGGAGGCTCGACGACCGGCGCGGGAAATGGACCCTCATCTACATCTGGTACACGTTCGAGGCTCGCTAGGTCGATGCTCACGATTCACGCGTCCGCGAGTTCGTGCCCGCGTTGTCGAACCTCCCCGAGGTGCAGCGGTTCTATGACCAGGCCAGGCAGACAAACCATCTTCAGGTGCTCACATTCTGCCGCGACTACGATTACACGCATTCGTTTCCAGTTCGCTCCTTGAGCCTCGGAGGGGTACTGTACGAAATCGAGCGCGCGGCTTCCAAAGCTTCACCAGCCCCTTGACAGGCGCCGCCGGAGGCGCTATTTTTACAGCAGTATGCTGCTTTTGAAGCATCGGAAGGCGCTGCAGGAAAACGGCATTCACCGGCCCGCGTGGGCCGCGCTGGCCCTCCTGGCTTCGCTCGCTCACGGGCAAACCGCGGACCAGCCGCTCGCCTTCGATGCGGTATCGGTGAAGCCGGCCAACCCGAATATGCCGGATGGGCGGATGGTGGTGGGGATGCGGCCGCCGCTGGGAGGCCCCGGCACCGACGATCCCGGGCGCATCCGCTATCCCATCATCAGCCTGCAATTCCTCATCGGCACGGCCTACGGTCTGAAGCCCACCCAGAAGCTGGCCGGCCCGGACTGGATGGATACCGACTTCTTCCAGATCGAGGCCACCATGCCGCCCACCACCACCCCGGAGCAATTCCGGACGATGCTCCAGAACCTGCTGGCCGACAGGTTCCAACTGAAGGTTCATCGGGAAACCAGGGAGACTGCGGTGTACGCGCTGGTGGTGGCGAAGAACGGACCGAAGCTGAAGGAGTCCAGCAGCCAGGAGGACGTGCCTCTTCCGCCGGATGCGTTCGCGCATCGCCCGCAGGGACCTCCCAATCTCGGCCCCGATGGCTTTCCGGCGCATCCCAATGTGCCCGCCACCGGCGCGGGCATCTTCACCACCATCGGGACTCTGGGAATTCGCCTGACCGCCCGTCAGGCTACCATGCACCAACTGGCGAACACCTTGAACGCCGCCGCCAGCCGCCCGGTGGTGGACGAGACCGGGCTTACCGCGAAATACGACTTCGTGCTGACTTTCTTCCGCCCGGGAGCGGCCGCGCCCGATGGCGAGGCGCTGCCGGAAATTTTCACCGCCATCCAATCGCAGCTTGGGCTGCGCCTCGAATCGAAGAGGGGAACCGAAGAGACACTCGTCATCGACCACGTGGAGAAAACGCCGGCGGCGAACTGACGACCAAAACCATGCGACCAGACACCCATCGCAACCTGAGCCGCCGTGAGCGGCAGATTATGGACATCCTCTACCAGCGCGGCCGCGCCAGCGCTTCGGAAATCCTGGCCGCGCTGCCCGATCCGCCCAGCTATTCGGCGGTGCGGGCCAAGCTGCGGGTGCTGGAGGAGAAGGGGCACGTGCGGCACGAAGCCGAATCGCTGCACTACGTGTATGCCCCCACCACCGGCCGCGACACGGCGCGCCGCTCGGCCCTGCGCCACATGCTGGCCACCTTTTTCGATGGATCGGTGGAACAGACCGTGGCCGCGCTGCTGGACGTGGCGGCGGCCGACTTATCCCAACAGGATTTGGACCGCCTCGGCCGGATGATTGAGGAAGCCCGGCGGGAAGCTCAAGAGAAAGGAAACTGACGTGACGGAAATCATCTGGAAAGCAACCCTTCTTCTGGCGGTGATGGCCATCGCCCAAACCGCCCTGGGGCGGGCTTCGGCCGCGCTCCGCCATTTCCTGTGGAGCGCAGCCTTCGTCTGCCTGCTGCTGCTCCCGGCGGCCCTGCGGACCGTTCCCCGTTGGAGGCCGCGGCCGGTGGCGATGGTCGCCACGGTGACCGAGACCCCGGCCCTCGTGGTCCACGGCGCCGCCCCGCGTCCCCGGCGCGTTGCGTGGCCGGTGTGGCTCTGGGTGGTGGGGTGCGCGGCGGCGGCCGTCCGCTTCCTGGTGGGAGCGGCGCGCACGTCCTGGATGGTGCGGCATGCTTCCGAGGCGCCCGCGGCGGCGGAAATGGCGGCCGGACTGCGCCAGAGGTTGGGAATCTCGCGGAGGGTCCGCGTGCTGGAGAGCCGCCTCGCCCCCATGCCGCTCACCTGGGGAATCCTGCACCCGCTGGTGCTGCTGCCGGAAGGAGCGGCCCAGTGGCCCGAAACGCGCCTGCACGCAGTCTTGCTGCACGAGCTGATCCACGTCCGCCGCTGGGATCTGCTGGCGCAAGCCCTGGCGCAGGCGGCCTGTTGCCTGTACTGGTTTCATCCGCTGGCCTGGCTGGGTTTGCGGCAGCAGCGCCAGGAGCGCGAGCGGGCCTGCGATGACGCCGTGCTGCTGAGCGGCGTGGCGCCCCACGATTACGCCGCCCACCTGGTGGACCTGGTGCGGGCCATGCTGGCGCGGCGAGGCGCGCGCCGGACTCCCTGGGCCGATGCGCCCGCCATGGCCGAGGCCTCCGGTCTGGAATTGCGTGTTCGCGACCTGCTGCGGCTCGATCGCAACCGGAGGCCCTTGAGCCGGAAGGGCGCGCTGGCCGCCGCCGGCGCCATCGCGGCGCTGTTCCTGCCCCTGGCGGCGATTACCGCCCTGGCGCAAGGGCCCATGTCCGGGCTGAGCGGCACGGTCAAAGACCCCAGCGGCGCGGTGGTGCCCGGTTGCCGCGTTTCCGCTAAAAACCTGACCGGCTCCAACGAAGAGACCACCCGGTGCAACAATGCGGGCCAGTACAGTCTGCCTTCCATCCCCGCCGGCGATTACAGCCTGGAAGTGACTGCTCCGGGATTCGCCCGGTGGAGCGTCGCCAAGGCCACCCTGACAACCGGTTCGCCCGCCCAAATCGACGTCATGCTCGCGGTTGGACATGTGACTCAGGCGGTGACGGTGCACGGCCAGGGGCCGCAGCCCGCGGCGGCGCCCGTGGGCACCCCGCAGCGCATCAAGGTGGGCGGCAACGTCCAACAGGTGCGGCTGATTTCCCAGGTTCCGCCCGAATACCCGGCCGATTTGCAACAGGCCGGCGTGCAGGGCGTAGTGGAGATCCACGCCATCATCGGAAAGGATGGCACGGTGCTCAACGCCACGGTGGTGAACACGGTGGATTCCCGGCTGGCGCAGTCGGCCCTGGACGCCGTCAGGCAGTGGACCTACGAGCCCGCGCTGCTCAACGGCGAGCCGATCGAGATCGTGACCACCATCGATATCGATTTCACCTTGCAGGGCGAGACGTTGAAGGTTCCGCGGAACTGAGTCCGGACCGGCAGGCCGGAAGCGAGCGGCCCCGCGCGCACGGGGCCGCCCGTTGACAATTGCAACGGGCCCTCACTGGAATACCTGTCAGTTGCGCACTATGGCGCAATGCACATATGCTGGGTATTCCGTTTATGCCCATCAAAACACCCATCACCGTCGCCCATGGGGACGGTATCGGCCCGGAAATCATGAACGCCACCCTTCAGATCCTGGAAGGGGCCGGCGCGGCGCTGGAAATCGAGACCATCGAAATCGGAGAAAAGGTTTATCTGCGCGGCAACACCGCTGGCATTGAACCGAGTTCCTGGGAATCCCTCTTGCGAACCAAAGTCTTCCTCAAGGCTCCCATTACCACCCCCCAGGGCGGCGGCTTCAAGAGCCTCAACGTCACCACCCGCAAGACCCTGGGGCAGTACGCCAACGTCCGGCCCTGCGTCTCCTACCACCCCTTCATCGACACCAAGCACCCCAACATGGACGTGGTGATCGTGCGCGAGAACGAAGAGGATTTGTACGCCGGCATCGAATACCAGTTGACCCCCGAAGTCACCTCCTGCATCAAGCTGATCTCCCGCCCGGGCAGCGAGAAGATCGTGCGCTACGCCTTCGAGTACGCGCGCCGCCACAACCGCCGCAAGGTCACCTGTTTCATGAAGGACAACATCATGAAGATGACCGACGGCCTGTTCCACAAAGTCTTCGACGAGATCGGCGCCGAATATCCGGATATTCAGAAAGAGGCCTGGATCGTGGATATCGGGGCGGCCAAAATGGCCGATACGCCGGAAGCCTTCGACGTGATCGTGATGCCCAACCTGTACGGCGATATTCTTTCCGATGTGGCGGCTCAGATCGCCGGTTCGGTGGGCCTGGCGGGTTCGGCCAACATCGGCGACAAATGCGCCATGTTCGAGGCCATCCACGGCTCCGCGCCGCGGCGCGCCGGGCAGAATCTGGCCAACCCTTCGGGGCTGCTGCTGGGCGCCGTCCTGATGCTGGTGCACATCAACCAGCCGGAAGTTGCCGAGCGCGTGCACAACGCCTGGCTGCGCACTATCGAAGACGGCATCCACACCTACGATGTCTTCACCGAAGGAATCAGCACCCAAAAGGTGGGGACCAAAGAATTCGCCGCCGCGGTGGTGGCGCGCATGGGGCAAAAACCCAACACCCTGAAGCCGGTGAGCTACGCGCATCGCGGGGAATCCGCCGCCGCGCCGCAGGCCGCGGCTGCCGCCTCTCCCAACGTGGAGACCCGCGGCATCGACGTCTTTGTGCTCTGGCCTTCGCGCAATCCCAACCAGCTTGCCGAGACCGTAAGCCAGTTGGCCGGCGGCGGGCTGAGCCTGCAGATGATCGACAACCGCGGGGTGAAGGTCTGGCCGGCGGGTAGGGCCGAGACATTCTGCACCGACAGCTTCCGCTGCCGCTTCATCGCCGAAGGTGCGGCCGCCATGCCGGCCTTGATCGGGCTGCTGGGCCGCGTGGCGGAGGCCGGGATCGAGATCGCCGCCACCCAGACGCTACGCACTTTCAACGGCCAGGCCGGCTTCACCCTGGCCCAGGGGCAATAATCCATGGATGCCGCACCGCTGGTCGTCGTGATCATGGGCAGCAAATCGGACTGGGAGACTATGCGCCAGGCCGACGAGATGCTCACGCGCTTCGAGATTCCGCACGAGTGCCGCGTGCTCTCGGCCCACCGCACGCCCGCCGAAACCGCCGGATACGTGGGCCAGGCGGAATCGCGCGGCGTGGAAGTGATCGTGGCGGCGGCCGGCGGAGCCGCGCACCTGGCCGGCGTGTGCGCGGCCCACACCGTGCTGCCCGTGCTGGGCGTGCCCATGGAAAGCGCCTCCTTGAAGGGCATGGACTCGCTCCTCGCCACGGTCCAGATGCCCGCCGGAATTCCGGTGGGCACCCTGGCCATCGGCGCGCCGGGAGCGCGCAACGCCGCGCTGCTGGCCGTGGCCATCCTGGCTAACAGCCGCCCCGCGCTCCGCGAGCGCCTGCACCAGTTCCGCGAAGAGCAGCGGCGCAAGGTGCTGGCTGAGAAACTGCCGTAACCGGGCGCGCTTCCAGCATCGCCCGCCGATGCCTCCCGGCCGTTGATTCACCCGGCATTAGCGGAGGCCAGGCGTCGTTTTGAGATAACCACTGAACCTGTCACGGACGCATAGCTACGCAGTCGGCGTTGGTTTGCATCCCGCATACCGATATCGACAACGTGCGAAGATTCCTCACCGAATTCGCGCTGAATCAGCCGGGCCAGTGCACCGCGCGACTTCTCCGGCGCGCACCTTGCGGATGCCTTGTGCCGCCGATGGCAGTACACAGAGGTGCACCCGGCCGGTAGTCACATCATCCTCGAAACCTCCCCGCCGGCCCACCGGCGGACCGCCGATCCCCGGACCACCGTGCGCTCCGGGTTGGCAGGTTGGATGCAATCCGGCGCCGTCGGGGACACAAGGGTATCTCGCGAGAGGCGATCCTCGCGGACCTCCAGGCGATCCGCGGTCGAAGGCTATTCCTGCCGGAGCGCCCGCGTCGGATCCACCCTGGCGGCGCGCAGAGCGGGAATCCAGCAGGCGGCTGTCATAGCCGCCGCCAGAACCGCCGGAACCCCCAGTAAAACGATCGCGCCCAGGGGACTCGTCCCGATCACGAAACTGGGAACCACGTGGCGCGCCAGGGGGACCACCAGCGCCATGCCGATCGCCAAACCCGCGACGGTGAAAACGGCTCCCTGCCGGAGCACCATGCGCATCACCCGGCCGGGCGTCGCGCCAACCGCCAGCCGGATGCCGATTTCGCGCGTCCTCCGGCTCACCGCGTAGGCCACCACTCCATACAGCCCGATCACCGCCATCAACAGCCCCAGCACTCCCGTGGCGGTCACGATCTGGGCGATCAGCCGCGGCCCCAACATCGCCCGATCGTGGAAAAACGCGGCCATGGTGCTGATCCGGAAGATCGGCATGTCCGGATCGAGCGCGCGCACCTGTTCCCGCACCAGCGCCGCAAGCGACGCCGGATCGGCTTCGCTCCGCATCTCGACGTACATCTGCGAGCTGTAATCCTGCGAAAACGGGGTCCACACGGCTTCCATGGCCGGTTCCGCCCAGTAGGTATAAATGCCCTGTTTGGCCACGCCGACGACTTCCAGTTCCGGACCGTCCGCCTTGTCCAACCGGAACCGCCGCCCCAAGGGATCGTTCTTCCCGAACAACTTGCTGGCCAGAAGCTCGTTGATCACCGCGACTCGGGGGGATTGGGCCGTATCGCGCGAATCGAACCCGCGCCCGCGAACGATCTGGGTTTCCATCAAGGGGAAGAAGTGCTCGTCCACTTTGTAAGAGACCGCGGACGGCGCATCCCCCTGGGTTCGCGGCTGCTCGCCCTCCTCGAAATAGCGGCGTTCGGATTGCGCGGTGCTGAATGGAATCGCGGAGGACAGGGCCACGTCCCGCACGCCGCCGCTCTCGCGAAGCCGCCCGGTCAGTTTCCGGTAGAAGTCGCGCGTGCGCGATTCGTCATAGCGTTGAATCTGCGTGTCGAGCGAGAAAAAGAGCGTATGATCCACTCGAAAGCCCGGGTCGATGCGCCAGGCCGCCTGGAATCCGCGAATGCAGTCGGCGGAAATCACCAGCAGAATGGCCGACAGCGCGAGTTGCGCCGTGACCAGCACGTTGCGGCCCGTCAGCATCCCGCGCAGCATCGAAATCCGCGCCGGACCGCTGTCGCCGGCCTTGATGCCGGATGCCAGATCGTTGCGCGTGGCCCGCAGCGCCGGGACCAGGCCAAAAGCGGCGCCCGTCGCCAGCGAAACGATCAGGCTGAACATCAGCAGGCGCGTATCCATCCGTGTGCCGAGCGAGAGCGGAAAGTCCGAAGGGATCGGAATCCCTCGCAGGAACTCGACTCCCAGGTAGCCTACCCCGATTCCCGCCAGCCCGCCCAGCGCCGCCAGCAGCAGGCTCTCCGTAAGAAGCTGGCGCACCAGCGCGCCGCGCGAAGCCCCGATAGCCATGCGAATGGCGATCTCCCTGGCGCGCGCCGTGCCGCGTCCCAGCAGCAGATTGGCCACGTTGGCGCAGGCGATTAGCAGCACCAGGCCCGTGATCCCTAGCAGTGTAAGCGCCAAAACGGCGTCCGTCGGACTGCTTTCGAAGCGCGCGCGCAGGTAGTTCAGCACGGTGACCGTGCGGTCGCGGTCCGCGTCCGGATATTGGACCGCCAGCCCATGGGCGATGGTCCGCAATTCCGACTGCGCCTCGGCCTCGCTCACCCCCGGCCGCAGCCGCCCCAGCAAAACCGCCCCGCGGTCCTTCCGCGAGGTGAGATAGTCGGCGTTGTCGTCGGGAACCGCCTGCCTGCGCGCGTGCATCGGGATGTAGATATCGGGATCAACGAAGGCTTCCGGCCCGCTGAAATTCTCCGGCGCCACGCCAACGATGGTGAAGCCGGAGCCATTCACTCGAATTGTCCGTCCCAGCACGGAACGGTCGCGCGCGAACTCGCGGTCCCACATCCGATAGCTGATCACCGCTACCGGATCGCGCCCCTCCACGCGGTCTTCCTCGGCGCGGAAACCGCGGCCCAGTACGGGCTGAATCCGCAATCCGCTGAAGAAGTTCCCGCTCACGCTGGCGTCCAGGCCGTAGCGCGGAACCTGGTTCGCGCGGGCCGCGATGCCGGCCAGAAAAAATTCGTAGCACGTCAGGCTCTCGAGCGATTTGTTCCGGTCGCGCAAGTCGGCGTAGTCGGCATAAGAGATGCGTCCCAGCCGCGTGCCGGGAGCGGTCGATTCGACCGCCACAACCCGGCCCGAATCCGGCACCGGCAGGGGACGAAGCAGAACCGCATCCACGTAACTGAACATGGCGGTGTTGGCCCCAATGCCCAAAGCCAGCGAAATGATAGCGATCAGCGCGAAGCCGGGAGATTTCGCCAGCGTGCGCATCGCGAAGCGGAGATTGGCCGGGAGTCGCATATAAGACAATATACGTTGGAAGAAGCCAATCGTTCCTATCACAGGTGGGGCCCGAGGGCAGCGCCCCCGGCCGCGCCGCTGCGCCAGCCACACCCGGCGCCCCCGGGCGGCTACTTCTTGGCCTCGGGACTTCTGGGTACACCGTTATGGTCGATACGCCACCTGAGATACTTGTCCAGCATGGCACACGCCGGCAGGGGGCCTTCGTCGTAGTGATACATCTGCACCACGCCGGTGAATGGGTTCCACGGACCCGTGACGCACAGGGTTATATCTTCAATTTTGTCGGACTTCAGCCTCAGATACCGCTTTTCGCCCGCCACCGTGGTGACCTCCTCAAAATCCTTCGGATTGCTGCCTTGAATCTCCTTTCTGGTGAAGGCCGAGATCGTCACCGTGCGCCTCTTCACTTTGACTGCCACCGCCATCTGCTGGACGCCGTTGTGCACGTACGCGACCTTGGTGGCATTGGCCGCCTTGTTCTGGAGAGTGCTCTTGTCCAGCAGGATCCAACTGCTGAGCAGAACGTTCGGTTGTTTCTTATATCTCTCGACGGCGGACTTAAAGGAATCGCTCTTGGACAGGCTGGGCGCGGCCGTGATGTGGTCGTCGTCAAATTTAGCCGTTACCTCGTAAGACAACGACTTAAACAGGATGAAGGCCTTCTGTGCGTCTGCGCAACTGAGTTTCTTGATTTCGCGCTCGTCTACATATGGTTGCGGCGGCATATCACCCTCGAATCTCCAGGTATTATACAGCCGGGCCGCTGGCCGGATTTCCTGGGAGACGCCGCTCCGGTCCCGGCAATCGGCCCGCGGGCGGAAGCCGTTCGGAAGAGCAGGCCGGCCCCGGTTAACGCCGCGCTTCCATAATCCGGCGCGCCAGCTCCTTGGCCTGCTGGGAACCGATCAGCAGCTTGCGGCCGTCCTTCAGCTCCAGTTGGACCGCCTGGTTGCCGCTGGCGATGTAGGCCTGGCCGCGCGGGCCGGAGCGCACGCCGTAGCCGCGATACTCCGCGGCGGCATCGTATTCCACCGCCGCGGCGGAGCGAATGTCGGCCAGCGCCACGCGAGTCCGCCGAAAAAAACCCTTCATGGCCACGGAAAGCCGGTCGGAGCGCAATTCGGTCACCAGCCGCACCGTGCTCAGGCGGATATACACCAGCACCATCAGGATCGTCAGAAACAGCAGGTTCCCATCGCTGGCGGGGGGATTGCCCCAAGGGTGATGCCAGATCATCTGGCGGCAGGTGATGATCGCCAGCGCCGCCGGCGGCATGGCCATCCCGATCCTGGCGAAGGCCAGGTTAAACGACTGCTTCTCGCGAAACAGGACTGTCCTTTCAGCCGGCATAATCTCGAGCGCGCTAGCGGAGGGCGCCGATGGCGAATTGAAGCGCCGCGTACATGGTCTGATAGTCGTACTGGGCGTTGAGGTTGTCGATCTGGGCCTCGGTCTGGTTCAGTTCCGAGTCGGTCAGCTCCACGATGCTGGCCAACTGGAGTGTGTAGCGGCTGTGGGCCAGGTCCAGCGCCAGGCTGGCCTCGCGGAGGGCCTCGGCGGTGACCGTAATGGCCTGGTAGGAAGTCTGCGCATCGGCGTACGCGGACCGGACATCGCGCGAGATGATGTCCTCCATGTCGCGAATGCGCTGATCGGCTTCCACCGCCCGGTAATGGGCCTCCTCCCGGCGCGCGGTGAACAGGTGCCCGTTGAAAATGGGGATCTGCGCATTCACCGCTGCGCCCGCATATTCCTGGGGAATCACACGCGGGAGGGTGATCTGGTCGATGTAGGGCATGTACCCGGCCATCCCGACGAAACTCACCGTGGGACGCTTCAGGTCCCGTTCGGCGTCTTCAAACCGGTAGGCCGCTTCCCGGGTCAGCCGCAGCGCAGCCAATTCCGGGCGATTCTGCATCGCCTGGCGGACCAGGTCCTCCGCGCTGGGCCCGGGACTGGGCGCTGGCGGCTCATCCACCAGCTCGTAATTGGTAAGCTGCTGCGCGCCCAGGGCGCGAGTCAATTCCGCGAAGGCCGATTGAACCATACCCTGGTAACGAAGTAAGAGTAACTTCGCCCGCGAAACCGTAAGATCGGCGAAGCTCACATCCAGTGTCGAGCGCAGATTATTGCGTTGCAGCTCGGTGACCTGGGTATCCTGCGTCTGGCGCGCCTCCACGGTCTTCTGGGCGATCTTCACCAGCGCCTGCGCGCGCAAAGCGTTGTAATAGGCCTGGCTCACCCGCAGCAGCACGTCATAGCGGACCGCCTGGTAGCTCTGCTCGGAGGCGCCTTGCTCCAGCCTGGATTGCGCCACCAGGCTTTGGGTGCGCCCGAAATCGGTGATCAACTGGTTGATTTCGATCCCGTCGCCGAACCGGTCGAAGAGGCGCGAATCGGAAATGAAGCCGGCTCCAATGCGCGCGCCGTAATTGCCTCCCGAACCGGTCAGTTCGCCATCCACGGTCGGGAAGTAGGCGGAACGCGCTTCCACGATCTTGCGGCCCTGGGCGAGCGTCACGTCCTGCGCCGCCAGCACCTGGGGATGGTTCTTCAGAGCCATGGCCTCCGCGTCGGCGAGTTTCAACTGCGTGCGGGCGTTGGTTTGCGCGAAACCCGGCATCAGCCAAAAGCCGGCCAGTGCATAACATACGTATCGCATAGTAAGCTCCTCGGGGATGTGGCGGAGGCGCCCGGGAGCCGGCGGGCTGCCGGGATACCCGTCGCCTTCCGCCCTATTAACAGGTAAACTGGCGGCCGCGCGGCGAACCGGGCGGATCGAACCGGGCAGGCCGCGGGAAAATTCTTTCGGGCCATGGGTGGGAGAGCTGCTCCTCGCCCGTCTCGCTACTGGCTTGCCGACTGGTACTGCGCTACCGGCACCTGCTGAGGCGCGACGGTGGCGCCGGGCTTCAGCGAGGCGCGGTCGCTCACCACCACCATGTCTCCTTCGTTCAAGCCCGAGAGGATCTCGGCCCAGTCGGAGCTCTGGATGCCCACCTGAATGTTGCGGATCTCGATCTGGTGGCTGGCGTTCACCAGGAACACCGAGTCCTGGGCGGACTGATGACTGATGGCTTGCAAGGGAATTGCCAGAATATTATTCTTGCGCTCCAGCGTGAGGGTCGCATCCGCGTACAGCCCCGGCATCAAGACGTGCTGCGGATTGTAAACATCCACTTCCGTGTGCATGGTGCGGGTATCCTCCGCCACGTCGATGGCAAAGCGCGCCACCTTACCCGGAAAGTGACGGTCCAGGGAGGTCACCGCCACATCCACCGGGTCGCCGATATGAACGAACTTCACATACGATTCGGGCACCGGAATCACCAGGCGGAAGCGGTCGTCCTCGGAAAGTCTCACGATGGGCAGCACGTTGGTGCTGGAACCGGTGCCCGCCTGCACCAGGGTGCCGTAATTGGCGTAGCGCTGGGTGACCACCCCGTTGAACGGCGCCGTAATCTTGGAGTACTCGAACAGCACCTGGTCGTGCTGCTCCTTGGCCTGCGCCGCCAGCAACTCGCTTTCGGCGGCTTGCAGAGCCGATTTCCGGTCTTCCAGTTGGGCCGCCGCCGCCAGGTATTTGCCCTCCCAGTCGTCCACTTCCTGCTGCGGCACCAGGCCGGGCTTGGTTTCCGAGACTTCCTTGATCCGGTTGTACTGTAGTTGGTAAGGCTTCACCTCGGCTGCCACCCGGTCCACCTGCCGCTGCGCCTGCTGGACCATATCCTGCCGGTCCTTGATGCTGGCCGCGTCCTGCTGGAGTTGCATCTGGAGTTCCGGGATGTCGAGGACCGCCATGAGGTCGCCCTCTTTCACCCGGTCGCCGTAGTCCACTTTCAGTTCCTTGATGAACCCCGACTCCTTGGCGTAGACGTCGATTTCCTGGTAAGGAACCAGCTCCGAGGAAAGCGTGAGCTGACGGGTAATCGGCCTGCGCGCCACCGTGGTGACGCCCACGGTTACAACCGCCTCGGGCGGTTGCGTGCCGCTGGCGCTCACTTTCGAACCGGAGCATCCTTCCAAAACGGCTGCCGCCAGGATCGGTGCAGCCACTTGCCAAACGTGCCGGTAAGTATTTAAGTGCATCGTTGTCTTTCCGCGAGTTTCTGAAGCTTGGCCCCGAGGGCATCGACGGAGAATTCAGGGCCGTCCGTCAGTGCGAACAGCTCTTCCTCTTCCGAGAGGATCTGCTCCGCCACCGCCGGGAGCTTCTCGACGAGTTCCGGAGGCAGGGAGAGAATTCCGTGGCGGTCGCCGTGAAGGATATCCCCAGGTTGAATCTGGAGTCCGCCGATTTCCGCGCAATCTCCGAAATCGACCACATGGGCGTAGGCGTGGGACACCGAAACGCTTCCGGAAAACAATTGAAATCCGAGCGCTTGAACCCCCTCCAGATCCCGCACCGAGCCATTGGTAATATAGGCTACACAGCCGAGGGCGCGGCAGATCCGGGCATGCACTTCGCCGAACAGGGCCCCGTAGCCGGGCTGGTTATCGCAGTCCTCTAAGACCACTACTCGGGGGGCTGGGATACTCGCCACGTAGCGCCACCACTCCAGATTGTCATAATAGCAGCGCCCCGAAACCGGCGGCATATAGGAGCGGATCCGGCCCGTCACCGCATAGCCGGCTACGGGCCGCAGTTCCGGGAACCTGCAAAACGCGCCGCCGCTCATGAAACCCTCATTGCGCGGGCAGACATTGAACCGCTCCACCGCGTTGGCGAGCAGGCAGGTATCGAACCGGC
>JASHSS010000512.1 GCA_030038565.1 Bryobacteraceae bacterium
TCCGGCGGCTGGGGAAGGAAGTGTACTTCTTCGTTTACAACGGCGAGCCGCACGGGCTGCGCCGCCGGCCGGACCAGAAGGATTACACCATCCGCCTGCAGCAGTATTTCGACCACTTCCTGAAAGGCGCGCCGGCGCCGGATTGGATGACTAAAGGGGTACCTTATATCGAGAGGGACAAGACCGCGCTTTCGGAGCTGAACGGGGGACAGTAGGGGCTGTCTTCAGCGTGGAGAGGCGGCACGGAGAATGGGGCCGGGACGGTTCCATCGTCAACACAGTTAAGGACCCTCCCAACAAAGTCCGCCGGTTAATCAAAACTCGGGTGTGAACTGGCGGTTCAACCAGGATCGCCGGGGGAAGCCATTCAAACTGAGCGACGTCGCATCAAGGTGCTGCTCAGGTGTCGGTACCACGGCATACGGCGGATGCCGCCGTAACGCCCACGCCATCAGCCCCGCGGTTTCACGCTGTCACGCTGGGCTTGCCAGACCGGATGAGAATCCACCACATGGTAGATGGCTTGCCGAGTCCGTAAGAACGCATAAATAGCCTTCAAATCCTCGGGTGGGAGCCGGGAAAAGCTGAGCCAAGGCATTACGGTGAAGCTCTCCGCCCCCACATGCGGTGGACCGTCCTCTGCGTACCCCTTGTATTCATAAAAGCGGTCTAAGAAATTCTGCTCGCTCCAGCGTCCGATCCCCGTCTGCAGGCTCGGGGTGATATTCGCGCTCACGACCACCGCGCCCGGAAAGCGGAACTCCTGGCCACCGGCCAGCGTCATGCCCTGGAGCGGTTGGCCTTGCCTGGCCGGGGTGTGGCACTCCATGCAGCCGGCCAGAGTCACCAGATACTCGCCGTACTTCACTTTGTTGGAACGGTCCGGCTCCGGCACGTGGCCGGCCGGCTGCGGCGCGCTCTTGATCAACAGGGAGACCGGAAATGCGACCCTGCTCCGCGGCACCACGTTCCGGATCGCCGCCATGGTGTTCAGATACGCCACCAGGCTAAAGACGTCTTCATCGCTCATGTGCCGGAAGCGCTGGTAGCCCATCATGGGAAACAACGCCGTTCCATCGCGGCTGATCCCCTCGCGGATCGCGCGAATCTTCTCGCCGTCTGTCCAGTTTCCAATACCGGTCTCCTTGTCGGGTGTGATGTTGTGCGCCGCCACCACTCCGGGCAAGCCCATTTCGGGCGGGAAGACGGTCCCGGCGCCACGCCCGCTTTCCACCACGGGGCCGTCAAACCGCGTGAAGTCCCGCAGGGAGTGACAGCCATCGCAATCGGCCAAATTGTAGAGATATTGCCCCCGTGCCAGCCTGGCCGGCGTGATGTCCACTTTCACAGCCGGCGCCTGCGCCATGGCTGGCTTGCGCAAGTAGAGATAGCTGAAGCCGCCAACCGCCGTAATCATCACAGCCGCCACCAAAAAGCCGAGTACTCGAACAATCATCTTTGTCATGCGATCCTCTTTCAGAAATTGTCTCGACCCTTATCCGAGAACGCGCGGAACCGGTGTGTCGCTCACCCGGTAATGGGAGAATGGCTGGCGGTTTGTATCGCGGTATTGCAATTTTTTTTCCGCGCGGAGTAAACTGGGTACCGACTTAAACGGGGCGCCGAAGTGCCGGGCACAGCCTCTCTTCAACCCGATACCGTAGTGCGGCTGATGGCGAGTTTTCGCAACGGCGACCATGAGGCCGCCGGCCGGCTGGTGGAGCTTTTTTATCCCGAGCTCCGGCGGATCGCCGCCGCACGCATGCGGGCCGAGCGCCCGGATCACACGCTCCAGCCTACCGCGGTGGTGCACCAGCTCTATCTCGAACTGGTCAAAGTCAAAGCTCTTCGCCCGGCCGGTTCGGGCGGAGCGGATGAGAAGGCCGCGTTTCTGGGGCTGGCGGCTTACCTGATGAGGCAACTGCTGATTCATCATGCCCGCCCGCTCGCGCGGCGGGCGGTGAAGGCTGAGCTTCCCGACCTGGCCGGCCCGCCTTCGTCCGCGGAACATTCGCTGGTCGAAGTCGACGACGCTCTGAACCGGCTCGCCGCCATCAATCCCGCGCTCCGGCGGGTGGTGGAACTGAGGGTCTTCGAAGGCCTGACGCGCGAGGAAATCGCCCGGGAAATGGGTTGCGGCACGGCCACCGTTGCCCGCCACTGGAGCTTCGCCCGCAACTGGCTGGAGGAAGCCCTCGCCGGGACGCCGGGACTATGACGGACGGGCGCTGGCAACTGGCGCACGCGATCTACGAAACGGCCGCCTCTATGGCTGAACCCGAGCGGCAGCAGTATGTCCGGGCTGCCGCCCCGGATGCGGAAATCGCCGGCAAAGTCCTGGCGATGCTGGACGAGATGGAAGCCACCGCCGATTCGGATGCTTTTCCCGAACCCGCGGATTCAACCGGCCCCGCCGGCGATCCGCTCTCCAGCCGCCTGCCGGATGGCGCCGCGCTCGGCCGTTTTATCGTGACCGGTTTTGTCGGCCAGGGGGGAATGGGCCGCGTCTATTCTGCCCACGACCCGGACCTGAATCGCGAAGTCGCCCTGAAAGTGATCGGACAAAAGGCCGAAGCATCCAGCGCCGAAAGATTCATTCGCGAGGCGCAGGCCGCTTCGGCCCTGAACCACCCGAACATCGTGACGGTGTACGAGGTGATTCGCTCCGGCCCCATGGTGGCGATCGTCATGGAACTGGTGACGGGAACCTCGTTGCGGCCGCTTTGCGGCACGGCTCAGCCGGTAGGAAAGGTGGTTCTCTGGGGGCGTCAGATCGCCCAGGCACTGGCTGCGGCGCACGCCCAGGGGATCGTCCACCGGGACATCAAGCCGGAGAACCTGATGCTCCGCCCCGACGGGTACATAAAGGTTCTCGACTTCGGACTCGCG
>JASHSS010000513.1 GCA_030038565.1 Bryobacteraceae bacterium
GCATCGAAATCCTCTCCCGCGACGACCGCCTCTCCGCTATGCAGGAGCGCGTCGGCGATTTTCTGCGCTTCGGCGTCCCTTACGTCTGGATTCTCGATCCCCGCACCCGCAAGGCCTTCCGCTGCACCGTCGAAGGCATGCTGGAAGTTCCCGAACTGCGGACCGAGAACCCCGAGATCGTCGTCCCGCTGGAAGCCCTGTTCGAGGATTAGACCCTGGCCGTCCCGGCCCTCCAGTCCTTCCCCGGTCACCCTGTTTCAATTCCCGCTGGGCACTTTCTCCATATGGTCCACGACCACGACTTCGACGGGCGCCTTCTTCGATACCAGCCTCAGGCCAAGCTGTTCCTGCAAGGCCGTGAACAGGTCGGGGCCGCTGTCGCCCGTGCTCGCCGCGCCGGCCGCTGCCTGCGCGCCCTGGCGTTCGGGAGTCCAGTAAAGCGTCCAGTCGTATTTTCCCGGCAAGCCGGTTTCGTCGATCACCGGCCGCTCCAGCGGACCCGACAGCAGGTCCGCCAAATCCCGGAGCGTCGCTCCGGCGGCCTGTATCCGCGCCCGCCCATTGCGGACGGACATGACCGGACCATCCGACAGGGCTTCGGGCGGCAATACCGGAAAGCCGTCTTTCCCTATCGCCGGACCCGCGCGGGGTGTTGCCGCCCCCGCCGGCTCAGTTTGCACGCCGCCATCCTTCCCAGGCGCGCTGCCGGACGCCTTGAGCCTGGCGCCACCCTTTGCCTGCGCCAGGGCAAACGCGGGCATGTCCTTCCGGCCGCGGTGCGCCGCCATGTGGAAGCGCTCGGCCAGCAGATTCCGGATCATCAGGCCGACCTGTTCCCGGGTGGCCCCGGGCGGAACCTTGGCCACGATGTCGAATTGTTCCGTCTCCAGCCATGCCGGTCCGGCCACCTGATCTGGTTTCACATCGTAAGCCCTGGCAATCAGCATCCTCAGGCTGGTGTTCGCGGTGGTGATCTGTCCGGGGTCGGCGGTCCCCGGCCCGCCGTCGAACCCGACCATGCGCCGGCCCGCGCCTGGCGCGGATGGCTTGATCGATGCGACTTCGAAAATGATGGCGCTCCCGCCCGCTTGCGCGTGCGCCGCGATCGCCGCCGAAATCACCAGCACCATAACCTTCGCGCGCATGGGCATCCCTCCTTTCCGGGTTGGACGCGGCTTCCGCGGCCTCGTTAGTCTCCAGTCTGGCGCGAAACCGGCTACACTGCGGCTATCATGATCGCCCGCCGCGCCTTTCTCCAATCCGCCGCCTGCCTGGCTCCGGCCGCTTTTCGCCTGTCAGCCGCCGAAGAACCGTTGCGCGTCCATGCCGCCGCGCATGGCCTGCTGTACGGAGCGGCCGCCAATTACCGCGCGCTCCAGAACGATTCCGATTATTCCGCCCACTTCGCCGAGGAGTGCAATCTGCTGGTCCCCGAAAACGTGCTCAAATGGTCCACCGTGCATCCCGAGCCCCAGCGATTCGATTTCGTCCCCGGCGATTTCCTGGCCCGCTTCGGCGCCGGTCACGAAATCCAGATGCGGGGCCACACCCTGGTATGGCACGAGCAACTTCCGCGCTGGTTCGCCGAAACCGTAACTAAGGAGAACGCCCGCGAGTATCTCGAAACTCACATTCACACCGTGATGGGCCATTACCAGGGCCGCATGCATTCCTGGGACGTGGTCAACGAAGCCATCCATCCGCCGGATGGCTGCGACGACGGGCTGCGCAAAACGCCCTGGCTGGAACTGCTCGGCCCGGAGTACCTCGAGATCGCCTACACCGCCGCCGCCGCGGCCGATGGGCACGCCCTGGCGGGCTACAACGATTACGGCCTCGATTACCAGACGCCCGAACAGGAAGCCAAACGCATGGCGGTGCTGGCCCTCCTTCGGCGCCTCAAAAAGCAGAAGATCCCGATTCAGGCGTTTGGCATGCAGGCACACCTTTCGGCCGCCCAACAGAAGAACTTTCAACCCCAGGTGCTGCGACGTTTCCTGGGCGAAATCGCGGGCCTTGGACTGAAGATCCTGATCACCGAAATGGATGTCTCCGACGCGGATCTGCCGGCCGATACCGAAGCTCGCGATCGCGCCGTGGCCGAAGTCTACGAACGCTATCTTACCGCCGCGCTGGCCGAGCCCGCCGTAGTCGCCGTCCTCACCTGGGGCCTGACCGACAAGTACACCTGGCTGGCGCACCGCCGCGCGGATGCCGCCCCGGCGCGGGTTCTGCCGCTCGATGTCGAGTTCCAGCGCAAGCCGGCCTGGTACGCCATTGCCAAAGCGCTGGATACCAGGCGGTAGGTTCAGTCCTTCTGGCCCGGGTCACGGCCGCGGCTCAGACGCGGACCGGTACTGCAGCACGTGTTCCGGCGGTTCGGCGCCGGCCGCCAGCCTCGCATCCGGCACGGGCGCGCCCGTCGTCAGCCGCAGGGGAAGCACCCCGGCCCACACCGGCAGGGCGTAATCCTCTTCGTCATCCAGCGGCCCGCCGGTGCGCACCTTGGCGGAGGCTTCCTCGATGGTGAATTCCAGCACCGCGGTGGCCTTCAACTCCTTCTCGTACGGCGCGCGCACGGCTTCCCAGCGGCCGGCGATCACGTGCTCCGAAATCACCCGCAAGGCGCGGGTCTTGCGCTCCGGGTCTTCGATGATCCGCGCTGTGCCGAACGCCATCACGGAGCGGTAGTTCATGGAATGATGGAACGCCGAACGGGCCAGCACCAGCCCATCCACCAGGGTCACGTTCACGCAGGCGGGCGCGCCGCCCTCCAGTTGGTGCAGCATGCGGCTGGCTGCGGAACCGTGCAGGTAGAGGCTGTCGCCCTCGCGGCCGAACAAGGTGGGAATGACGAAGGGCTGGCCTTCCACCACGAAGCCCACGTGCGCCAGGAATCCGGCGTCTAGAATCGCGTGGATCGTGGCGGGGTCGTGCGAGCCGCGCTTGGGCAGGCGGTGGAATTCGGTTCGTACGCTCGATTGCATACTTCGAAGATGACAGAATCGGTGGTAATTTGAAAGTATCGCTTTTTCCACAGGCTGCCCGTCATTGCACCCGGCCGCCCGCATGTGGCACAATCGGCAAGTCTGAACCATACGAGTTTCGAGCTGGACGGCAACTTGGGGGAACTGGGACGGTTGGTGCAGCAGGTAGACCGGTTCTGCCTGTCGGCGGGCTTGGACAGGGATGCGGCTTTCGAGTTGAACCTGGTGCTGGAAGAGTTGTTCACCAACGCCGTGCGGCATGGCGGATGCGAGGGGATGAAACCGGCGGCATATGTACGCCTCGGTCTCCTGGAACGTGGCGGCGTGGCCGTGGAGTTTCGCGACCGCGGCGCGCCGTTCGATCCCACCTCGGCTGCCGAGCCGGATGTGACCGCGCCGCTCTCCGAACGGCGGCCCGGCGGCCTGGGAATCCACCTGGTTCGCCAGATGATGCACGATCTCGAGTATTGCCGGTCGGGCGGATGGAACCGCTTGGCCATGCGACGTGAAGCAAAACACAAGGGAGAATCCATATGATCCAATTGGCGCAGGAAACACGGGCGGGGTGGTGTGTGGTGGCGGTCCAAGGGCGCGCGGATGCCGAAGCGGCCGATGAGTTAGAGAACGGCCTGTGCGCGGCGGTGGAACAGCATCCCCGCGTAGCAGTGAATTTCTGGTCGCTGTCTTACATTTCGAGCGCCGGCCTGCGGGCGGTCTTGCAGGGGGCTCGCGCGGCGGAAGCCAAGGGCGTCGAATTTGTGGTCTGCTCGGCCAGCGAGGCGGTGAAGAAGGTCCTGGACATGAGCGGCATGCATTACGTGATGAAGATTCAGGAGCACCTGCCATGTTGACCATGCTGGAGGAAGTAGTACTGCTGGCGGTGGACGAGCGCACCGGGTGTCTGCGTTCCACGCGCGAATTCGGTACGGCATATGCGTTGGTGGGCGCGGTGTTTTTCGACCTCGCGCTGGCCCGCAAAATCGATACCGATACGGAAGGCATCCACATCATCGACCGTACGCCGGTGGGCAATCCCACACTCGATCGGGCGCTGGAGCGCATGAGCCGGCGGCCGGACCTGAAGACGGTGCGCGACTGGATCGAAGAGCTGTTCCTCGATCGCGCCGATCTGGAGGGCGAAGCGCTGGCCTCCCTGACCACCGCCGGCATCCTGCGCCACGAGAAATCCAAGCTGCTGTGGATCATCGACGTGGAGCGTTTCCCGCTGGTGGATAACCAGCCGCAGCAGCACGTCAAGACGCGGCTGGCCAAGGCCATCCTCACGGACGGAATTCCCGATACCCGCGATATCATGCTGGTAAGCGTGGCGGAAGCCTGCGGTTTGCTGGGCTACATCGTCAGCGATGCCGACTTGAAGGCCCGCCAGGAGCGCATCCGCGTGCTGACGGGACTCGAAACCATCAGCCGCAACGTCCGCGACGCGATTCTCGGCCTCGATCAGAGCGTGCGCGCGACCACCGCCCGCATGGCGTAAGGCCGGGCCTTCAGCGGCCCTGCCCGGCGGCGCAGCCGCACGGCAGTGGTAACTTGGAAAGACATGCCTTCGCTTCCGGACCGTTCCTTCGGATTTGCCACGCGCGCGCTGCACGCGGGACAGCGTCCCGACACCGAAACCGGCGCGCGCGCCGTACCCATCTACCAGACCACCTCGTACGTCTTCGACGACACCGCACATGCCGCGGCGCTGTTCAACCTGCAGCGCTTCGGCAACATCTACACCCGCATCATGAACCCCACCACGGCGGTTTTCGAGGAGCGCATGGCGTCTTTGGAGCGCGGCGTGGGCGCCCTGGCGGTGGGTAGCGGGCAGGCCGCGCAATTCATCGCCCTGGCCAGCCTGGTGGAGGCGGGGGATGAGATTGTGGCCGCCAAGACCCTCTACGGCGGCACCTACACGCAACTGGATGTCAGCTTCCGGCGCCTCGGCATCCAGACGGCTTTCGTGGACCCCTCCGATCCGGAGAATTTCCGCCGCGCCATCACCCCCAAAACCCGCGTGCTCTACGGCGAAACCATCGGCAATCCGGGGATCAACGTTCTGGACATCGCCGCGGTGGCCGCCATCGCGCACCAGCATAATCTGCCCCTGATGGTGGACAACACCTTCGCCTCGCCGTACCTCTGCCGGCCCATCGAGCACGGCGCCGATATCGTGGTGCATTCCGCCACCAAATTCATCGGCGGCCATGGCACCTCCATCGGCGGCGTCATCGTGGACAGCGGCCGCTTTCCCTGGGGCGACGGCCGTTTTCCGCAGTTGCTGGAGCCCAGCAAGGGCTATCACGGCATCCGGTTCTGGGAAACCTTCGGCGATTTCGCCTACATTATGAAGGCCCGCGTGGAGGGCCTGCGCGATTTCGGACCGGCCCTCAGCCCTTTCAATTCCTTTCTGTTTCTGCAAGGCCTGGAGACCCTCAAATTGCGCATGCAGTGCCACTCCGAAAACGCGCTGGCGGCCGCGCGGTTTCTGGAGGCTCACGAGCGGGTAGCTTGGGTGAATTACCCGGGCTTGGAAACCAGTCCCTCGCACGCGCTGGCCGGGCGCTATCTGCCGCAGGGCGCGGGAGGCATCCTGGCGTTCGGCATCCAGGGCGGCCTCGATGCCGGACGCCGCTTTATCGAGGCCCTGCAACTGGTCTCGCACCTGGCCAACGTAGGCGACGCCAAGAGCCTGGTCATCCATCCGGCGTCCACCACGCACCAGCAATTGACCGCGGAGGAAAAGCTGTCCGGCGGCATCACCGACGACCTGATCCGCCTTTCCGTAGGCTTGGAAGAGAGGGAGGATATCCTGTGGGATCTGGATCAGGCCCTGAAGGCCAGCCAATGAACCAGTGCGCGGTCTCGTTTACGGAGCCGATGGCCGATGGCGTGGGCGGCAACTCGCCCGTAAACCGCACGGCCTTCGCCTCCACGGCTGGTGAGCGCATGCGCATTCTGGAGCGCTACCGGCGCATCGCCATGGTCGGGCTGTCTTCGAACCCCTTTCGCCCCAGCCATTTCGCGGCTCTTTATCTGCTTTCCCAGGGCTACGACGTGATTCCCGTAAACCCACGCGAAACCGAGGTACTGGGGCGCCGAAGCTACCCTTCGGTGACGCTGGCGCCGGCCCCGGTCGAAGTGGTGGACATCTTCCGCGAGCCGGCCGCCGTCCCGTCGATTGTGGAGGAGGCCATCGCCGTAGGAGCCAAAGTCGTCTGGATGCAACTGGGCGTGATTCACGAAGAAGCCGCCCGGCGCGCCCGCGAGGCCGGCATCGAGGTGGTCATGGATCGCTGTATGAAGATCGAGCACGCGCGCTTTTTCGGCGGCCTGAGTACCATCGGGGTGAACACCGCCGTGATCAGCGCGCGCCGCCGGCGTCCGTTCGCGTGACGCGCCCGTTTCCCGGTAAGAGCTTCCAGGTAAAATTCACGCTCCGCCGGGAGGAGGAAGCTGCCGGGCGCCAGCGCTCCAGCCCGCCCGTTCCCGCCCGCGGAACCGTGGCGCTCTTCCCGCCCCTGGTTGGCGCCATCAAGCCCCCCAAACCACCGGCGAGGCTCGATTTGGCGTGATTCGTTGGCCCCCCTGTCCAGGGCTCGTCACAGGCGCCAGTCCGGCGGCATCGGGGCCCAGGAGTCCATGGATATCGAATTGCGGGATTCAATTCTGGCCCTCAAATTGCTGGGTATTTCGGTTAGGGGCGGCGCTCCCCCTGCAGGCGTTGGCAGTGAAGGATTTTGGAGGGCCTATGAAGGACTGGATTGGACAGGTCTGGTGCAAAATGATGCACCGCGAGGCGATGTGGCCGATTCACGGCAAATATGTCTGCCCGCGGTGCCTGCGGGAATACCCTGTGGCGTGGAATGACGCCCGGCCGGTGGGTTCCCGTGCGCAACAGGCCTCGCAACCGCCGGAAATGGCCCCGCGGGTTGCGCTCGGGACTGTCCACGCAGTGGACAGTTGTCAGTCGCCCATTTTAAGATGAGGCTCTGCGCCTAGGAATCCACACTTTCACCGCCGGGTCGCTCGAAAGGGCCGCTCTCAAAGCGGGCGGGCTGGGAGCTCATACCTTTCAAATCTTTTCCGCCAGCGCGCGCATGTGGCGCGCGCGAGCGGTGGACCTGCAGCAGGTCAGACTGTTGAAAGCCGCTCGCGAGCGCTTTTCGCTCCATCCGCTGGCGATCCATGTCAATTACCTGATCAACCTGGCTTCGAACGACCCGCTGATCCGTTCCAAATCGATTGCCGCCTTTCGCGGCGAACTGGAGCGGGCGGCTGCTATCGGCGCCGAATTTCTGGTGCTGCATCCCGGCAGTTCCCGCGGACGCTCCATGGAAGCGGGCATCGCCTCATTCTCCGCGGCGCTGGGTGAGGCAGCGCGCGGTTTTCGGGCGCCGGGCCTGACGGTGTTGCTGGAGAATACCGCCGGCGCCGGATTCCACTTAGGCAGCCGGTTTGAAGAATTGCGCGAGATCCGTGAACAGGCCGGCGATCTTACCGATCTGCCGGTGGGCTATTGCCTGGATACCTGCCACCTGCTGGCCGCCGGCTTTGACATCGCCACAGCGGCGGGCCTCCGAAGGGCGGTAGAGGGCGCGGACGAATGCCTGGGCCTCGCGCACGTCCACCTGCTCCACGCCAACGATTCTGAGGCGCCGCTCGGCTCCCACCGCGACCGCCACGCCGGCATCGGCCAGGGCCACATCGGCCTGGAGGGATTCCGCCGTATTTTGCGCCATCCGAAATTACACTCCAAACCCTTCATCCTTGAAACTCCCGTCAAAGAACCTCACGACGACCGTCGGAATCTCGACACTCTGAAGGCCCTGGCGGCGCGCAAAGATACAAAGGCCGGGGGCGTGATAAGCAACCGGTAGCCGTCGCGGTAGCGTCGCACTTATAGACACGCCGCAGCCCCGGCGTAACTTCACAACGGATGTGTCGAATATGCAGTTACCATCTCTCTCTTCTGCCGCCTTCCTGTTGGTACTCATGGCCGGCGCTCCTGCGGAACCCGCGTATAGCACCCAGGCGGTGCGGGCCAATCCGGCCGCCAGGGTGGCGCCGGCGATCCGCGTGGACGTCAACCTCGCGCTGTTGCCGGTCACCGTAATGGACGATATGGGGCGCAATGTCATGGGTCTCCAGCGCGACAATTTCCGCGTTCTGGACGGCTCCAAACAACGTCCCATCGTGTCGTTCAGCCGTCAGGACGCGCCCATCTCCGTTGGCCTGGTGTTCGATTGCAGCCGCAGCATGACCGACAAGTTCAAGATCACACGCCTGGCTCCGGCGCAACTGTTCGACCAGCTCAACCCCCAAGACGAGGCGTTCCTCGTTACGGTATCGGACCGCCCCGTGCTGCGCCACGATTTCACCTCCCACTTCGAGGATATCCAGAGCGATCTGGTGTTCACTTATCCCCACGGCTCTACTTCGCTGCTCGATGGTATGTATCTGGGGCTCCAGAAGCTGAAGCACGCGCACAATCCCCGCAAGGCCCTGGTAATCGTCTCCGACGGAGGTGACAACAACAGCCGGTATACGATGCGTGAGTTATCCTCCCTGGCCGAGGAATCGGACGCACAGATTTTTGCCATCTGCCTTTCCTACGCTCCGGCCACCGAGGAAGAAGTGCGCGGTCCCGACCTGCTGGAGAAGATCTCGCGCCTGACCGGCGGCATGCGGTTCATGATTGCCGACGTTAACGTGATGCAAAGCGCCATGGCGCGGATCGGGATCACCTTGCATAACCAATATGTATTGGGAATCGTTCCGCCGCCGGCCGCGCCGCAAGGCAAGTACCGGCACATTAAAGTGGAACTGGTGACTCCGGTGGGCAGCCCGAGGATGCAGATCTTCGCCCGGTCGAGTTACTACGTGCCATAAGCCGGGAAAAGCCGGGGCCGCCAATCGTCCAGCCGCGCCTCTCCGCTAGAATGGAAAAGAGTGGCCCCTCCCGCGACACCTTATCCCTATCGTTCCTATGTGTTGGTTTCGCTCGCACAAATCGCGCGCAACTACCGCCAGGTTTGCTCGGTGGTGGGGCCGGATGTCGCCGTGCTCGGTGTGGTGAAGGCCGATGCCTATGGCCACGGTGCGCTCGCGGTGGCGCGCACTCTGGTGGCCGAAGGAACCCGATGGCTGGCCGTCAGCTCGGTGGATGAGGGCGTCCAGTTGCGCCAGGCCGGCATTCGCAGCCCGCGCATCCTGGTGATGGGTGGCTTTCTATCTTATGAAGTCGGCGCGCTGGTGGAACACGATCTCACTCCGGCCGTACACTCGCTCGAACAGGTGCTCGAAATGGATGCTCTGGCGAGTGGCGTGACCCCGCTGCGCTATCACCTGAAGATCGATTCCGGCATGGGGCGCCTGGGCACGCGGGCCACAGCGGCCCAGATCGCGGCCACCATCGGGCGCACCCGCCATAGCCAGTGCGAGGGGCTGATGACCCACTTCGCCTCGGCTGCCGATTACTCCAGCCCGCAGACCGGCGCGCAACTGGCCTGCTTCGAAGGCATCCGCGACGAACTGGCGCGCGCCGGAATCCGGCCTCCTTACTGCCACACTTCCAGCACCAACGCCATCGGCTACGGACGCAAGGAGGGCTGGCACAACCTGGTGCGGGCCGGCCACGCGCTCTACGGGTACGTCTCGCCGGCGCGCGGGGAAGCCCCGCCGCAGTTACTCCAGGTCGCCCCAGCGCTCACCTGGAAGGCCAAGCTGGTGGCCGTGAAAGACCTTCCCGAGGGGGCCCTGGTGGGCTATGGCGGCACCTTCCGGACGCCGCGTCCCATGCGCATCGGGATCCTCGGCGCAGGCTACGCCGACGGCATCTTCCACCGCCTGTCGAATCGCGGAAAGGTGATCGCTGCCGGACGCCTGACTTCCATTCTCGGCACCATTTCTATGGATCTGACTACCATCGACCTGAGCCACACCACCCAACTCGCGCCCGGCGACGACGTGACCCTGTTGGGCAGCGAAGAAGGCGCCAGCCTGGACGCGCAGCAGATCGCCCGCACCGCCGGCACCATTTCCTATAACATTCTGTGCAGCATCAGCGCCCGCGTGCGGCGGATCTATGTCTGAATCGCGCGGGCCGTGCTGCGCAGGGAATTGACGGCTGCCCTGCTCGTAGTGGCCAAATCCGCCTCCGCAATCTAA
>JASHSS010000514.1 GCA_030038565.1 Bryobacteraceae bacterium
CCGCAAGTCTTCCAGGTTTACTCCTGGCGCTGCCCCCGCGGATGGCCCCAGTTCCGGCGCGCCAGCGGAGAATTCGTGCTGGAGTGCCGCCAGGTGGGCCCCGGTGGGCGTGATGCGGCCCCTACGATTCATCATCATCAGGCCCGCCATAACTCCTACGATGGTGCCGAAAGCGGTAAATACGAAAAAACCGGCCAACATTACTGCCATAAGCGATTTCCTTTTTCGCGTGCGTCGGCGGCAGAGGGCCACTCTTCCACGTTTCTCCATTTTGAAGAGTTTCCGGTGCGGCTTTCAAACTCCCAAAGGTTAGCGGGACACTGATAACCCCGGTACAGCCGGGCGGGCCGCCGGGGTATGGCGCTTAGGCGGGCAGCCGGGGTACGGCGCCTCGGATTCCCAGCGGGTGGAACGCCTACCCGCTCACCGGGACCGCATATCCCCCGCGGACGGTAGTTACCGCCCGAAGGGGCCTCCCGCCTTTCTCATTGCAAGCAACAAACGCTTGCAAAATCAAAAACTTAAAGACGAGGAGAACCCACAATGACGAAAAAATCCCTGTTGTTCATCGGCGCCCTGGCGCTTTCCACCGTAGCCTTTGCCAGCTCGAAGTCCTACGACGTCCTGCTCACCGCTCCCACCCAGGCGGGCAGTTCCCAACTGGCCGCCGGCATGTACCGCCTGCAGGTGCAGGGATCCAACGCCGTATTCACGAACATCGACACCAAGCACTCGTTCGTGGCGCCGGTGAAGATCGAAGCCACCAAGAAGCACGAACAGACCGCCGTCGAAACCAAGACCGACGCGGGCAGCGCGCGCATCACCTCGATCGATCTGGGCGGCTCCAGCGAGACCCTCGAGTTTGGCGAATAGTTCCCCTGGTTGGGTTCTCCTGCGGGAGAGGCACGCCCTCAGTTGCCTCTCCCGATTTTCCTCTCTCCTTTTCGCGCCGGGATTCAGCCACTCTCTCAGCGAGCGCCCCTTTGCCCGGTGCGAGCGAGGCTTGGCCGGCTGCGAGGTGTGTCACACCGGCGGTCCCGCCGCCCGTAATCCCTGACCGGCGCCGCCAGGCAGCCGCCTCGATAGCCCCGATGGCTGAGGCGCCTTCCCTTCCGCAGCGGTTTGACGGTTAGAATTGACGTAGGGGGTTCCGGAGATGCCGACTTGGGTTCGCGTAACCCGTTCCCTGGCACTGGCGAAGGGGATGGCGTGTCTGGCAGTGGTGATTCTGGCAGTGGCGGCGAGCGCGCAGACAGCGCCCGCGCCCGTCCTGGTGGAGCTCTTCACTTCCGAGGGATGTTCCGATTGCCCGCCGGCCGACCGCCTCCTGGAGCGTTTGGACGGGCAGGTTGTGGTGCTCAGCGAACACGTGGATTACTGGAACCAGCTAGGGTGGAAGGACCCGTTTTCCTCCGCGCTTTTCTCGCGCCGCCAGGAAGCGTATTGCTCGCAGCTTACCCCGAAAGGCCCCTACACTCCGCAGATGATCGTGGATGGCGAAACCGAATTTGTAGGCAGTGACGCGGGCCGCGCCGCCGCCGCCATCGCCAAAGCGTCCCGGCGCCCCAAAGCCGAGGTGAAGCTGACCCGGACCGCGGCGGGACTGCAGGTTGAGGTAGCATCGCCGCCCGACGGCGGAGACGTGTGGCTGGCTCTGGCCGATAACCGGGACAGCTCCGACGTGGGGGCCGGCGAGAACCGCGGACACCGCCTGGAGCACGTCGCCGTGGTGCGCAGCCTGCGGAAGATCGGGTTGGTGAAGCGCGGCGGCGCCTTCAACTATCTGCTGGAAATGCCGGCTGCGGGCGCCCCCGAACGGGTGGTGGTGTTTGTGCAACAACCCGGCCAGGGGCGCGTCAGCGGAGCCGCCATGTGGCGCTCCGGCGGATCACTTTCCGGATCGCAATAGCGCCGCCACCACGGCCCAATAGATGTCGCCGGCATGGCTGCGGGCGAGTTCCTCCAGGACCGGGCCGTACTGAGCGGGGCCGGTGACCGACCGCGCATGCAATCCCTTTAGCCCTCCGCCAATGGTCTTTTCCAGAACCGCCTGCTCCTGACCCACCCGTGTGACCCGGACATCCACCGACAGGCTCACGTCGTCGGCCGATTGCTGCTGCACACAGGCCACCGATGGGCGCAGCCGCAGCGAGACGGTGGCGTCGGCTGGGGAGGTATCCGGCGGGGACACCAGACCGGCAGCGCCCTTGCCGGAAGCGCCGGCGAAGTCGCCCAGGGCATCCAGGGCCACGGAGTCCAGTTTCAGGCCGCGAATCGCCGCGCTGAGCTGCGCGGGCCGAAGAAAGCACGAGGTGGTCAGGTTCTCGTTCCCCACCACGGCGTCCACCGCCAGACGCAAGGGTCCGGCGTGGGGCAGCTCGCGCATGGCCTCCAGGGTGCCTTTGGAGGGTGAAAGCACCGCCAGTCCGAAGGCCGTATAGCCCTGGCGGTCGCGCGTGCCGGGGTGCGCGCCGCCGGCCAGGAGCTGGCGAACCGCCTCCGGGTGCCCGTGCTGGGCCGCCAGCATCAGCGGGGTGTGCCCATCCTTATCAACAACTTCCAGGTTGATCTTGTGGCTGATCAGGGTGGCGATGAGAGCCGTGTCGCCCTTCCGCGCGGCATTCAGCAAATCGGCGGCGCGCGGTTCCGCGGCCAGGGCGGCGGCCGCCAGAATGGCCGGGAGGGTCCACCGGAGTCGCACCACCCCAACGTAGCACAGGGGGAAGGCCGGGCCGCGGCTGCTGGCGCCGTGCTGCTTGTGCCGGCCAGCTTGCGGAAATCACTTGCCAAATGGCGAATAAAAAGCGAAAATAGGCCTTATGGCACTCGTGGGTATCGCGCGGTTGGCGTCCCGGAGCGAACTGCTGGAGGCCAAGCGGGCGGTGGAGTATTTCGAACTTCCCACCCGCAGCATCCTGAATCGCACCAAACCCAACCTGCCGTTCCAGTGGACCATCAATCCGTACCGCGGCTGCGAGTTCGGCTGCCAATACTGCTTCGCCCGCTATACCCATGAATTCATGGAGTTGCAGCCGGCCGACTTCGAGGACAAGATCTACGCGAAGCAGGCCGCGGGCGAGCTTTTGCGGCAGGAACTGGGGCGCGCCGATCGCAAGGAGCACATCGCCCTGGGCACGGCCACCGACCCATACCAACCGGCCGAACGGCGTTTCGGGCGGACGCGCGCCATTCTGGAAGTCTTCGCCCGCGAGCGGGGCCGCTTCCTGGGCATCACCACCAAGAGCGACCTGGTGCTGCGCGACATCGATCTGCTGCGCGAGATCGCCCGCTCCAACGTGCTGGGGGTGAACCTGACCATCACCACGCTGGATGAGAAACTGGCCCGCCTGCTGGAGCCGCGAGCGCCCCGGCCGGCCTTGCGGCTGGAGACGGTCCGGCGCTTGAGCGCGGCGGGAATTTGCGTCAGCGTATTCCCGAACCCGATCATGCCGGGAATCACGGATGGCGAGCGCGCGCTCGACCGGCTGGCGAGGGCTGCGCGTGAGAACGGCGCGCTGTCGTTCGGCGGCGGGCCTCTGTTCCTGGTGCCCTCCGCGCAGAAGGTTTTCTTCCCGTTCCTGGACCGGCATTTTCCGGACCTGGCCCCGAAATACCGGGCCGCGTTCGCGCGGAGCGGCTATTTGAGCAAGACCTACAAAGATGCTTTACGGGAACGGGTCGAGCGCATTCGCGAGCGCTATGGCCTGGCCTCCGGGATGATCGAATACCAGCCCGAACTGTGGAGCGGCGAGGAGCAGGGGGAGTTGTTTCCGCTCGAGTGAGGCCGCTTCGGCCGGCGGATTCCGGCGGATTGACCGGCGCGGACAAACCCCAGCCTCCTGCGATAGAATCAAACGGTCGTGGAAGCCCAAAGTCCCAGCATGTCGCGGCGGAATCTGCCCTATCGTTCCCGGGCTGTGCGCGCGCTGGTCCTCCTGCAGGAGGAGCATATGCGCCGTTTCTTACAGACCTGGAAAAATGCCAAGGCTGCCAGGGTGGCGCTGCCGGCGACAGCGGATCCCTCTTATGCGTCGCTGGACGCGTTGGGTCATCACGTCCTGGCTGCATCGCGCGGGTACGTGGTCTGGATCTGTGAAATGCTGAAGCTGCCAGACCCCGGAATTCGCCCTGCGCCCGACATGACCGTGGTAGCCGAGGAGGCGGAGAGCTACCTGGAGCACCTGCTGGAGCGTTGGCGCGAGGCTCTTCGGGATGTCGGCGACGAACAGTTGGAGACCCCCGAATACCGGTCTCGATGGCAGACGATGTACTCCATCGACGCGATGTTGGAGCACGCCGTCATGCATCCGATTCGCCACACCTTCCAACTGGAAGAGCTCATGACGAAGCCATGAGGCAAAACTTGGCGTGGGTTTGTTGAGCGCTCCGCCCGCGGGAGCGCCACACTCCCCCTGCGCACGCCGGCCACCCCACCGCACGGCCGGCGCTACGCATGGTCACATCGGCGCCCGGCCGGGGGGTGAAGTGCGTTGCCTGCGCGCCGGGGTCTCGCACCCGAATCGTCTACCCGCGGCACGGGACCCTTGGCGGCCGCGGATTTCGCCGATGGAGGAGCGCCGTGCTCGCCCGCGTTCCCCCGGTCCGGCGCTCACCACACCTGCGGGGGCGCCGATCGCACTGGCGTCTTCGCGGAATCGCCCGGCACTCGACGGGCTGGCGGCCGCAAGACGGCGCGTCGGCCTCCGCGCGCACCGGGATCGCCGGCTATCGCACATCCATGACCGGCTGGCGCGGAAGAAGCGTTCCGAAGGGCCTCCTCCGCCGGCGGCGGCAGCCGTGTCACGCTCCGACGCCCTATTCCGTCTCACTGATGGAGACAGGAGGAACGACATGATCAAATGGGTACTTCAGAGAGCAATCGATTAATTCGAGCGGGACTGGAAATACGATGCCAGTTATATGCGCGAGATGGTCGACGCGAGTCCGCGGGCCGCGTGGCTGTTTTCCCGCGCCGCGGCGCTCGGACAGTTTCGGCGGGGCGTCCCCATCGAGCCGTGGTATGCCGCCGGCATT
>JASHSS010000515.1 GCA_030038565.1 Bryobacteraceae bacterium
GCGCGCGAGCAGGCGGGCCTGATAGCGTGAGCGGATGGCTTGCCGAAGCTGGCGGAAGGCGCGCCAGTGGGCCGCCAGGTTGGGACGCAGGGGCACATCCCCGAAGATCACCGCCAGGATGGCGCCCGCCCAGGCGAAGAAGAAATGCGCCGCCAGGCGCGGCCATTCGTGAATGTTTTTCCAGGCGAACAGCAGGAAGTTCTTCTTCAGCACGGCCTGAATCTGGTCTTCGCGGAAACGCTTGCCGATGGTGCCGCGATGTTCGTGATAGACCACGCTGCGGGGCTGGTAAAGGACCTTCCACCCGCGCTTCCAGGCCATGTAGCCGAGATCCGTGTCCTCCAGGTAGAAGGGCGCCAGAAGTTCGTCGAAGCCGCCCAGCTCCAGGAATTTTTGGCGGTCGAAGGCGCTCGATCCGCCACCCGGATAGAAGCAGGGGAAGAGATCGGTAATGGCCGGGTCGATGCGGTGACGGACGCGCAGGGCGCCATCCTGCCACCAGGCTTGCGTGAGGCCGCTCTCCTCGCGGAGCTTGTGGGGGTCGCTGAAGAAAATCTGGCAGGCGACGGCGAAAACCTGGGGGTCGGAGAAGCCTTCGAGCAGGGGCGCGAGGAAATCGGCGGCCACCCGCATATCGCTGTTCAGCAGCACCACCGTGCGGTTTTTAGCGGCGCGGAATCCGGCGTTGGAGCCTGGGCCGAAACCCAGGTTGACGGGGAGAACCAGCACCTTCACGTGCGGAAAGCGCGCGCGGACAAAATCGGCCGAGCCATCGGAGGAGCCGTTATCCACCACGATGATTTCGTTATCCGGATGGCCGGCCATGGCCTCGACCACCGAGGGCAGGTATTTTTCGAGCAGGTCGCGGCCGTTCCAATTGGGAATCACCACCGAAGCCGAAAGCGGGGGCGCGTCCGCGCGATTCGCGCCGGCATAGTTCGCGATGTCGAAAACGCGCCCGCCGCGCCAGGTTCGCGAGACATTGGTGGGGCGCGCCTTTGGCGGGCCCTGGGCAGGCGAATCGCCTGCCCCACCGTTGGATTCGCCTTCACCCGTTTCGGTGGGCCGCCGGCGCAGAAGCCGGAGCTTCGCCACCAAATCCGTGATTGCCAGCGCCACGGCCGCGCAGAGCACCAGCAGAGGCGAAATCAGCAGGAGCGGCAGAGCGCGCAGGAGGCGTTTCAGGAAAGCCATGTCAACTGGCCGGCAGCTCCGGGCCTAAACCCACCTTGCGCCCCATACGGACCCATCGCGAGCCGCGCACCAGCGCCAGAAGCTGCGCCAGGCGGGCGCCCTCCTCCTGGAGGCTCAGGGCCCAGCGGGTGCGCTCCTCCAATTCCTGTTCGGTGTGGTGCAAAGCCTCCACGGCTTTGCCTAATTCGGCGGTCTGGTGGCGCACCTCGGCGGTGAGGCGGGTTTCGGTGTCGATGGCCCACTGTGTCCTGTCGCGGATGTCGGCCTCCAGTTCGACCACTTTGGCGGCGTACCCTTCGGCCATGCGGCGGGCGGATTCCTGTTCGCGCGCCATTTCTTCCTGCAACCGGGCGATGGATTGGGCGCGCTCCTCCAGTTCGGCGTTGAGCGATTCGGCCCATTTGTTACTGCGCTCCAGGGCCTCCTGCTGCTCGGCGAAGCGGGCCAGCAGTTCCTCGTGGCGGCGCTGAATATCCGCCAGCCATTCGTTCTTCTGGGCGATTTCACTATCGAGCAGGGCGATGTGGTGCTCGCGCTCGCGCAGCACGTTGGCCGCGCGCGGCACATAGACAAAAGCAGGATTGCCGGCCATCGGCCGGTCGGCGCAGACCGCCAGGAAAAAATGCGATTCGGCGGGTACCGCTTCGGCGGCGTCCACGCGGACCTCGGCGGCGTCCACGCGGACTTCGGCGCTATTGCCGGACCCGGGCGCCCCCTGCGGCTGAAAGGTAATCCCCTCGGTGTGATTTTCCAGGTACATGGAGACGTGCGGGAAAAACAGCTTCAGCTCGCTGCGGAACTCCTCGAAATCGAATTCGTGCACGTGGAAGGGATTGGCGCCGGTGGCCCCGCGCGATTCCTTGTAGTACAGGCGGTTGGGGGTGGAGACCAGGAACCGGCCGCCGGGCGCGAGCACGCGCCGCACCTCCAGCAGAAATTCGCGCCAGTGGTCCAGGTGCTCGATGATTTCGAAAGCCACCACCAGGTCGAAGGCGGCCGCGGGAAACGGCAGCGCAGCGCAGGAGGCTTTCTGAAATTCCAGGTTGGGAGCCTGGTAGTGCTCACGGGCGAAGCCGATGGCCTCGGGTGCGCGGTCGATGCCCACCACGCTCTGGGCCGTCCGTGCCAGCGCGGCGGCGCCGTAGCCCGCGCCGCATCCGGCGTCGAGCACGCGCTTGCCGGAGGCCAGCCGCGCGGCGAACATGTAGCGCGACAGGTGCTCGTTGAGTAGATCCACATTCACCTGGTCGGGGATGACGCGCTCGCCGGTGAATTCAACCAAGGCGTTTCTCCAGAAGCGGCGCGGGATCCGCCTCGCCCCGCACGCGGGCATTCACTTCCACGCGGCAGGGCAGGTGCAGGTAGCCGTAGATTTCGGCTTCCGCGCGGCTCATTTGCAGGGTGATGGCGTTGTCGATCCAGTCGCACATGGTGTAGCCCGCGAGCGTCCCATCGGCGATGGCCGGCGAGAACGAGAACGAAGCCGGGTAAAGCTCGGGCAGATCGATGTAGAAATCCACCGTGCAGACGTCGCCCGCGTACAAGGGAGGCAGTTCATAGCCTTCGCGCGCGGTATTGGTGCCGGAGAAATCCATGCCCAACTGGTTGCGCAGCATGAAGCCGGCGATCGGCATGGGGACATCTTCGGTAGCGCGCACGCTGATGCGCACCAGGATGCGGGTAGCCGGCGTGAGCAGGTGGAGGGGGCGGCCGCGCTCGTCGAAAACTCCGATGCCGATCACTTTGGCGCGTCCATCGCCGTAGCGGTGGTCGATGTTGGGAATAGTCTCGATCACCTCCGGCGCCTGCATTCGCCCGGTGCGCGGGTGTTGTTCCTTGGCGGTGGCCTTGTGGAGCAGGTAGGCGGAGTCCTTTTCGACCATCGCCGCCAGGTAGCGCGCAATCACGCGATCGGGTTCGCCCAGATCCACCACCCGGCCGTGGTCCAGCCAGAGCGCGCGGTCGCCAATGGCTTTGACGTCGCTGACGGCGTGGGAAACGAACAGGATGGTGATGCCGCGCGAGCGCAGTTCGTGAACCTTGCGCATGCAGCGCTGGCGGAAGTAGATATCGCCCACGGCCAGGGCTTCGTCCACCAGCAGGATTTCCGGATCGACGTTGATGGCCACGGCGAACGCCAGCCGCACCACCATGCCGCTGGAGTAAGTCTTCACCGGCTGGTTGATGAAATCGCCGATTTCCGCGAACGCTTCGATATCCTGGTAGCGCTGGTCGATCTGGCGGGTGGTGAGGCCGAGGATGGAGCCGTTCAGGTAGACATTGTCGCGCCCAGTGAATTCGGGATTAAATCCGGCGCCCAGTTCGAGCAGCGCCGAAACCCGCCCGCCCACCTCCACGGCGCCCGCGGTGGGCTGTAGAATTCCGGCCACGATTTGCAGCAGGGTGCTCTTGCCGGAGCCGTTTTCCCCAACAATGCAAAAGGTTTCCCCGCGCTCGACCGCGAAGCTGACGTCGTCAAGCGCCAGGAAGTCGGTGTGATGCTTGCGGCGCAGAGGCGACAGGAGCTCCTTGAGCCGGTCGCCCGGCGCGTCGTAGATCGCGTAGCTCTTGGAAACACCCTGAAATCGAACGGCGTTCACGGAAGTAGAAAGAAACACCAGTGTAACGGAAGTGGCGGGCGGCTTGCGCACGCCCGATCGCTCCCCTGAGAACGTGAGCCTGAATCCGGCAGTTCGGCCGCTGCCCCGGGGCGCGCGGGGCTTGCGGCCAACCGATTCCACCGGGACCATGCTGCCAGCCGGTAGCCCTGAGATCGCTCTCTCTTCTCGAGGCGCCTCCCACCCCGCCGCTTCGATCTAAGCGGCGGACGCATTCAGTTTTGTTGATTCTAAAGAAAAAGCCCCCGAATCGGCCGCTTAACTTAAGCGGTGGACGTCCACTGATTCCACCACCTCATGCCGGCCGCGGCGGACCGGCGACGCCGGGCGGCGGGAGCGCGCGGCTCGGGCGGCGATTACTTAGGGTACCCGACCGGCTGATCGAGGATGATGCGCTGCTCGGCGCGCAGGTGCATGGCCTTAGACAGCACCGGGCGGTCGATGCTGGCCCGCACCACCGTGACGAGGCCCTCGGAAGCGCAGAACAGGTAGACGTTCTGGCCGATAAACCCGGTGTCGGCGCCGGCGTACGTGAACTTGTCCTGATCCGCCATCTGGGGGCTGTATTTGGCCAGATCGGCGACGTAAACCAGCGTGAGGGGCGCGGTCTTGACGTAGTCCTGGGTGCCGGCCAGATCGCGCAGATCGCCGGACACCAGGCCGGTCAGCTTGTGCCCTTTGGGTTCATAGAGGTACAGACCGTCCGCGGTGATGACGTAAATATCGATTTCCTGGCGGTTGGATGCCGAAGGAGCGGTTCGGCGTCCGTCCGGGCGATTGATGCCCGCGGCGGCCCAGAGCAGGTTGGAAAGCACCTGCGGCGGCAGGGTTCGGGAGCTGAACTCGCGCGTGGACTGGCGGGCCTTCAGGACTTGCATCAACGGCTTGCCGCCGGTGGTCTGAGGCGCCGGAAAATCCAGAAGTTTGACGTCCCCGGCCAGGCAAACCACCGGGACGAGCAGACAATACAGGAGTTTCATGTCCTTAATATAGGCGCATTCGCGGCCGGTGGGAACGCCTGCGGCCGGGCGCGGCTGACGGGGAACGCTACGGGCGGCCCGGCGGGCGCGCGCGTTCCAGGCTTCCCCGGCCCTCGCCGGCGATAAAGGCGCGGAGCTGGATGTACGGCCGGTGCGGGTTGGACTGGCTCAGCGTGGTGCGGATCCAGCTCTCGCCATACCAGCGGTCGAACGGCGGGTACTCGCCGCGAAGCAGTTCCACCTCCAGTTGCTCCAGCGACGCGCGGGCTTCCCGAACCGACTGCCACATGCGGGTGGCGTCCGGCGCTTCCAGTGCGTCCGCCAGTTTCAGCGCGGCCTGCGTCTGCCGCTGGGCCACTTCCAGACCGAGACCCGCATCGATGGAGAAGAACCGCTGTTCGGAGAGCGGCATCGCCTCCTCCGCGCGGGTTTCGGACGCCAGGGCTTCATCCAATTGCCGGCCGCGGGCCCGAAGCTGCGCGAGCGTATTGGCATCGAGCGGCTCCCAGGCAGTCCCGGCCACCTTGCGATACAAACGGTCGAGTAGTTCCTGGATGGCGTCCGAGGCGAACCAGAGCTTGTCCGGCGAATCGAGGGCCGCGAAGTACTGGTGGTAGACGGCCGCGGCGGCCTGCGCCGTCCTTGCGCCGCCGGCTCCCGCCCCGAAGTATTCCTGCGACCACCAGGCGGTGTAGGCTTCGGCCGGATCCGGCGACGCCAGCGCGTTAGGCGCGTCCCAGGTGATGTCGGCGAGCATCCGCGCACCCATGACGTAATCGCGCAGTTCCGAAACGTTGACCAGCATGTACTCGGTGGCCCCGGCCTGCACGATCTTGCGGAACTGGCCGGCGATCACCGCGGGTCCCACAGTGTGGGTCAACTGCTTGGTCAAACGGCCGCCCAGGTAGGCCAGATGGTAGTAGACGCCGTGCTTCCATTTGTCCGCCTTGTCCGAAGCCGGCAGGGCGCGCATGTGGCCGTCGTTATCGTCCGGCCAGACGATCATGACATCCGCCGGCAGATCGAAGGCCGCGTGGTTGCGCTGGTACTGCGGCAGCATTTCGGAGTACATGGTGAAGTGGAAGAGCGGGGTCTTGTCCTTCGGCAGAAGCTCCCGGACCATGGAAACCTGCTGCTGGATCACATCCCGGAAAGTGGCTGCCTTCTGGTCGTCGGTGGTGCCCGCGGGGAAGACGAAGGGACGGTCTTCGGTGCCGCGCATGCCCACCGGCCAGATCACGTCCAGGTCGCGGTTCTCCAGCACCCCGCCGCGCCAGAACTGCAGCATGCCCTCGCGGTTGGTGAACCAGTTCCACTCCGGCCGCACGCCGCGCTCGGCGGCCAGGTGGTAGCGCTCCAGCCCGTAGGGGTTGGAAACCAGGATGTCGTAATGATGCGAGGTGTAATACAGCCCCCAATCGCTGGCCAGTTTCTGCACCTCGTAGCGGCGGTGTACGCGGGTGTAGGGCGCCACCATGTTCATTTTCAGGCGCAGGGCGGTTTCAAAAAACCGCTTGTACCATTCGAGCGGGACATCGCCGGTCTGCAAAGGATTGCCATTGGCATCGAAGGGCCGCGGCAGCAGGTCCTCGTCGTCGTGGAAGAAACCGCGATAGCGGAAGGCCGGCGAAGGCTGCGCGAACCTCGTGAAGTGCTTGAGCACCAGCGGATCGTGATGCTCGGGCGTGTAGCCGGTCCAGAGGTACAGCGGATCGACGCCCAGGCGCTCGGAGAGGGTGTAGGCGGCAAACGCGGTTCCGCGCGGGTTTTCGCCCACCAGCCAGAGATCGGGATTTTCGGGGACGATCCGGTAACTCTCCCACTGCCCTTGCATGGCGGCGGCATCGACCGAGGCGGGAACCGCTCCGTGGCCCAGGGTCACCAGCCGGATGTGGACGCGTTGGCTGCCGGGCGTGGCGACAATCTCAGGCCGATGCCCGCTGATCTTCTCGATATCGCCGGCCAGAAACTCGGCCGCCTGGCGAACGGCCGAATTCTCATCCGCCGCCACCACAATCTGGCAGGTGCTCTCGCGCCCGGCGAGGAGGATATCGCCCGCGGCCGGCGCGGCGGTCTGAACCCACGACCCGCGAAGGGGGGTTGTCCAGGGGGTGGTCTGGGCGGACGCCGGGCTGGAAGGCAAGCCGCACAGCGCCAGGAGGAGAAAGGGGATCGCCGGAATTCGTCTCATGAGATCCGCCAAGCTTCGGCCAGCCCATTAGTTCGGCGGCCGAACAATTACGGACCTCAGTATAACTCTCTTGGTATGCGGGCCGGCGGGCGCTATTTCAGCAGGTCTGCCAGGGCCGGCGCGAGTTGTGGAAAACGCCAGCAAAAACGAGCGGCTTGGGCAGCTTCAGGCGCGACCCGCTGGCTCGCCAGGAGAATCTCCGACATCTCGCCGAATAGCATCTTGAGCGCCAATCCGGGCACCGGCAAGAAGGCCGGGCGATGCAATGCCGCGGCCAGCGTGCGCGTAAATTCGGCGTTGTCCACCGGGAAAGGTGCCACGCCGTTAATGGCGCCGCTTAGCGGCCGGTCGAGCGCCAGGTGAAACAGGGCCGCCAGGTCTTGCAGGTGGATCCACGACATCCATTGCTTCCCGCTGCCCAACTTGCCGCCCACGCCCATGCGGAAGGGCGGCAACATGCGAGGCAGGGCGCCGCCGCGGGTGTCCAGCGCCACTCCGGTGCGCACCGTCACCACGCGCACGCCCAGCGCTTCGGCGGCGCGAGCCTGGCCTTCCCACGCTACGCAGACCTCCGGCAGAAACCCGCTGCCCGGCGGGGCGGTCTCCGGCAGGATCTCGTCGCCGCGCGAGCCGTAATAACCGGTGGCCGAGGCGCACACCAGGACGGATGGCGGACGCGGCAGCTTTTTCAATGCCTCCACCAGGTTGCGGGTGCCGTTGACGCGGCTGTCGCGGATGCGCCCCTTGACCTCCGCGCTCCAGCGCTGGGCCACGGATTCGCCGGCCAGGTGGATCACCGCATCGGCGTCGCGCAGGCTCTCGGCGGGCGGTTCGCCCTTGGCGGGGTCCCACGCCGACAGGCGCACGCCTCCGGGCAGGTTGGTCCCGGCGTGGCGGCTGAGCACGTGCAGGGAGTGGCCTTCCGCCGCGAGGGTCTTGAGCAGGCGCCGGCCGATCAATCCGGACGCTCCCGAAATGGTGATTTTCACGGTTGGTCCTTGGCGTTCATCGTTATTCTATCGCGGGCTACTAACCCGACGCGGAGACGCGGGCGCGGAGAAAAACCGGCTTGGCGATCGTCGCTCTGGCGCCCATCTTCAAGGAACTCCGTCTCCTCCGCATCTCCGTGTGAATACGCCGCCCGAGTCGCAAAAGTTCCTGTATCCAGGAGAGCCGAGGCCCCCCGGCGTGGCGTCTCGGCGTCAAGTCTCTCTCCCTCGCGGTTACAATGAGATTAACCATGAGGGCCTGGAACCGGGCAAAGCTTTTGTGGGGTTACCTCGCGCGCCGGACCAGATTGGCGGGGCTGCCCGTCGAATATATCGTCGAGACCACCGCCAAGTGCAACCTCTACTGCCCCATGTGCCCGCGCGAAACTCATAAACAGCCCAAAGCGGATATGACGGACGAAGTCTTCGAAGGTCTTGTCGCCGAGTCCGGCCAAACCGCCGAGCACATGATGTTGATCGGACTGGGCGAGCCGTTCATGGACCCCCGCATCTTCGAGCGCATCGAATTCTGCCATCGCCACAGCATCTCGACGCTGCTCTCCACCAACGGCACGTTTCTGGACGAAGCCACCGCCGCGCGGGTGCTCGATTCGCCGCTCGAACAGATCACCCTCAGCTTCGACGGCTTCAAGAAGGAGACCTTCGAGTTCTATCGCAAGGGCGCGAAGTTCGAGAAGGTGCGCGACAACTTCGTCCGCTTCGCGCGCATGAAGCACCAGCGGCGGTCGCGCCTGCAGGTGGTAGTGCAGATGGTCAGGATGGATGGCAACGCCGCCGAGGTGAACGATTTTCTGGCCTTCTGGGGCGGCATTCCGGGCGTGGACCAGCTTCGCATCAAGGCCGATGAAACCAACCTGATACGGCCCGATGCCGGCCACGCGGCGAGCGATTGGAAACATCCGTGCCACTACCTCTGGCGCGGCCCCATGTATGTCAAGCAGTCGGGTGATGTGTACCCCTGCTGCCAGAGCTACATGCTGGACGGCAAGCCGGTGGGCCACATCGGCGAGCAACCCCTGGTGGAAATCTGGAACGGCGACGCGATGCGCGAGATGCGCCGCTTGCACGCCTCCGGCCATGGCGGCGAAGTGGACGTCTGCGCGCGCTGCTGCACCACCATTCCGCATCCCGCCCTGGTGACCGGGAGCCTGCTGCTGAACGGCCGCACGGTACGCCGCCTGCTGCCGGCCATCGAGCGGCTGGTGTATCTCTCCAAACTGCCGGCCCGGTTATTGCGTCCGCCGCGCCCGGTGGCGAACGGGCAATGAGCTACGTGAAGCGCATTGTCTGCCTGACCAGTTCGTGGAAATACTCCGGCCGGTGCATCGCGGGCAAGGAAATCCTGGCTTCGGGATACGGGGGATGGGTGCGGCCGGTAAACGCGCGCCCCAAATCCGGCATATCGGACGACGAACGCCAGTGCGCGGACGAGAGCTTCGCCGGCCCGCTGGATGTGCTGGATATTCCCCTCGAGCAGCCGGTGCCCGAATGCCACCAGAGGGAGAACCACCGCATCGACCCGCGCACCCGCTGGGTTAAAGCCGGGAGAGTGCCCGCGGCGGAACTGGATGCCTTGTTGGACCACCCCGAGCAGCTTTGGCCGAACGGCTCCTCCACGAACCACGGGCTGAACGACCGGGTGGCGGCCGAAGCCGCCGAGAAGCTGGATTGGTCCCTGGCGCTGATCGACCCGGAGGATCCATTCGTGCTGGTTCAGGACGAGGACGAGTTGCGGCTCAGGGTACGGACGGAGTTCGTCTATGGCGGCGTTCCTTATTGCCTGGCGGTCACCGATCCATCGGTGATGCGCGCGTTTCGCAGAAAGCCGCGCGGCCGCTATCCGCTGGCGCCATCCTGGCTCTCGGTGAGTCTGGGCGAGCGGTACGAGGATGGCTACTGTTATAAGCTGGCAGCAGCGGTGATCGGGAAGGCCGGCCCGCCGGAACTCTGATGGACGAAGCGGTCTACACCGTAGGACATTCCAATCATCCGCCCGAGCATTTCCTCGAACTGCTGGCGCGCCACCAGATCACCGCGCTGGGCGACGTGCGCTCGCGCCCCTACAGCCGCATGAATCCGCAGTTCAACCGCGAAAACCTGAAGCGGCTGTTAGCGGGCCGCGAAATTCTGTACGTTTTTCTGGGCCGCGAATTGGGCGCGCGCAGCGACGACCCGTCGTGCTACTCCGGCGGCAAAGTGCAGTACGACCGCCTGGCCCGCACCGAACTGTTCCGCCAGGGCATCGACCGCGTGTGCGAGGGCCTCAAAACCCACCGGCTGGCCCTGATGTGCGCCGAAAAGGACCCGCTGGACTGCCATCGCACCATCCTGGTGGCCCGGGAACTCGCGTTGCGCGGGGTGGCTGTGAGGCATATTCTGGAGGACGGCAGGCTCGAAACTCACGAGGAGGCGCTGGCCCGCCTGCGCGAGAAGCTCAAGCTGCCGGAGTGCGATCTGTTCCGGACGCCGGAAGAGGTGATCGAAGAGGCGTACCAAAAGCAGGGCGTGCGGATCGCTTACGAGTATGAGGAGGAGGCCGGACCGGCCGGGAACACGGCTTCATGAAGATCTTCACCATCGGGTTTACCAAAACCACCGCCGAGCGGTTCTTCGGTAACCTCAAGCGGCCTGGCCTGGAACGGCTGGTGGATGTGCGGCTGAACAATATCTCGCAACTGGCCGGCTTCGCCAAAAAGGACGATCTGCGCTACTTCGTGAAAGCCATCTGCGGCATCGAATACGTGCACGTGCCGGAACTGACGCCCACCCAGGAGATGCTCGACCAGTACCGCAAGCAAAAGGGCGGCTGGGACGCCTATGAACGCAGCTTCCGGGCGTTATTGCGGAAGCGGCGGATTGAGGATACGGTGCCGCGCGAGGTTATGGACGGCGGCTGCCTCCTGTGCAGCGAGGATCGCCCGGACCATTGTCACCGCCGGCTGGTGGCCGAGTATCTGCGGGATAAGTGGGGCGATGTGGAGATCGAGCACATCGTGTAGCCGCCCTACTTCTGGCGCAGCACCGAAATGATATCGTCGGCGGTGATCACGCCCGCCAGTTTGCCATCCTCGTCCACCACCGGCAGGGTCAGCAGGTTGTACTTATCGAACAGTTCGGTGACGCGATTCTGGCTTTCGTCCAGGGTCACCTGGATTAAGGTTGCGGACGCCAGGTCCTTGAGCTTGGCGTCGCCGGCGGCCAGGAAGAGGCGCGCCAGCGGGATGGACGCGGTGAGCCGCTCGTCGCCATCCACCAGGAAAAGCGTGGTGAGCGACTCCAGCAGGTCCTCGTTGCCTTTCAGGGCGGCCAGCGCATCGGCCACCGAGGCATTCCCGTGCAGCGAGACGAACTCCGTGTTCATCATGCCGCCGGCGGTGTCCTGGGCGAATTCCAGCAACTCCCGCACCTCGGTCTTGGGCGCGGAGTCCATCTCGTCCAGGATCTCCTCGGAGGTTTCAGCCTCCAACTCGTTGAGCAGGTCGGCGGCCTCATCGGGCGACATTTCCTCCACGATATCGGCGGCCTTCTCCGGCTCCAGGGATTCCAGAATGCTGATTTGCATTTTGGGTTCCACCTCGGTGAGCGCTTCGGCGGCCACTTCGCTGTCGATGGTTTCGAAAATCGCCTCGCGCTCGGCGGGGCTGAGTTCTTCGACGATGTCCGCCAGGTCGGCCGGGTGCATCTCTTCGAGCTTGGTGTAGGAAATGTTAAGGCGCAGCCGCCGCAACGGGTCGGGCTCCACGACGTTGGCGAACTCCCAGCGGATGGAATTGGGCGCGATGGGCGCCTGAAGCCGCCGGATGGCGCGCCGCGGCAGGACCCCCTGCATCAGCCGCCGGATAATGCTGCGCAGCCCGATATCCACTTCCCGCACGGTCAGAATGTCCCGGAATCCATCGTTATGGCACTCCATGGTGACGTCGTTGACGCGGACCACCTTCCGGCCGGTGACGTCGATGATCTGCTGATCCAGCAGATCGCGCCCGATGCGCAGCATGTATTCGTCGTCGTGGTACGGGACCAATTGTTCCTCGGCCAGGAAGATGCCCTGAAACATGCGGATGGAACGGATTTGATCGTAGCGGATGGTGAGCCAGGCCTCTTCGCCGCCCATCAACAGCCGGTCGATGCGGGAGGCATTCACCAGCGGCACCACGGCGGCGTCTTTGACCCGGCCGATGCGGCGGCCCTTCAGGTCCAGGACCGGCATCGACACCAGTTCCGTGAAGTAGAGGAGAGTCTCGGCCATCCTAACGCCCGTCCGCGGCACAGCCCGAGCGCTTCGCCCCGGCGGCATTGGGATCTCGGTCCTGACGGTGCGCTCTACACGGCTGGTACCGGCGTCAATTCCAATATGGCGCATGGAACCCGGAACCCGCAAGGAAAATTGTGGAGATCGCGCGGCGCAGCTTGTTCCGCGGCTCGCTCTGCCGGAATACCGTACGGCCTTGCTCCCGTCCGCTAAAATAGAACTGAACCCTCCATGATCCAACTCAGCGGGGCCGGCAAACACTACGGTCCCAAAATTCTCTTCGAGAACGTCGATTGGCTCGTCACCCCCAACGAGCGCGCCGGCATCGTGGGCGCCAACGGCACCGGCAAATCCTCCATGCTCAAGGTGCTGGCCGGAATCGAAGGCCTCGATTCGGGGACCATCGTCACCCAGAAGGGCGCCACCCTCGGCTACCTGCCCCAGGAAGGCCTGTCGCTCTCGGGACGCACGGTCTTCGCTGAGTGCATGACGGTTTTCGCCGATCTCCGCGCCCTGGAAGACGAGCAGGAGGACCTGGCCCGCCAGATGGCGGAACTGGACCCCTCCTCCGCCGCTTACGCCCAGGTCTCCGACCGCTTCCACCACGCCGAAGCCGAGTTCCGCGCCCGCGACGGCTACACCATTGAAGCCCAGGTGGGTGCGGTGCTCTCCGGCCTCGGCTTCCCCCGGCGCGATTGGAAGCGCCACACCGAAGAGTTCTCGGGCGGCTGGCAGATGCGCATCGCCCTCGCCAAGCTGCTGCTCGAACGGCCCAATTTGCTGCTGCTCGACGAGCCCACCAACCACCTGGACCTGGAAGCCCGCAACTGGCTGGAGGATTACCTCACCTCCTACCCCTACGCCTTCGTGCTGGTCTCCCACGACCGTTACTTCCTGGATGTCACGGTGCGCAAAATCGCCGAGTTGTGGAACAAGGGCCTGCACTTCTACACCGGCGGCTACAGCCGCTACGAGACCCAGAAGACCGAGCGCCGCACGCAACTCCAGGCCGCCTACGACAACCAGCAGGACAGAATCCGCCAGTTGGAGGCCTTCATCTCCCGCTTCCGCTACCAGGCCACCAAGGCCAAGCAGGTGCAGAGCCGCATCAAGGAGCTGGATCGCATTGAGCGGATCGAGATCCCGCCCGAAGAGAAGGCCATCCACTTCAGCTTTCCGCAGCCCAAACCGAGCGGCCGCATCGTGGCGGAATTCAAGGAGGTGGCCAAGAGCTACGGCGATCACACGGTCTTCTCGGGCGTCGATTTCTTCATCGAGCGCGGCGACCGTGTAGCGCTGGTGGGCGTCAACGGCGCGGGCAAATCCACGCTCATCAAAATCCTGGCGGGCGCCGAGCCGGTCACCGCGGGGTCGTACACCCTCGGCCACAACGCCCAGCCCGATTACTTCGCCCAGGACCAGTACAAAGAACTCGACCAGGACGCCCGCATGATCGACGACCTGGCCACCGTCGCCCCGCGCGCCACCAACACCGAGCTGCGCAGCATCCTGGGCTGCTTCCTGTTCTCTGAAGACGACGTTTTCAAGACCATCGGGGTGCTTTCGGGCGGCGAACGCAACCGCTACGCCCTGGCCCGCATGCTGATGATGCCTTCGAATTTCCTGTTGCTCGACGAGCCCACCAACCACCTGGACATGCGCGCCAAGGAAGTGCTTCTGACAGCGCTCCAGGAGTACACCGGCACGGTCGTCTTCGTCTCCCACGACCGCTATTTCATCGACCGGCTGGCCACCCGCGTCTTCGAGGTGGAAGACGGCCGGGTGCACGTTTTCCCCGGCAACTACGAGGATTACCTGTGGCGCAAATCGGGCGGCCCGGCGACTCCCTTGAGCGCCGCGCCCGAAGTGGTGGTGCCGGAATCTTCGAATGGCGACCTGGTGGGAGAAGCCCTGCCGGCCCCGGTTCCTCAGCCGCCTCCTGCCGGCGCCGCGCCGCGAACGCCGCCCCATCAACGTCCAGCGCCGCCCCACCACTCCGCCGGGCGCCCGGCCCAACGCCCGGCGCCGCCCGAAAAACCGGCCCGGCTCAATCCCATCAAGCTGCGCCGCATGAAGGAGCGGCAGCACGAAATCGAGGAAGA
>JASHSS010000516.1 GCA_030038565.1 Bryobacteraceae bacterium
CGCGGCCGTAGCCTTCGGGATGCCATTGTCCGTCGGCGCCGCGGCCATTGGGGCGGGGACCGCTGACGAACATGGTCGGCTCGGGGTAGGTCTCCTCGTACTCGGGCGGCTGGTAGGCGGCATCCTCCTTGGTTCCGCCGCCTTCGTGGAAGACCTGCATGTTGCTGATTTTGACGTCTTCGATGGCATGGCCAGGGATGCCGCTGATAATGGACCCGAGCCGCGAAGAGCAATTGGAACAGACCAGGTTGTCAACGATCACGTGCTTCAGGGTTCCCACAGGGGTGTTGTCCGGACCGCGCATGCGAGATCCCAGTCGCATGAAAATGGGGGCGGTGATGATATCGCGCATCGAAATGTTGGTAACGGTGATGTCTTCGAGAAGGGCGCCATCCACGGATTCGAGCGCCAGGCCCTGGCAGCCTTCGAAGACGCAATTGGAAATGGTGATGTTGCGGAACCCGCCGTTGGATTCAGTGCCGAACTTGATGCGGCCGGTGTGGGGGATGCGCGCGTCGGGGCCGAAGCGCTTATAGGTGCCGTCCAGCATGGTGCCTTCTTCCCAGCATCCGCTGACGTAGCAGTTGGTGATGGTGATGAACTCGCACTGCTTGGCGCGGCCCAGGGAGTAATCGGCCTTCAGGCAGATGCCGTCGTCCCAGGGCGAGTTGACGTAGCAGTTGGAGATGCGGACGTTGCGGCAGGCGTCCACATCCATGCCGTCGCGGTTGGTGTCGATTTTGAGGTTATCGATGGTGAGGTTATCGACGCCGGTAGCCAGGACGCCGAAGTGGCCGCCGTGCAGAATCGAGAAATCGCGCAGCAGCACGTTGTGGCAGTCCTTCAGGCTGATGGACTTATTGCCCACGCCGGGGATCTGGGCGCCCTGGCCGCGGCTCAACCCCCGGCCCCAGATGTGGCCGCTGCCTTCGATGGCGACGTTCTCGATGCCCTCGCCCCAGATGAGGCTGTTGTGGAAGTGGCTGTGGCCGAAGTCCTGGTACATGTCCCACTGGTTAGGCTCGGCGGGATCGTAGCCGGGCCCAGAGGGCACCCCCGAGGGCGCCCCGGAGGGCGTCCCGTTGAATCCACCTTCGGGGGCCGAACCGGCGGCGATGAGCGTGGCGCCCTGTTCCAGGTGGAGGGTAATATTGCTCTTCAAATGAATGGAGAAGGACAGATAATTGCCGGCGGGGAAGAGGACGGTTCCACCGCCGGCAGCCGCGGCGGCATCGATGGCCTTGTTGATGGCGGCCGTGTCGATGGTCTTTCCGTCGCCGGCGGCGCCGAAGGATTTCACGTCGAAGCTTCCGGCGGTGGAAGCGGCCAGGGCGAGGCGCGGCCCGGCGAGGGCAGCCACGGCGGCGCCGGCTCCGGCGAGGCGTAAGAAGTCTCGGCGCGGATGGAATTCAGACGGCATGGGCTTTTTCTCCGGAAATGGCGTTCACGAGCTTTCCAGAGTTATGGTATATCAGGTCGCTGGCGGCCGGGCGGACGCTCCGAAGGGGCTTCTGCGACCGCTATATCCGAGGCTGCCGCGTCATCTCGCCTCAGGCCCCTTCAGGACCTCTTCAATCCGCCCCAGTTCCTCATCCGAGAACTTCCGGTTTTCCAACGCCGCCACATCCTGGTCGATCTGCTGCACGCGGCTGGCGCCGATCAGGACGCTGGTCACCGCGTCGTGGCGCAGCGCCCATACCAGCGCCATCTGGGCCAGGCTCTGGCCGCGCTCGCGGGCCAGTTTCTGCAATTCGCGCGCCTGGCGCAGGCGCCGATCCTCCACCTGCTCGGGCCGCAGATAGCCGTGCGGCTTGCCGGCGCGCGAATCGGCGGGAATGCCTTCCAGGTAGCGGTCCGTCAGCAGTCCCTGGGCCAGTGGGGAGAAGACAATCCCGCCCACGCCTTCTTTAGCCAGCACCTCCAGCAGTCCGTTCTCCGGGGTGCGCTGGAACATCGAATACTTGAACTGGTGGATGACGCAGGGCGTGCCCAGCCGGCGAAGAACGGCCAGCGCCGCGACGGTCTGCTCGGGGTTGTAATTCGAAATACCGGCGTAGAGCGCCTTGCCGCTGCGCACCGCATGGTCCAGCGCGCCCATGGTCTCTTCCACCGGCGTGGCCGGGTCGGGCCGATGGGAATAGAAAAGGTCCACGTATTCCAGGCCCATGCGGCGCAGGCTCTGGTCCAGGCTGGCCAGCAGGTATTTGCGCGATCCCCAGTTGCCGTACGGACCGGGCCACATGTCGTAGCCCGCCTTGGTGGAAACGATCAGTTCGTCCCGGTAGGGGGCGAAATCGTCTTTCAGCAGCTTGCCGAAGGTCTCTTCCGCGGAGCCGTAGGGCGGCCCGTAATTGTTGGCCAGGTCAAAGTGGGTGATCCCCAGGTCGAAGGCGCGGCGCAGCATGGCGCGCGAGTTTTCAAGCGCATCTACGCCGCCGAAATTGTGCCACAAGCCCAGCGAAATGGCGGGCAGCCGCAGGCCGCACTGCCCCAACCGCGGATAAGCCATTGCGTCGTACCGCGCGGGATTGGGTGTGTACAAGTTGGTGTTCGCTCCCCCACCATCCTATCAGCGCACGGCCCGCTATGATCGGAATGATGACCATCCGCCCCGCCACGCTGGTTGGGTCCGACCTCGAGACCATCGTCTACCACCGCCGCGCGATTTACTGGGAAGCGGGTTATCGCGACGAACGCGCGCTGGATACCATGGGCGCCGCATACCGGTTGTGGCTACGCGGGAAGCGGGAATCCGGCCAGTACCTGGCCTGGTTCGCTCTGGCGCCCGATTCTTCCATCACCGCCGGGGTTGGCCTATGGTTGACGGATTCGCCGCCCAACCTGTTTGCCTCCGGGCGCTGGCGCGGTAACCTCGTGAACGTCTATACCGAGCCTCCACACCGGCGGCGCGGAGTGGCCCGCGCGCTGATCGAAGGGGCGTTGGACTGGTGCCAGGGCCATCAAATCGATATGATCGTCCTGCATTCGACTCCCAGCGGCCGCGCGCTCTACGAATCGCTGGGCTTTACCCCGGGCAGCGAAATGCGGCTGATCCGGCCGATCACCCCGGTATCATCGAAAAGATGACCATCCGTTCCGCAACGCCCGACGCCGCGGACATCCAGACCATCGTGCGTCACCGCCGCGCCATGTTTCGCGACATGGGCTATCACGACGAGGACGCACTGGAGGCCATGAGCGCCGGCTTCCTGCCCTGGCTGAGGTGCAAGATGGAAGCCGGTGAGTACCTGGGCTGGTTCGCCCTCGGGCCGGATTCCTCGGTGGCCGCGGGGCTGGGCCTCTGGCTGATGGATTGGCCGCCCCATATGGTGGCCTCGGGGCGCTGGCGCGGCAATATCTTGAACGTGTATACCGAACCGGCGCACCGGCGGCGCGGCATGGCTCGCGCGCTGATGCAGGTGGCGCTCGGCTGGTGCGCGGACCATGATGTGGACGCGGTGATCCTGCACGCTAGCCCGGAGGGCCGCCCGCTCTACGAATCGCTGGGCTTCACCCCGACCAACGAAATGCGGCTGACCGGGCCGCATGGGTGAGCGGACGCCGCGCCCCGACGGCCACGCCCTGGCGTCCTGGCCAATGTAAGTCATTGATAACAAAACCCTCGGCTCGTTTGAAACGGCCAGAGCCTGGCCGTTTGGGGCAGGCCAGAGGAGGCTGACCGCGCCGAATCGGTGAGGTGAACTTGCGCCGGCTTAGCGCTCCCGGCTCGCCGCTTGGCCGCGGGCGTACGGATGCTATGGTGGATAGCGATGTCGAGAATGCTCGAAGAGATTCGCCAGCAGCCGGAAGCGCTGGCGCGCACGCTAGGGCGCGAAATGCCCAGCGCGCGGAGGTTCAAGAAGCTGGTGGAAAAGCGGCGGCCCAAGCTGATCGTGCTGGTGGCCCGGGGAACCTCGGACAACGCCGCGCTGTTCGGGCGCTACCTCCTGGAAATCACCACGGGAATTCCGGTTTCACTGGCGGCGCCTTCCATCACCACGCTGTATCACGCGGCGGTGGATTATCGCGAGGCGCTGGTGGTGGCGATTTCGCAATCCGGTGAATCCACCGACACTAATGTGGTGCTGGAGCGCGCGCGCCGGCAGGGCGCCCTGACTCTGGGAATTACCAACGAAAGCCGCAGCAGCCTGGCTAAGCTGGCCGAGCATGTCTTCCTGGTGCGGGCGGGGAAAGAGCGGAGTGTGGCCGCAACCAAGACGTACACCGGCCAGATGCTGATTCTGTATCTGGTGGCGCACGCTCTGGGCGCGCCGGTCAGGCTTGCCGACCTGGAACGGCTGCCGGCGGCGGTGGAGGCCGCGTTGCGGCTGGAGCCGGAGATGGAGGCGCTTTCCGAGCGCTACCGCTTCATGCGGCACGCAGCCGTGGTGGGCCGCGGATTCAACTACGCCAACGCCTTCGAATTTGCCCTGAAGCTGATGGAGACGTGCTACGTGGTGGCGGAGCGTTTCTCGTCGGCCGATTTCATGCACGGGCCGATCGCGCTGGTGGAACCGAGTTTCCCGGTGTTCGCCTTCGCGCCGCCGGGCGCCACCTGGCCGTCGATCAGCCAGACGCTCCAAAAGCTGCATGCCCTGCACGCCGAAATTGCGGTGATCACCGATGCCCGCAACACGCACGCGGGGACGCACGCCACCCGCGTGATCCGCCTGCCGGTGCGGCTGAAGGAGGAACTGACGCCGATTCCGTACGTGATTCCGGCGCAACTGCTGGCCGCCTGCCTGGCATCGCAGAAGGGGCTGAATCCCGACCATCCGCGCACCCTGAGCAAGGTGACGCTGACCCTCTGAGGCTTCCCTTCACTCTGGCAGGCGCCCACTGGAAACGCGAACGAGACGCCCGGGGCGGTCATGTGGCCCACAGCGCCGTGGTTGGGATGATCGGCCGCGACGATTGCGGCTGCGCCACAAGTGGTGATCGCCGGGAGCGGCGATTCGCCTGGGAGACGGCTCGGCACGCATTCCAGCGCCGGCCGGTCCCGTGGGCGACGGTTTACGGGTGCGCGCCATTCTCCGGCGAATGCGTGGCGGCGTCGCCGCCCAACAATCTCCAGGCCGCCTGCCATCCGCCCGCGCGCTGAATCCCGGGAACGAAGAAGCGCTCGTGGAACTCTTCATCCGTACCGAAAAAGGGACGGGCTGGAGAACCGCTGAGGCGGACCGGCACGGGCGCCAGGGCCGCCGCGAAAACCGACCAGATGGCCGCGTCGTCCAGGCCCAGCAGGTTCACTTCCTCGCCCGTCCGCGAGTTCGCGTAGGCTAGCACAGTGAGGATATCCTGGACGCGGTTGGCGTCGTCGGTCTGGTTGTAGGAGAGGAACCAAGTCCCCGAGCGGTCGCGGTGGGTTTTCGCCGAACCGGTCTGGAACACGTCCGCCAGCATCACCGGCCGGTGCGCGGCGAGCAATCCCGCCACCACCGGACTGCGGCGGGCCGCATCCATCCCTTCGGGGTGGATCACCACGGCCGGTGCGCCGGTCCCCGGAAACCAGCGCACCGGTATGCGATCGCCGCGGCCGGGACGCGCGAGCAGCAGCCGGGCGCCTTCGCTCGCGGCGATCACCCGCGCGGGCCATTCCGCACCGAACACCAGCCGCAGGCGCGCGCGGATGTCTACGGGATCGGCGGCCTCCTCGTTCTGGCGTTCGGAGGACTCGCGCCACTGGCGGAACAGGGATTCGTAATCGAGCGCGGTTTCCGGCAGCGTCTGCGCTTTCAGATCGGCATCCGCGATGGACGGCATGGGATTCTCCGGCGGGTCGGAGTATTCCATGCCCAGCAGGTTCCCGGCGAAGAAGCCGTAGACCGCCTGGCGGCTCGCGGCATTGTAATTATGGTTGGCGTTGAAGTGCTGGTTGCGGACGTTTTCCGCCGCGCCGTAGAGGGCATAGATCCGCTGGATTTCGGGGAACTCCTCGGCGGGCGTGTGGCTGGTCCAGTCGCCCGTGCTCGACACCAGCAGCATGGGCCGGGGAGCCATCATGGCGGCGATTTCCACATTGAAAGTATCCAGGCGCAGGTTGGGCGCTTCTTCGCAGGGATCGGCCCCCTGCGCATAGGCTGACACCATATTTACGGGGGCATCCACCCGCACGCGCTCGTCCACCGCTGCCAGCAGGATGGTCTGGGTTCCGCCGCCGGAAGCTCCTGTGACCGCCAGGCGGGCGGGGTCCACATCGCGCCGCGATTCGAGGTAATCCAGAGCGCGCATGGAATTCCATAGTTGCAGGCCCAGAGGGTTAAACGACCACAACTGCTCGCGCCAGCCGCCGAAATCGTGGGGGGTCTGGCGGGTGTCCTGGTATCCCACCATGTCGTGCGCGAATACGATGTACCCCTGGCGCGCCAGGTTTAAGCCCAGCGCCGGCACCGAATAAGAAGGGATGTTTTCCAGCCGCCCGCGCCTCCAGTGGCCGTGCGGGGAAAGCACCGCCGGACGCTTTCCCCCTTCTTGCGCCGGGCGGTACAGGTTGCCGGCCAGGAAATATCCCGGCAGGGTTTCCAGCAGGATCGTCTCGATGACCACATCGCCGACCGTCACCTGGTGCACCGTGGCGGCGTGCAGCGGATTGCGTGAAGGCATGGGAAGGAGACCGGCGGCCGAAAGGATCTGCTGACGCAGGGCGGCGCGGCGGATTTGCCACTCGGCCAGTGAAGCGTACGGACGCATCCGGAAATGCGTATCGGGGGACACCGGCTCCAGGTTGCGGCGGTCGTGCGGGGGAACCTGGCACGGAGCATTGGCCGCCGCGCAGAATAGCATGACCCAGCCCACAGAAAGCCCCACCTTTGCCCGCCGCACGTTTGCCATGATGTCGAACCGGCCTGGTTGGTTACCGAGCCTCTGTACGATCAGCCACGAAGCGGTCGCCCCGCAGAACCGGGGCTGTCCGGCTGGCGTCGCATTCCGAGGCCAGATCGATATCTCCGGTGAAGCCGCGGGCAACCAGTTCGCGCCCCGAAACGCAGCCGGACAAGATCTCCGGCAGACGGTTTCGACAGCGCTCAAAAACCGCCACCGCGGCTGCGGCCTCCGGGGATAAGCGTCCGGAAAGCTCCGCCAACACCGCGCCGGCTCCCAGTAAGTCTTCCGCCGACGTGCGGGCTTCGCCATCCGGCCACCGCTCGCCCGCCGGAATCACCGCCACCGGTCCGCCCACCCGCCGGAGGGCGTCCGCCACCGCCCGGCAGTTGCGCAGGCAGGCGGTCCAAACGCCGGGGCCGGCCGCCAGGCTGAGCGCGCCGCCATTGGGCGATGGCAGCACCAGCGCAGTGCCGGGCGGGATCGGGCGCAACGATGCCGGGGAAAGCGAGTACCCGCCGGCCGATCGGTCCCCGGCCAGTATCGCGCCGCGCGACGCCGCGAATTCCGCCGCCGAAGGATCGCGCCAGCCATAAGGCAGCACCGCCGCCCCGCGCCCAACCGCGATATCCACCGCCGTCGAAAACGACAGGACGTCCACAATCACCACCCCCCGGCTTCGCGCCGCCAGCGCCTCAACGCCTGCGCGGCCCCACTCCAGGCGCAGATCGTATTCCGCCTGGCTTTCGGGTTGGCACACGCCACCAGTGTAGTTCGAAACGCCCCCTGTGCTCCCCGCGTCACACCAACGTACTGCGGAGGATCGTCGCATGAAGCTGTTACTCGCCGCTCTGGCGGTCTCGGCGGCTGCCGTTACCGCGCAGGACCGTCCCACTCTCATCGCGCAGGACCGACCCGCCGGACTCAAGCACCTGACCGTTCACACGTCGACCAGCCTCCGGCCCGTCGATGTGGCAGCGCTGGAGATCGTGCGCGACATTCCCTATAACTCCATCGACCACCTGAGGGGGAGCGTCGAGATCAAGACGCCGGTCTGCATCCAGCAGCATGATGCGACGAACAGGTCGGATTCAACCAACCAGTGGACCTGCGACGGATTCGTGGTCCTGCACGCCGATCAAGCCGATTTTCACGAGGATTCCGGGCAGATCGAAGCCAGCGGCAATGTCCGGGTGACCCGCGAGAATTACGTTCACGCCGCACGCTGACAGACCGCCGGAAAAAACGCCTGCCCCATCCGTCATCCTGGCAATGGGCGTGCAACGCCTTCCCGCGTGCTTCGATGGAGTGGCGTCTCGCCGTCACTTGCGGGTTTTCCAGGGGCCTCGGATCGTGCCGATTTCTCACACCTGTGTGACCCCCGGGCATCACTCGAAATCCGCGGCGATAGCGTCAAACGCTTGCTATACTTAGGGGTTAGAACCACAGCGGTAATGGTCTCGAAAATAAATTGCGCATGAAGTGCATCTCCGTAATCCTGCTTTATACGGCGGTCTCGTCTGCTCAGATCGCCAACTTTACCACCGGTCAGGCGGCTCGCCTGGTGATCGGGCAGACTACTTTTACCAGCCAGAACACCAACTCCAGCGACTCGGTGATCGGAGCGCCCTCCGGTGTGGCCTATGGCGGCAACACGCTCTTCGTGGCGGATTCCAACCTGATTGGCGCGCTTCCCTCCAACAACCGCGTGCTGGTTTATTCGAACCTTTCCTCCATGCTGCCCGCTCCGACCGCGGCACTGCAATACAACAGCAAGTGCCCGGTGTGCGTGGGGACGGCCACGGTGGTTCTGGGCCAGCCGAATTTTCTCAGCACAGTCCAACCGCTCACCGCCACCCAGAACAACCTGAGCGCGCCTACGGCCATCGCCTCCGATGGCGTGCATGTGGCCGTGGCCGACACCAATAACAACCGCGTGTTGATCTGGAATCGCATTCCGACGGTAAACGATCAGCCCGCCGACGTGGTGTTGGGGCAACCCAACTTCATCAGCAACACGGTCCTCGCTCCCAGCGCCAGTTCCCTGCGCGGGCCGCAGGGCGTGTGGATCCAGAACGGCAAGCTGTATATCGCGGACACGCAGAATAACCGCATCCTAGTCTGGAACCAGATACCGACCGCTAACAACGCTCCCGCCAACCTGGTGCTGGGCCAGCCCAATTTCACCACGGTCTCCAACCCTGGGCTTACCTCGGTGTGTTGTACGACCGGCGGAACGATCGAATTGATCAACGGCGCCAGTGCCAATACCATGTTCAACCCGGTGTCGGTAACCACCGACGGCACGCATTTGTTTGTCGCCGACCTGGGTTATAACCGGATCCTGATCTGGAACTCTCTGCCGACCAAGAACCAACAGCCCGCCGATACCGAAATTGGCCAGGTGGACATGAACGGCGCGATCCCCGATAACGGTTACACCGTTCCCGCCGACCTTTCGCCCGGGGTTGCCAATACCAATGGCATCGAGTTCCCCGTCATGTGCACCGTATCGGATGGGGTGGATTCGAACGGCTACGCAACCTATCCCGCCGTCTGCAATTCGACTTTGAGTTTCCCGCGGTTCGCGCTGGCCGTCGGCAACTCGCTGGCGGTGGCCGACAGCGGCAACGACCGCGTCCTGATCTACAACACGATTCCCACCAGCAACGCGGCTTCCGCCGACACGATCCTCGGCGAGATCGGCGGCGAGGTGGACCAGGCGACGGACGCCGTCGATTCCATGAGCACGCCCGGCCAGATGGCGTGGGACGGAACTAATCTTTATGTGACCGATACCTACAACCGGCGCGTGAACGTCTATACCCTGGCCACTACCATTCTGCCCTACCAGGCGGTGCGCAACGCCGCCAACCTGAACATTACGGCTTCCGCCACGGTCACCATCGGGGGCACGATTGCCTCGGGGAACGTCATCACCATCACCATCGACAACGTCAACTACAACTACACGGTGACGGCCACCGACACGCTGGACGATGTGGTCATCGGGCTGACGCAGGCGATCCAGCAAACCAATGGGGGCGTGGGCGATCCGAACGTGATGGTCACCGCCAACATTCTCACCGGGACTACCGATCCCGAGCAGGTGGTCCTCACCTCCCTGATCCCAGGGGTGCTGGGCAACAACGTCACCGTCTCCGCCTCGACCTCTTCGGGATCCACCGTCACGGCCTCCGCCAGCGGGGCGAATCTGACCGGCGGCGGCGACGCCGCGAACCTGGCTCCCGGAACGGTTGCGTCCATCCTCGCCAATCCCGGCACGACGCTTACCGACCAGACGGCTACCGCCAATCCCAGCCAGGGGCCGCTGCCCACGACGCTGGGCGGCGTATCGGTTTACTTCAACGGGATTCCCTCACCGATCTACAGCGTATCTCCCACCATGATCGACGCCCAGATTCCGTGGGAGGTCAACGACACCACCAGCATCAACGCCTACGTGCGGGCGGTGCTCGGCAATGGCACCATCGCCACCACTACCCCCGTGGCCGTCACCGTCGTGCCTGCCAACCCCGGCATTTACACGCAGGCGGGGAGCAACCCACCGCAGGGGCTGGTGTACCACGCCTCCAGCCACGCCACGGGACTGGTCTCTGTGGACGGCAGCGTGAACCCGAGCGATGTCGCCACGATCATGATTCGGGATCGCACTTACAATTACACCGTGCAGGCGGGCGACACGCTGGACAGCATCCGCGATAACCTGATCGTGCTGCTGAACCAGGATCCGGAGGTGAGCGCCGTGGCGGCCGGTGTGTTCGACCGCATCATCATCACCGCCCTGGTGGCGGGGCCGGCCGGCGACAACATTCCCATCCAGGCAACCGCCTCGAGCGGCGCCGACGTGGTGATGACGGCCTTCACCCAACAGACTTGCTGCGCCAATGTGGCGGGAGCCCTGGTGACCAACGAAAACCCCGCCCTGCCCAACGAATTTGTCTACCTGATCGCCACCGGGCTGGGGCTGCCGGTGTTGACGGACGTGAATTCGCCCCTGATTGTGACTGGCGTGCCTTATCCCGCCAGCGGTCCAGTCACCGCGCCGGCGCAATCCTTGAACTCGATTGCGTCGGGATCCACCGCCGACGTGCTTCAATCGACCCTGATGCCCGGCGGCGTGGGCACCTTCATCGTGCTGTTACATCTCAACGGCAGTATTGCCACTAATCAGACCACATCGCTAACCATCGCGCAGAATACGTACGTCAGTAACATCGTGTATTTCCCGGTAGTGGCGCAATAAGCGGAAGGCGGGTTCCGGGGCAAGTTGGCGGGCTTGCTGAAGACCGTCCCACTGGTCGGCCTCTACGCTCTACTCAGGTCTTCTCCGTGCTTCCTGGGTCAAGGGGGCGCGCCCTCCGTGTCTCCCTGGTGAGGACGGCGCCGCCTCCACCATGCGCAGCCGCAAGTCCCGCAAGTCGCGCAGCAGAAAGTCGGGGCCGGTGGCGGCCAGTTGCGCGGCGGGAGTGAGGCCGGTGGCCACCGCGATGGCGCGGGAGTGGCTGCCATGGGCGGCGGCTACATCGGCCGGCGAATCGCCGATCAGCGAAACCGGGGTTCCGCGCTCGATCCACCCTTCGCGGCGCGCCTGCCGGATCGCCAGTTTGGCCAGGCCGGTGCGCGTGGCGGCCATCTCTCCAAAGGCTCCGAACCGGAAATAGCGGCCGAGCCCGGCGCGCGCCAGTTTGCGCCAGCCGATGCGCGTCAGGTTGCCGGTGACCAGGCCCAGCAGAATGCCGCGGCGGGTGAGTCGCTCGACGAGCGGCGCGACGCCCGGGCAGCGCCGATCCTCCAGCGCCGGGCAAACGCGCAGGTAATAGCGCTCGGCGGCGGGCTGGATTTCCGGCAGGGCACGGCGGATCTCGGCGGCCGAAGCGCCCGCCCGCCGCATCATGATGGCGAGGATGTCCGGATCGAGCATGCCCTGCACCGGAATGCCGTCGGTGGTGGATTCGAGGCCCGTGACGCGGCGCACGCCATACACCAGGGCGTCGCGATGATGCGGCCCGGCGCGCCGCACCAGGGTCCCGTCAATATCGAACAGCACCAGCGCTCTGTAGCTCAAAGAAAATGATACGCCGGTACAATGGGTTTGTGCACCAAAGCAAATTCCGCATCGGGCTCGTCCAGATGGCCTGCTCGCCCGATCCGGCCGAGAATCTTGCCAAAGCCGAGTGGCGCATCCGCGAGGCGGCGGGCAGAAGCGCTCAGATCGTGTGCGTGCAGGAACTGTTCCGCTCGCAATATTTCTGCCGCGAGGAAAAGACTGAGTGGTTCGACCTGGCCGAACCCATCCCCGGCCCCACCAGCGAGAGCTTCGCGCGCCTGGCGGCCGAACTGTCCATCGTGATTGTGGGCTCCGTCTTCGAGCGCCGAGCCGCGGGCGTGTATCATAACACCGCGCTGGTTTTCGACGCCGACGGCAGCCTGCTGGGCCGGTATCGCAAGATGCACATCCCCGATGACCCGCTGTACTTCGAGAAGTATTACTTCACCCCCGGGGACCTGGGCTTCCGCGTGTTCGATACGCGCTACGCGCGGGTGGCCCCGCTGGTCTGCTGGGATCAATGGTATCCGGAAGCCGCGCGCCTGGCCACGCTTTCCGGCGCGCAGGTTCTGTTCTATCCCACGGCCATCGGTTGGCACCCCGCGGAGAAGGCCGAATTCGGCACGGCGCAGCAGGATGCCTGGCGCACCATCCAGCGCGCCCACGCCATCGCCAACGGCCTGTACGTGGCGGCGGTCAATCGCGTGGGCTATGAGGGACCGCCCGAGCACGGCCTGGAATTCTGGGGCGGGTCGTTCGTCGCCGATCCGTTCGGGCGCGTGCTGGCCGAGGCTTCCCCCGCGGGCGAAGATACACTCGTCGTGGAATGCGACCCGCGCCAGATTGAAGAGGTACGGCGCAACTGGCCCTTCCTGCGCGATCGCCGCATCGACGCCTACGCCGCCATCACCAGCAGGGTAATCGATTGAATTCCGCCACTCCGCTCCGGGGCGGCTTCCGCATGCCCGCCGAGTGGGAGCCGCACGAGGCTACCTGGATCGCCTGGCCGCACAATCGCCAGGATTGGCCCGGCCGGTTCACGCCGATTCCCTGGGTGTACGGCGAAATCGTGCGCAAACTGAGCGCCGTGGAGCGGGTGCGCATCCTGGTGGAGGGCCCCGCGCTGGAAGCCCAGGCGCGCAACGTGCTGCGCAAGGTAGGCGCCAGGATGGAGGCGGTGGAGTTCCTCACCTGCCCCACCAACCGCGGATGGGTGCGCGATTACGGGCCGCTATTCGTCAAGAACCGGCGCGGCCAGACCGGTCTTACGGCGTGGCGCTTCAACGCCTGGGCCAAATACGACGATTGGAATCACGATGCGGCCGTGCCCGCCTTTCTGGCCGCGAAACTGGGCCCGCCGGCGTGGCAAACGGGAATGGTGCTCGAAGGTGGCAGCATCGACGTCAACGGCGCCGGACTTCTGATGACCACCGAAGAGTGCCTGCTTAGCCCGGTACAGGCGCGCAACCCGGGGATGAGCCGCGCCGCCATCGAAAAGAAGCTGCGCGCGTTCCTCGGCGCCGGGCGGGTGCTGTGGCTGCGCAAGGGGATCGCGGGCGACGATACGCACGGCCACGTGGACGACCTGGCGCGCTTTGTGGGACCGGAGACGGTGTTGCTCGCCACCGAGCGGGACCGCTCCGACCTCAATTACGAACCGCTGCGGGAAAACGCCGCGCTGGTGCGCGAGGCCGGCCTGCGCGTGGTTCCCCTGCCTATGCCGCAGCCGCTGTGGTTCAGCGGCAGGAGGCTACCGGCCAGCTACGCGAATTTCTACGTGGCCAACCAAACCGTGCTGGTCCCCACATTCAACGATCCCGCCGATCGGCAGGCGCTTGGCGTGCTGGCGCGCGTCTTTCCCGGCCGCACCGTCACCGGAATCGATTGCACCGCGCTGATCTGGGGCTTGGGCGCGCTGCACTGCATGACGCAGCAGCAGCCTGCCGCTTCCGCCGGGTCCTCCGGGCCCACTGGCGCGCAACCCGCGCCGCCGCAGCCGCTTGCACCGCGCCCGAAGCGCGTGTTGTATTGAAGAATGCGTCCCCGATGACAAGCGAAACTTCCGTTCGGCTGGCGGTCATCATTCCTGCCTACTGCCCCTCCACGAGCCTGGTGGGGCTGGTCCGTACGCTCAGCGCCCGGCCGTTCGCCGCCATCGTAGTGGTGGATGACGGCAGCGGCGCGGCTTACCGCGAGATTTTCGACCAGGTGGCGGCCTTTCCGAAGGTCCGGCTGCTGCGCCACGCAGTGAACCTGGGCAAAGGCGCGGCGCTCAAGGCAGCCTTCAATTACGCCCTGTGCCAGTTCCCCGCCCTGATCGGCGTGGTGACCGCCGATGCCGACGGGCAGCACCATCCGGAAGATATCGAAAGCGTGGCCGCCTCTCTGGAGGCCCATCCGGACACACTGGTGCTCGGCTCGCGGGCTTTCTCGGGCGACGTTCCGCTGCGCAGCCGCATCGGTAACGTGGCCACCCGCGGCATCGTGCACATGCTGTTGGGCAGGCGCATCAGCGACACGCAAACCGGTCTGCGCGGCATCCCGGCCGGTCTCCTGCCGCACCTCCTGCGCATCGAAGCGCGCGGCTACGAGTTCGAGCTGGAGATGCTGATCGCCGCCCACCGCCTGGCGATTCCGCTTCTCGAGGAGCCCATCCGCACCATCTACGAATCCGGCAATGCGTCCTCGCATTTCAACCCGGTGATCGACTCGATGAAGATCTACTTCGTCCTGCTGCGCTTCGGAACGGTCGCGTTCCTGACGGCCGCGCTGGACAACCTGGTCTACATCCTGGTGTATCACCGCCTGGGCCACGTGCTGCCCTCGCAGGTCCTGGGCCGGCTGGTTTCGGTTTGCTTCAACTACACCGCGGTGCGCCGCTCGGTATTCGTTTCGCACGCGCAGCACAAAGCCGCGCTGCCCAAGTACCTCCTGCTGGTTTTGGCCAGCGGCAGCGCCAGCTACGCCGGCATCGAGTTTCTCTCTTCGCGCTTCGGTGTTTCGGCGGTCTCCGCCAAGCTCGGGATGGAGACGGCTCTTTTCTTCCTGAACTTCGCCGTGCAGCGGCTGTTCATCTTCAGGAGCGAAAGCGCCGAGAGCGAGCGGCGCACGGTTTCGCCGGTGGTGTTTTCGCTGGCCGCTGCGGCGGTCCTGGCCGTCGTTGCGCTCCTGGAAGTATACGGTTTCTCGACCGCCCATCTATTCGCGCAGGAGATCTGGAATCCGGTGGGTTTCTCGCGCTTTCTGCGGTATGGCGGGGCCTTTCTCTCGCTGGCGCTGCCGCTCGCGCTGATGGCGCCCTGGACGCTCGCCATGGCATTCACGGTGCTGCTGCTGGGCCTGACGGCGTTTGCGCTGGGGCCTCTGCCGCTGCTGGCCACGGCGTTTTTGCTGATCTCCGCATGCGCCCTGGGACGCCTGATGATGGACCGCGGCGGGTCCTCCGAATCGGGCCCTCTATCCGGCTCCGACGACGTGTTGGCCACGCTGGTGGGGCTGTCCCTCTACATGCTGTTGATGTACGTCGTGGCGCGCCTGCCGGTGAATTACCCGGCAGTGTGGGCCGCCATCCTGGCGCTGCCCCTGCTGGCCGATTTCCGCGGCGTGCTGGCGCGGCTCCGCCAGTGGACCCGCGCCATCGCCGGCATGGAATTGCGCGGGCCCGGCGAGCGCGCCGCGTTTGTGCTGCTGGCTTTCGTCCTGGGAGCGCACTGGTTGGTGGTTCTGAAGCCGGAAGTGGGCGCGGATGCGCTGGCCACTCACCTGGCCGTTCCCTTCGATATCGCCGCCAACCACGCCATGACGTTCGAGCCGGCCCGTTTCATCTGGTCGGTGATGCCCATGGGCGCCGATTTCACTTACGCGATCACCAGCCTGTTGGGAGGCGAGTTCGCCGCGCGCCTGCTGGATTTCGCCATGCTGCTGGCGCTGCTGGCCTTGCTCTACCGCGCCGCCCGCCGTTTCACCGGGCCGGCTCTTGCCTTGCTGCTCGCGGCCCTCTTCGCCACCACCCCCATGGTGCAACTGGTGACCGGATCGTTGTTCATCGAAAACACCCAGGCCGTGCTGGTGCTGGGCATGCTGGCGGCGCTGTGGCGCTTCGACGATACGGCGCTCCGCCGCTACCTGAATATCGCCATGCTGCTCGGCGGCGCCGCGGTAGCCACCAAATTCGGAAGCCTGATTTTCGTGCTGGTGGCCCTCCCTTTTGCCGCCGCGATGATGGTTGAACACCGCAAGGCCCTGGGCGCCCGCCCTGCCGCCGCCATCGCCGTAGCGGCCCTGTTGCTGCTGGCCGCCGCCCTGCCGCCTTACGCCATCGCCTACGCCAAGACTGGCAATCCGCTATTCCCATTCCTCAACCCGCAAATCCACTCGCCACTGCTGGACCGCAGTGCGGTGGTTCAGGACTACCGCTTTCTCCAGCCGCTTTCCTGGGGAACGCTTTACAACCTGACCTTCGCGACCACCAGGTACTACGAGGGCCAGAATGGCTCGTTTGGTTTTCAATACCTGCTGCTGGCGCCGCTGGCCCTGCTGGGCCTGGCGATGGCGGGCACCCGCCCCGCACGCAGCGCCGCGGTGGTGGCTTGGGCCGCATCCATCGCGGTGCTCCTCTCCACCCCCAACGCACGCTACCTGTATCCGGCGCTGGCGCTGCTGATGGTCCCGGCGGCGGCGGTGCTGGGCTGGATGCGGGCCGGCCACCGCTGGATGGCGCGCGCGGCCATCGGCGCTATCCTGGCATGCACCGGGCTGAACCTCTATTTCCTGCCTTCGGCGAGTTACTACCACAAGGATTTCTGCCTGCGCTCGCCTTTCTCCGCGCTGGAACGTCAGCGCTACCTGCACGAGGCCGCTCCCGTCCGCGAAGTCATCGACTGGTTCGACCGCTCGCACCCCAAAGCCGGCGTGATGCTCACCGACGATTGCACCATCGCCGGCCTCACCGGAGATGTTTACGAGAATCACTGGCACCAATACAACACCTGGGAGCGTCTTTCCCGCGCCACAACCGTTTCCGACACGCTGCGCCTGCTGGAATCGTGGAACGTCTCGTACCTGATTGCCCACAAACCGAAGGTCGGCGAGGAGGGCCACCCGCCCGCGCTCGCTAAGGTGATGGCCGCCTGCACGGGCCTGGAGTACGAATCCGGCGATATCTACCTGACCCGCCTGGACCCCACGTGCCGCCGGCTGCCATCGCTCGCCACGACCTTCGTGGCGCCGCCCGGATTGTACGACGATTTCGATCTCGCCCTGCACTTCACCGGCGACTGGGATCACAATACCACCTTTCAGGATGCCGACCTCCGCACCATCAGTTATACGGACGAGCCCGGCGCGGAAGTCTCGTTCGCTTTCGACGGCCAGTCGCTGACTTACATCTTCACCAAGGCCCCTAACCGGGGCATTGCCGAGGTCACCATCGACGGAGTTAGCCAGGGGCCCATCGACTTGTACTCCGCCCGCATCGAGTGGCAGGCCCGCCGGGTTCTCTGCTGCTTCCGCCGCGGCGCCCGCCACGTCCTCAAGATCCGCGTCACCGGTCAGGCGAACGCGCAATCCACCGGGCGGTACGTGGATGTAGATTCGCTGGTGGTGGAGTAAAGTTACCAGGTGTAATGAGCGGTATAAGTCAGCGTCCTTTCCTCATCCGGCTGCAAGGTAACTTCATACTCAATGGTCCTGCTATCCACCTGCCGGTGCTGCGCCGATTCCTGGGTAATCACCCAGTTCGACCACCGGTACAGGTGCTCCACCACCCGCACGGTGGCGGCTTCTTTCTTGTGGTTCCGCAGCTTGATCTCGAAGGATTCATCGGCCCAGCCGCCCGGCTGCATCTGCGATTGAAACCGGGTCTGCCGCCGCTCGCCCGTAATATCGAAGGCGTTCCCGGTGTACACCCGCACGGTCTCATCCTTGGGCGTGTGGTCGATCTCGTTTTCGCCGGTGAACTCCACCTGCCCATCCTGGTCCCGCCGATAAAACCTCACCCGCCCCTTGGGCAGCGGGATTCCCAGGTGGTTGGCGTCGTTATTGGAGAACTCGCGCATCACCCAGACGTGCGGATTGGATTGCGTGCCGTACTGTTGGATGTTGCGCACATCCTGGTAGGCGTTGTAATTGCGATCGAACTGCACGCCGTCGTAGACGTACAATCGCTTGGATTGGATGCCGGAAGCGCGCACGAACTCCACCTGCTTGGTCTCGCGGTCGTGAATCGTGGTAGGTAGCGGCAGCGAGTAGAGGTGATAATCCTCGAAGGTCTTCTCGGTGACCTGGGGCGGGCCACCAATGATGCCGCCCAGGGCGCCGCCGCCGCCTGCCGCGAACCTCGCTTGAACCTGCGGCTGAACCTTGTTCACATCCCCCGCCATCAGCTTGATGTGGGCGTGGTCGAACTGCTTGCCGCTCTGGTTGTCGAGGGTCACCCAGCCCACCAGGTCCAGCGTATCGCCCGTCTCCGGCGCCACCATGTTGTAATCGGCGCTCCAGGTCATGCCGCCCGAAACATAGCTCAGCTCCGCATCGAATTTGGCCGGCTGCGCGGCATACAGGATCCAGTCCAGCGCAGGCTTGAGAATCGCATCGTCGCCCAGCGCCGGGAAGATTGGCAGCCCCGGCAGCGTGAATTGCAGCTTTCCGCCGACTTCGATCACCGGCTGTCCCGCTCCGCCCTGGGCCATGTTCATCTGGTTGTACTGATATTGCGGGCCATACTGCTGCATGGCCTGGTAATGCGGCACGTAGCCGCTGCGCACGATCCTGCCGCTGACGATGGTATTGGTTCCATCCTGGTTATGCACTGAGAACTCGATGCTTTTGCCTTCGTATAACGCCAGCAGCCTCTCCTGCGAAACCGGATCGTTGCGGTAGTTCTGCTCCACCACCACCAGCACCTGCTTTCCCGCCGGGTCGCGCAGAATCACCGAATCCGGTTCCACCTGCGCGGTAACGCCGGTATATTGCAGGCTGTTATTGCCCGCCTTCAAATCCAGCGGTAAGGTCTCGCGAATGACCGCGAAGTTCTGGTTATAGATAGTAAGCGCCGGATCGGCGGCCAGCGCCAGAGCCGTGAAGCAAGCGCACAGTGCCGTAAGCCGGCCACAGTGACTTGTGACGCAGGAAATCTTCATGTCTCATTGACGCCACCAGGGGAGTAAATGTTGCCGGAGCGCCATTCGGCCGGCCGGTCTCTTCTTAGAACCGCCACTTCACCCCGACCTGCAACGACCGGGGTCCTCCGGTTTCGAGAATCGGCGACAGGCCGCTGCCGGGGCTGCCCGTCCCCAGCATCATGTTCAACATGGACGTGGATTGTCCAAATACCGGGCTGTCCAGATAAGCCACCGGATCGGCGAAATTCGGGTGGTTCAGCGCGTTATAGGCCTCCAGGCGAACCTCCATCCGGATGCGCTCGTTGAGCTTGAACTCGCGGCGCAGCGCCAGGTCCACCTGCCACATTCCGAATCCGGTAAGCGCGTTGCGCCCCAGGATGCCCTGCACCCCCGCGGGCGTTGCCAGAAATGCCGCCGGATTCAAAACCCGGCCGCCGGGCGCTCCCGCTTCGGAGATCCACAGCGGCTGGTCGAGCGCCAGGTTGGGGCGGAACGCGTTGATCAGCGGGATGCCCATGTACTCCTCGTTCTGCAGCACTGTGATGGGGAAGCCGCTGCGCGCGTGCAGCACGCCGTCGAGAGCCCAGCCTCGCAGCCATGGGCGGCCGTCGGCCGGCAGTTCGTAGGTGACCGACCCGGTCAGCGATTGGCGCAGGTCGAAATCCGACGATCCCCAGTTGCTGGCCGGCGATCCCACCCAAACCAGAAACGAGTCGCTCGAATCGTTGTCGATCGAGTGCGCCCAGTCGTAAGCCGCGATAGCCTGGAGGCCGCGCGCCACCTGCCGCCGGTACTGCACTTCCAGAGCGTGATAGATCGAGCGCCCGTCGTCATTCGTGGCGGCCACCAGAAACGTGGGGCTGTTGCCCGGGCCGCCCACCTCGCGCCGGATCAGTCCCGTCCCCAGCGAACCCACGTAGCCCGCCGAAATCACGTCGTGCGTTCCGAGCGCCCGCTCCACCGAGAGATTCCATTGCTTCACCTCCGGCAGCGTCAACCCCGGCATAAAACCGAAGGCCAGTTGCGAGGAAGCAAAGCCCACTCGCGGGCTGGTGTAACTGGAGATGCCCAGCGGGCCGCCGTTCAGGATATCCGCCGCGATGCTCAGGCTGGAGTCGTAATACAGTCCGCCGCCCACGCGCAGCACCGTGCGGCCGTCGGCCGTCAGCCGCATGGCCAGGCCCAGCCGCGGGGCGAAATCGCGGTAAGAAGTAGGCCACAGCGGCTGCGGCTGCAGGGCGGGGTAGTACGTGGCCGTGGAGGGATTGAAGAAATAGGTGCCGCTGGCCGGTCCCGCCAGCGATTGCGTGGCGGGGCTGAACTCCCAGCGCAACCCGCCCGACACGGTCAATCTCGTGGTAGCCTGCCAGGTGTCCTGAACCCACAACGATAATTCCTGCACTCCGGCCGTTCCGTTTACAGCCGCCGCCCGCGAGACCCACAGGTTGTTCTGGTTGGTCAATTCCGTCAAGGTATCGGCAATCACCCCCAGGGTGGCGGTGGGATCGCGCCGCACCAGGACGATGTCGCGGTAGTCGGCGCCCACTTCGAGCGCATGTTTGCCAACCTGGAAGCCGGTGGAATGAACGAACTGGAACTGGCGCTGCCAGCGCTGGCCCTCGCGCCCCGACACCAGTTGCCCGATGCCGCCGATGGAGAACCGCACCAGGTACCCGCAAGGCGGCGGGTTGTTTTCAAAATCCGCCGCCAACAGGTCCAGCTCACAACCGGGGCCGGGCGTGTTGCCGGTCCACACCGAGTCTGCGCGCGATTCCGATTCGTTGGCCCGGAAATCCAGCACCAGCCCGCTCGTTGGCCGGGCGTTCAACCCCAAGGTCAGGCTCTGCGTCCGCAGGCTCAGTTGATCCACCGCCAGGGTGCCGAACTCGTTCGAGGAGGGCGAATCGTTATAGCGCCCGAACAGGGACACGCGCGAGCCGATGGCCTGGTCGATGCGTACGCCCCCGGCATCCAGGCGCGCCGGGCGGTCGGTGCGCCCGGTCCATTCCCCCACGATAGCCGGCGTGGTTGGGTTGGCCGGAACGGGAAAGAGGTCCAGCACCGGCTGTACCCAATCCCCCGCCTGCTGGCGCCCGGCGGGCGACGGCACGGGCTGGTTCCAGACGAACGGTTGCAGCAGCGCCATGTGCTCATAAGAAAGGAAAAAGAAGGTGTGGTTGCGCCGCACCGGGCCGCCCAAAGTCTGCGACACATCCTGCAGCCGCAATTCCAGCGGCCCGTACCCCGCGGCGTTGCCGAACCAGTCGTTGGCATCCGCCAGTTCGTTGCGAATGCGGTAGGATGTGGTCCCGTGCAACTGGTTGCTGCCTGATCGTGTGGTGAGCGAAACCGCTGCTCCGGGCATGCGTCCGAACTCGGCCACCGATGTCGAGGTACGCACTCGGAACTGTTCCACGGCGTCCAGAGCAATTAGCGAATCCAGGCTTCCAAACGCGCTCACCGCCGGAAGCACCCCGCCGGTAGACTGCGCCGGCAGCCCTCCGGCCGTCACACCCATATTGGCGCTTATCCCATCCACGGTGAAGGAGTTGGTGTTGGGGCGCTGGCCCGCGGTGCTGAACTGGCCCGCCTCGCCGCGCGTGGCGGGCACCACGTTGCTGCCGCCGGTCAGTTCCAGCAATCCCAGGATGCCCCCGCCGTTGAGCGGCAGGCGTTGGATTTCGTCGCGCTCGACGCTGCCGCCGGTGGAGGGATCGGCGCGGGCAGCCAGCGGCTCGGTGTCCTCCACCGTGATGGTCTGCTCAATGCTGCCGACCGTCAACACGAAGTCCGCGCGAACCGGTGTATCCCCGGGCAGGCGCACACCGAACTTGATAGCGGTCTGGAAACCCTCCTTGCGAACGGTGATCTTGTAAATTCCGGGATCCAGTGCGGCGACCGCGAAGTTTCCCCCCGGGTCGGACGCGGTAATCCGCCGGAAGCCAGTGTCTTCGCTGGTGACAGTGATGGCCGCTTCTGCGACGGCGCCTTCGGACGGGTCCAGGATGCGGCCAAAAAGGGTGCCCCTTTGGGCCGATGCGTTTCCCGCGACGCCCGCTACCAACCATACCAGTAGCGCGAGCGACCGGCGGCAAATCATTACTTACTACCCTACACCCTCGCTTCCGGGGCCACAACCGGCGCAAAATGGCGATTCGGAAGGGGTAATCGGGCAACCTAGGTGGGGATCGTGCCGTAGTACGCCACAACAAGCCCCCAGAGAGCCGGCCGCCACGGCTGGGCATGGGTTGGTTACTGCCTGCGTGCGATCTGCGGGGTAGTACTGTTCGGTCCGTGGCGTTTTGCCGCTGGATTCGAGTCCCAGGCCCACACTCCTGGCCACAGGGGTACCTACCGGCCCTTGCGGCAGGCGCCGCGGGGCCCAGCATGGCAATCCGCTGCACGCCCGCCAGAGCGTCACGGGCCGCCGTAAGCAGTGGCTCCAGCCGTGCCTCCGATCTCGTCTGACGCTGGGTTTACTCGCGGGCCAGCAACCGCTGGCAAATCGCGATATCGTCCTCCCAAAGCTTGAGATCGCTCGACAAGTCGGAAGGCGTAAAGGCCCCGCCATCGGAAGGCGCCGCGCCCAACATGACCGAAAGCCGGCGTTCCACGCGCTGCGCTGTAGCCACAAGGTCTTCCGCCGCAGGCTGCCAGGCATCCGGCGGCGCCGCTGGGCCAGCCCCCGCCTGGCCGCCCATGGCCGTCAAAACAGGTTCCAGCGTGCGGCTCATCTTGGCGGTAATACCAGCCATCGTGGCCACGTTTTCCCGCGCAAGCTCACGGAGGGTCTGGCGGTCCGCCTGGCTGAAGGATGCCTCGGCGGAAGCGGGAAAGCGCTCGGCCAGCCGCCGGAGCGCGTAAGCCTGCGCCATGGCTGCGTCACTCCAGTCCAACATCTGGGCGCTGAACCGTTCGAACTGCGGGTGACCGCCCAACTGCCGCTCGACCCGCGCCGCCATGCCGGCTCCGGGATTTTCCGGTGGCGCCGTCGCCGCGGCCGGCGGTTCTGTGGTCACCGGCGGCGCGCCTGGTTCCGAAAACTCCACAACAACATTTGGAAATTTCTCCAGAGCCGCCGCGATTTCGCGCTGCCGCGCAGCTGGGATACCCACGCCCGTTACCACCAGGCGGCCCTCTACGGGCTTGACTTCCACCTGCTCGCCCAAATCGGCCCCGATTCCGTGAAGCGCCGTGAGCACCTGGAGCACAGCGGAAACCGGGGGCGCTGCCGCAGCCACGGCCGGGGCAGGCAGGCGCGGCGCGGCGGGCTGCGCGCCAGGCTCAAGTGGGTGGGGTGCGGGCGTACCACCGATAGTTCCGCCGTCCTCGGTTTCCCCGGCCACGGCGCTCAATTCCACCCAATCCCGACTTCGAAATTCAAGCCGCGCCTCCAGGGGCGCCAGGTCGGTGGCCCGCAGCGTCAGGCTGGCGGCCGCCAGTTCCCCCTCCGGCGTGGTGGTGCGGATCTGGTAGGTATCTGCGGTGGTGGTGACCGAATCCGTTTTTCGCTCGAGGGAGTCGCGGCAACCGGCGAATGCCTGCGCGCTCAGCGGATCGTTCCAATCCCAATGCGCCGCCTGAAACAGCGCTTCCAGGGCGGGCGCGGCAGGTTCCTTGGGCAGCGCGGCCATGGCGTCCCGCCTGCCGATCACCCGCGTGAATTGGGCGTACCTGGTTCGGAAGAGAACCCGGCGCGGCGCGGTCGCGGTTCGCTGGGATGCCGCCATTTCGGCCTTCTGGAGCAGCGAAGCCGCCTCGACCGAAGGCGTCTCCCGGAGTCCATAGAAGACCGCCAGCAGGATCGCGGCTGCCGCCGCCAAAGCCCAGCGCAAAGGCGGCTTGATCCGCCACCACGGCTCCCGGGCCGCCGGAGCCAATGATCGATCGATCTCGGCGAACCCGGCACGCAGATCCGCCCAGGGCTTGGGCGGCGCGGGCAGCAGAGCCTCCAGCACGTCTTCGCGGTAGCGGAAGCATTCCGCCAGGGTGGCGCGCAATTCCTCCACCTGCGCGCGGCACTCCGGACAGGCTTCCAGATGCTCCTCCACCTGCCGTTTTTCCAGCGCCGGCAGTTCGGCATCCACCAAACGCAGCAGCACCGCCTCTTCCGGATGAGTGGGGAAATTATTCACTCCGCACCCTCCGCAGCCGCATCATGGCGCGCCGCAAAAACTCTCCCACGGCCGACGGACTGATTCCCAGCACCGCCCCGATCTCCGGATAGTGCAGCCCTTCCAGGCGCAGGAACAGGCAGCGCCGCTGCTGCTCCGAGAGGCCCTCCACGGCATTGTGGAAGGCCAGTTGGCGCTCGCGGTCCAGCAATTGGTGCTCGGGGTTGGGAGCTTCGGACCTCAGACTGGCCTCCAGGCCCGGATCGAAAGATTCCTCGGAATGCTGCCGGGCGCGCACCTTGAGCCCGTGGTTGTGCGCCACACGGAAGATCCAACCCTTATAATTTTCAATGGCTTCGCCCTTCCGAAGGGTGCTGTAGAGGCGCAGGAACACCTCTTGCACGGCTTCCTGGGCACGGGCGGGATAAAGACCCAGCGTCAGCAGGTAGCGATAGACGTCGTTGCGCGATTCTTCGTACAACTGTGCCACTCGATCCTCGAAAGTGTCCACCGCCTCTTCCTGCCGGAGAAGTTCCCACATCTGCTTGGCTGGCCGAGGACGCGGACATTACAAGCCACTTAGAAAGACCCCCGACCCCATCCGGCCAACTACACCTTCCACAGAGAAATATCGAATATTTTTTTAAAAACCGCAAAATGGGTGTAGTTGGACCGCGCGGCTCGCGGGTCTTTGGATCAGCGGACTTGAAAAATACTGTGCCCGACGGAAAAGTTTGTGTCGCCATCGTCACCTACAACAGCGGCCGGTACATCCGGCGCTGTCTTCAGGCGGTGCTGGCGCAGCAGGGCGTGGCCCTTGAGGTGATTGTGGTGGACAACGCCTCTACCGACGATACCCGAGGCATTCTAAAAGAGTTCCGGGGCCGCATCCGGGTCATCCAGAACGCTTCCAATACGGGTTTCGCGGACGGCCAGAATACCGCTATCCGGGCCACCAGGTCCAAGTGGGTACTGACCCTCAATCCGGACGTGCTCATGGAGCCGGGATTTATCGCCAACCTGGTGAGGGCGTCCAATGCCGATTCGCACGTCGGCGCCGTCTGCGGGAGGCTGCTTTCCATTGGCCCCGGTTTTGAGCCGCTGAACGAACCCCTGATCGATTCGACCGGCATCTTCTTTACGCCCACCATGCGGCACTTCGATCGGGGCTGGCATTTACCCGATGGCCCATCGTTTCAGAATGTGGAATATGTCTTCGGCGCCAGCGCGGCCGCAGCCCTTTTCCGGCGGCGCATGATCGACGATATCGCCATTGACGGCAACTTCTTCGACCCCGATTTTTTCGTCTACCGCGAGGACGCCGATGTTGCCTGGCGCGCCCTGTTGCTCGGCTGGCGCTGCATTTACACACCCTACGCGGTGGCGCATCATGTGCGTACGGTGACTCCGGCCAACCGCCGCTCGCTGCCGGCCCTGATCAACATGCACTCGGTGAAGAACCGCTTCCTGATGCGCATCAAGAATGCCACTTTCGGGCTGTACCGCCGGCACTGGCTTTCCATGACCGCGCGCGACCTGTTGGTGGTGGTGGCCTCGGTAGTCTGGGAGCCGACTTCGCTGGGGGCTTTCTGGCGCCTGGCCAGGTGTCTTCCACGAGCCTTGCACGGCCGCCGGCAAATTATGGGACGGCGCCGTGTTTCCGACGAAGTTCTCAACCAATGGTTCAGCTTTAACGCGGCAACCCAGCCCCTGGATGCCGCCGCCGCCCAACCCGAATCCCACCAGGTCCTGCGGGCGGTTCCGTTGCTCAGCCGCACGAGCTGAGCTCGATTTTCGCAAGATCCCCACAAACTGGCTAAAAAGCCAGGTGGGGCGGCTCCCGCGGCCGGCCCCACAAGGGGCCGGTCTGTCTAAACGGCCGGTCCCGCCCGGCTCCTATTTGTGCCAACCGAAGCTTGCCGAGGCGCCCAGTCCGCGGGACCGGCTCGTTTCAACCGGCGCCGCGCCCGCTGAAGCTTGACGCGGAGCCGAATCCGGGCCGCCCGCTCCGGCTCCGACCGGCGGGTGGCGCACCGCTGCGCTTTTCGCGGCGCCGAATTCGCGGGGGCCTTGCCCAGCCGGCCCACGGCGCGCCGCAAATAGTCGCAACCGGAGTTTTCGTGAACCTACTAACGCCGGGGGTCCGGGCCCGTCTTGTGACTTAAGCGGAATTCTCGACCGGTTTTCCGGCCCACTTTTCCCGAACTCAAAAGCGGCCCTCCGCGTATACCGAAGAGAAACCATTTCCGTGAAGGCTGCGGGGCTGTGAGTGACCGGCCATAATAAGCGTTTAGGGTCTTTTCCAAAAGTTATGTACCATTCCAAAACCGCAATCGCTACTTTGCTCGCCGGCGCCCTGGCGCTGCCGGGGTTTGCCCAGACGCCGGAGGTTACCCGGGGGCCGGCTCACGGCTGGTTCAGCTGGCTGGGGCGCGACTATCTGCCGCACGCCGCGCCGCGCGTGTACTTCGAAGACTCGCCGCGCCTGGAGAAGCTGATGCGCTCGGGGAATATTTATCTTTCCCTCGAGGACGCCATCGCGCTGGCCCTGGAGAATAATCTCGACATCGAAAACGCCCGCTTCACCAACCGGCTGAACGATGCCAACGTGTTGCGGGCCAGCGCCGGCACGCTGCTGCGGAACGTGTCCACCAACATCACCTCTGGACCCACTTCGGCGTCGCTTGGCGTGCTCTCCAGCACGGCCCTGGGTTCTGGAGGCACCGCCAATGTTACCAGCGGGGCCAACAGCCTGCTTTCGGGCTTGAGCGTGCAACTGGCCGGGTCGACCATTCCGGCCCTCGATCCGATTCTCTATATAGCCGGCCAGTTCACTCACTCCACCACCATCGAGACGGCGACCAACATCACCGGCACCAATGGCTTGATCACGCAGTACAGCTCGGCCACCTTCGGGGTGCAGCAGGCGCTCATTACCGGAACCACCATCCAGTTGGGGATGACCAATCAGTTCAACGTCACCCAGAACTCGCCGTACAACCAGTTCAATCCCTATAGCCAGGGCACCTTGGCCTTCACCATCCAGCAGAATCTGCTGCAAGGCTTCCGCCCGTCGGTGAACCTGCGCGCCATCCGCACTGCCAAGAACAACCTGCGCGTGGGCGACCTGACCTTCCGCAACCAGGTAATGGCCACTGTCTACAACGTGGTGGGGCTGTACTGGGACCTGGTAGCCGATATCGACAGCCTCAAGATCCGGCAACGGACGCTGGACCTGAACACCAAGCTCTACGAGGACGACCGGCGGCGCTCGCAACTGGGAGCCGTGGCGCCCATCGACATCCTCCAGGAAGAGGCGGAGATGAAGACCAGCCAGCAGGATGTCATCGCGGCGCAATCCCAGGTGCAACAGCAGGAAATGACGCTGAAGAGCGTGCTCACCCGCGCCGGAATGGACAACCTGAGCGTCATCACCGCCCACGTCGTTCCCACCGATCACTTCGAGGTTCCCTCCCAGGAATCCGTGCAACCGATTCAGGATCTGATCGCCGAGGCGATGACCAACCGGCCGGATGTGGAGCAGAGCCAGATCACCCTGGAGAACGCGCGCCTCACCACCCAGGGCGTGAAGGACGCCCTGTTGCCACAGCTTCAGGGCTTCGTGAGCGCCAGCAACAGCGGCGTGGCCGGGCAGTTGAACGCGCTGGGGATACCCGCTACGCTGGCGGGCGCCAACCCGTTCTTCCTGGGCGGCTACGGCTCGGTGCTGGGCCAGGTTTTCGGCCGCGACTTCCCCAACTACAGCGCCGGCGTCTCCCTCACCATGACCCTTCGCAACCGCTCGGCGCGCGCCGACCTGATCACGGACCAGTTGAACTACCGCCAGACGCAGATCCAGGACCGGCAGCTTCATAACAACATCAAGGTGAATGTGGTCAACGCGCGCATCGCGCTGGCGAATGCCCGTTCCGCCTACGACACCAGCGTCGAGGCCCGCGAATTGCAGGACCAGACTACCGCCGGCACGCGCCGCAAGTACGAGTTGGGAACGGCCACCATACTGGACGTGGTGATCGGGCAGCGCGACGCCACCACCCGCGAGCTGAGCGAAGTAGACGCCCGCAACCAGTACATACACGCCCGCGTTAACATGCAGAATGTGCTGGGCACGATCTTGAAGGACTACGACATCAATATCGACGAAGCCAAGACCGGTGAGGTGTCGCGTCCGCCCGATATGATCCCCGCGGTGCTCCCCGGCGGGGCGAACAACCCGGCGCCCGCGGGAGCGCCGCCGAAGCGCTGACGAACCGGGCGGGGCGGGCCATGGCACGCTATCCTGGAACTTGACCCGCATCCATCCTTTTCAACCGCTTCGCTACACCGCCCAGGCCGGACCGCTGGGGGACCAGGTCACGCAGCCGTACGATAAGATTTCCCCGGCCATGCGCAGCCGCTATTTATCGCTCAGCCCCTATAACCTGGTGCGGCTGATTCTGGGAGAGCGCCAGGCAGCGGACAACGCCGCGGAAAATGTATACACACGCGCGGCCGGGTACCTGCGCGAGTGGCAGTCGGCCGGGATTCTGGCCCCCGATCCCGAACCGGCCCTGTTCCCCTATTTCCAGGAATGCACCGTGCCCGATACCGGCGAGCGGCTGGTGCGCAAAGGCTTTATCGGCCTGGGCCCGGTAGTGGATTATTCCGCAGGCGTCGTCTACCGGCATGAGCAGACGCTCTCCGGCCCCAAGCAGGACCGCCTGGAATTGCTGCGCCACACGCACGCGCATTTCGGCCAGATCTTCATGCTGTACCCCGACCCGGAAGGCGCCGTGGATGCGCTGCTGGATCAATCGGCTGCCGGCGCGCCGCTGGCCGAAGTCGCCGACGAATACGGCGCCATCCACCGCGTCTGGAGAACCACCGACAGCGCGCGCATCCAGGCCCTCATGAGCGATAAGAAGTTGCTGATCGCCGACGGTCACCACCGCTATGAGACGGCCCTGGCCTTTCGCAACGAAAATCCGGATCTGGCGGGCGCGGATCGCGTGATGATGACCTTCGTCAACATGCACTCTCCGGGATTAAAAATCCTGGCTACCCACCGGCTGGTGAACGGCATTGCGGCCGGGGGCTTTCCAGACGAATTCCTGCGCGCCGCGGCGGGCGATTTCCAAGTGGCCGAAATCGATTCGCAGGATACCCTGCAACGCCGCTGGCAGGAATGCGGCAATCGCACCGTGATCGGCGCGGCCATCGGCGACCGGCTTTTCGCGCTGAAGGCGCGCGACGCGGTGAATGAGTTGGACGTGCGGATTCTGCATCGGCTCCTGCTCGGGAAAGCGCTGGGGATCGGCGAGGAGGCGGTGCGCGACGAGAAGCACCTGCGCTACGTGCGTGGCCTGGATCGGGCCGTGGAAGAAGCGCGCCAGGGAAATGCTCAGATTGCCTTCCTGCTGCGCCCGGTGTCGGTGGAGCAGGTGGCCGCGATCTCCTTCGCCGGCGGTGTGATGCCGCAGAAATCCACCGATTTCTATCCCAAGCTGCTCTCGGGCCTCACGATTTACCGGTTGGATTGAGTGCCATGCGAGCCGGCGCCACCCAGGACCAAGTCTACGCGGCGGTTGCGGCCGAGATCCTGCCGCGCCTCGACGCCCTGGCGCGGTGCCGCTCCACGGCCGAACTGGAAGCCCATCCGGATTACCGCGCCATCGCACCGCTGGTGGCCCGATCCCTGGCCACGCCGCATCTGGCAGACTTCCGACACGGGGACGCGACGGCTCGCCCGCGGTATCGCATGCTGGCCTGGAATATCGAACGGGGCGCGCAGTTCGAGGCGCAACTGGAGGCCTTCCGCTCACATCCTTATCTGAAAACCTGCGACGTGCTGCTACTCACCGAGGCCGATGCGGGGATGGCGCGTTCCGGCAACCGCATGGTGGCCGAAGTGCTGGCGCGGGAACTGGGGATGGCGCAGGTCTTCGCGCCCTGCTACATTGCCCTGGGAAAGGGATCAGGCGTAGAGCGCCATGTAGAGGGCGATAACCGGTTCGGACTTCACGGTAATGCCATCCTGAGCCGCTATCCGCTGCACGACATCCGGTTGATCCCGCTGGCCAACGGCGTGGACAAAATGGCGCATCGCGAACAGCGCCTGGGCTGCCAGACGGCCGTCGCGGCGCGCATCGATTTTCCGAATCTTCCGCTGCTGGCCGTTTCGGTGCACCTGGACGCCCAATCCACCCAGCGGCATCGCCGTGAACAGATGCGCAGCGTTCTGGACGCCCTGCCCTCCGGCCTGCCCGTGATCCTGGGCGGCGACTGGAACACCAGCACCTACGATTCGTCGCGCGCCTTCCGCGCCATTTTGGGATTCGCATTGCGCGTGATGATGGGGGTGGACCATGTCATCCGCAACCACTACCTTCACCCCGAGCGACTTTTCGAGCGCGGGCTGTTTCAACTGTTGAGCCAGCGCGGGTTCGAATACCAGCGCTCAAACCGCATGGGCGAACCGACCATCTGCTACGACGTGTGCGACCAACGGGCCACCGGCAACCTGCGCGAGTGGGTGCCGGAATGGTGCTTCGCCTTCATCCGTTGGGCGTTGCGCAACCACCAGGGGCGTTGTCCCATGAAGCTGGACTGGTTTGCGACCCGAAAGCTGCGGGTGGAAAACCCGGTTGTGATCCACGACCTCAGGGAGGGCCGCAGCGCGCCGCTGTCGGATCACGACGCGATCGGTGTGGACGTCGTGGTGTGACCGGAGCCATCGCGAATCCGCGGGCCGGCGGGGCGCGGCAGGGCGCCGCCGGCCTCCTGCAGCCGTTCTGCTGGCCGATCGGCTCGGCCCAGTCAATGCCCGTCTACCGAAGGCCCGGGCCATCCCAGGGCTCTGGCCGCGAACTGACGGACGCCGGATGCGACCTGCCGATCGTGACCGCAGGTATGGTCGCGGGATCGTCCCTTGCGCGGATAGGCCCGCTGCCGGCGGGCGGCGGCGATTTTGCCCGCCCCCTCGGCTGGGCGGGGCTGGTGGCATGAGCAGCGTGCGGCGGAGCGCCCCCCAACCTCCTCCGCGCAGGGTAAATTAACCCAGCACGGCTTCGATGAGGTGAGGTCCCGGCTCCCGCATGGCGGCTTCGAATGCACGGGTGAATTCGTCCGCCGTGGTCGCGCGGGCCGCCGGAACACCGAAACCTTCGGCCAGTTTGATCCAGTCGGGCTCCGGATGGGTCAGGTCGATCATCTGGCCCGCGCGTGGTCCCATGGTTCCCGCGCCGGTCCGGCGCATCTCGATATCGAGGATCCGGTACCGGCGGTTGGCCAGGATAACGGTGGTGACATCGAGTTGCTCACGCGCCATGGTCCAGAGCGATTGCGGCGTGTACATGGCGCTGCCATCGGCTTCCAGCGCCACCACCTTGCAGCCGGGACAGGCCAGCGCGGCCCCCAGCGCCACGGGCAGTCCCTGGCCGATGGCGCCGCCGGCGACGGGGAGGAACTCGTGCGGCGCGGCGCCCGCCAGGTGAGGCCAGATTTCGGCGTTGGAAGAAACGCTCTCATCGGAGACGATGGCTCCCTCGGGCAGAAGCGCGCCGGCGGTCCGGCCCACAGCGGCCGCGGTGAGGGGTTCGCCGCGCGGCAGGGCCGGGCGGGGGGGATCCGCGGCGACGGCTGCCGGCGCGCCCAGTTCCTGGGCCAGCCATTCCAGCGCGGCTGCGCCATCCTGTTCCTCGGAGGCGAGCACGTAGAAGGCGCAGCCAACCGGAGTGAGGGAGCTTCGCACGCCGGGATAGCCGAAGAAGGAGACCGGCGGCCGCGTCTCTACCAGAACGAGACGCTCGAATCCGGCGAGCAACGCCTGGGCGGCCTCCGGGAAATAGGGAATGCGCTCGACCGCGGGAATGCCGACACCCCGCGTCATCCTGGCGGCGTGCCGGTCGGCAAAGACGCGCACGCCCGTCGCGGCCGACAGGCGCTGGGCAGCGCGAAGTCCGCGCAACTGCAGCGCGCCGCCTCCCAGTAGCAAGCCCACCGGCTGACCGGAGCACAGCAAGCGCGCGATCTCGCGGACCCGCTCGCCGGCCGGCAAGCAGCGGGACGGCCGCGCCGCGGGGCAGCCGGGATCGCCGGCCTCGCTCCAGGAGAAATCGGCCGGCACAATCAGGGTAGCCACTCGTCCGGGCGGCCCCCAGGAGGCCGCCACCGCAGCCGAGGCCGCCTCTCCCATGGCGGCGGAGCTCTCCAGCGTCCGCACCCAGCCCGATACGGGGCGCGCGAACGCCTCGATATCGGCCGTAAGGGGAGCGTCGTGGACCCGGTGCCCGGTGGAATGCTCGCCCACCAGATTGACCACCGGAGAGCGCGCCTTGCGCGCGTTGTGCAGGTTGGCGAGGGCGTTTCCCAGGCCCGGTCCGAGGTGCAGCAGAGTCGCCGCCGGTTTCCCGGAGATGCGGGCGTACCCATCCGCCGCGCCGGAACAAACGCCTTCGAACAGTCCCAGGACGCCGCGCATTTCCGGCACCCGGTCGAGCGCGGCAACAAATTGCATCTCGGATGTTCCAGGGTTCATGAGGCACACCTTCACCTGGTTGGCCAACAGGGTTCTGAGAAGACACTCGGCGCCATTCATGTCGGGGGTACTGGCTCTATTAACGTGCAAGCGCGTCCCGCCAGTCAAGCCGGGCGGTGTTGGCCGGGGTGAGGCCGCGGATACAGTTCGGGGGGCGCACCTGGTCTACCCCGCCCTAACCGGGAGGGCTTTTCGCACACCCGTTCCGGACATGGATGGCGCGCTCGCTTGCTTGGGCCGTTGCGGCCCTGCCGGGGCGTGAGACTCGCCCGGGATCGCCCGGCGTGGCCGGAGGGGGCTGGGATTGCCGGGAATTGCCGCCAGCAGGGGTAATTGTGGCGGCGCGACCCTTGGCCTTCTGTGCCGTTACGCACTGATGGTAGAATCGTACGACCAGTCCCGCGGAACCAAGTTGGTTCTGGTGATTTTTGCCGGGTGTTCGCCCAGGGTCAACTCACCCGATTCGCTGTGATTGACGGTGGAAAAGAGGTACACGTGAGTAAACGCGAGACCATCGACAAGCCCCCCTCGGTCGAGTTGGGGCAGGAGCGTATTCCTAACGGCGCCGCTGCGGCGCCTCGCCCATCCGC
>JASHSS010000517.1 GCA_030038565.1 Bryobacteraceae bacterium
CCGCCAGGGTGAGCTTGGGCGTGGCCGTCCAGGTGGCGTAGGAATCGAAAATGTGCAACTTTCCGTGGGCCGGATTGAGAATTGGCGCGAATGGGATTCCCTGCTGCTCGGGCAGGCCCGGCTGGGTCGAGCCGGGGAGATATTCAAAATCGGGGTGTTCCTGGCCCAGGTAATAATTGACGGTCCAGGAGAGGTTCTTGCGAGGCTGTAGGACGAACCCTCCCATTTCATCCTTAAAGCCGTTGGTCGGCTCGGTTTGTTCGGTTCCGTTGACGATCCAGTAATTGAGGGTCAGTGCGCTGTTTATTTTATAGCTCACGCGCGCGCCCATGTGATAGAAGGGTAGGAAATCGAACCAGAACGAGCGTGAGTAATTGATATCGTCTTTGCTGTAATTGCCCTCCATGCCGAGGGAACTGGCCCACTTGCCGAGATCGATGGTCAATCCGCTGCCGATGGGCGCCACGTAAGTTCCGTAAGCCTGGAAAATGTCCCGATACACTTCCGGCCGGGGTTCATTCGAGGCGCTGCCCTGGAGCGTCGCCGTCGCCTGGCCAAATTGCAAATCGACCCGCAGGCCGAAGCGCTTGCCGTTGGCCGGGTCGGGGGCATTTTCCAGGACCAGGTCCGCCTGGCTCAGGCTGAAAGCGTTGCTGCTCACATCGAAGGCGCGGAGAAGGTTGGCGCGCCCGATGGGATTGTTGAAGTTGTAACCGTAGTAGGTATCGAAAAGGAAATTGACGGTGGTGCCGCGCAGGATGGAGGTGTCGGTGACGGGCGGCTGGGCCGGCGCGGCTTGCGGATCGGCGGCGGAGTTGGTGGCGGGCGGCGGCGCAGGGGGGGCGTTTTGGATCGCAGGGGCAGTGGTCGGGGCGGGGGCCGGGTCGGCGGCGGCGGTCGCGACCGCGCCTGAGTTGTCCCGGGCGTTGAGCCTTCCCTCCAAATCGGTGACGCGTGCCTGGAGTTGATGAACCAGCGAGGTCAGTTCGGCCAGTTGTCTCCTGGTGTCTGCGGCATCGTCGCTCAGCGGCGCGGCCGGGATCACCTGGGCAAGGGCCGGTGCGGCCATCAGAACGGTCAGGCTTAAAACCGTAAAGCGAAACATATGGTAACCAACTCCTTTGCGCGGTCGCGCCAACACGCCTTCCATTATGATGGGGATTGTGGCTTCACTCCTTGCGCCGCCTTTGAGCCGCCGGCGGTTTCTGGCTGCCGCGGGATCGGCTGCTGTAGCCCGCCGCGCATTCCCTCGGCAGGGGCCGGGACGCGCGCCCTCGATCCCGCCGAATTTCCTGTTCATCCTGATCGACGATATGGGCTGGCGCGACCTGGGCGTGTACGGGAGCACGTTTTACGAAACCCCGAATATCGACCGCCTGGCCCGCCAGTCCCTGCGCTTCACCAACGCTTATGCCGCCTGTCCGGTCTGCTCGCCAACCCGCGCCAGCATTCTGACCGGCAAGTATCCCGCGCGCCTGGGGCTGACTGACTGGATACCCGGGCGCCCCGCGTGGCCTTCCGCGCGCCTGATTTCTCCGGCCTTCCACCAGGAACTGCCGCTCGACGAAGTTACCATTGCCCAAGCGCTCAAGCCGGCGGGGTATGTCTCGGCCAGCATCGGCAAGTGGCATCTCGGCGGGCCTCCGTTCTATCCCGATAAGCACGGATTCGACCTCAACGTGGCCGGTACCGCCCGGGGTTCGCCGGAATCCTATTTCGGTCCTTTCGATCTGCCGAACCTGCAAGGCGGCACCAAGGACGACTATCTTACCGACCGTCTGACGGTGGAGGCCGAAAAGTTCATCGAGACCAACCGCTCGCGCCCGTTCTTTTTGTATCTGCCGGAATTCGCCGTGCACCTGCCGGAGCAGGCTAAGCCAGCGCTGGTGGAACGGTTCCGCGCCAAGGCCGACCCCGCCAACCCGCAGCACGACCCGGTTTATGCCGCCATGATTTCCAGCCTGGACGATAACGTCGGCCGGGTTCTCAAGAAACTGGACGACGAAGGGCTGGCCGGCCGCACCGTGGTCATTTTCATGTCCGACAACGGAGGGTTGGTTTACGAAGGACGAAGCCGAAGCCCGGTCACCTCCAACGCTCCGTTGCGCGCCGGCAAGGGACATCTTTACGAAGGGGGCATCCGCGAGCCGATGATGATCCGCTGGCCCGGCGTCAGCCGCGCCGGCAGTGTCTGCGACGTTCCGGTATCGAGCATCGATTTCTTCCCCACGATGCTCGAAATGGCCGGCGTTCCGGTGAATTCACGATGGGCTGTGGATGGCCTCAGCCTCGCGCCGCTGCTCGGCGGCGGAGCGACCCTCCCTCGCCAGGCAATTTATTGGCACTACCCGCACTACAGCAACCAGGGCGGGGTACCCAGCGGCGCCGTGCGTGCCGGCGATTACAAGCTGATCGAATTTTTTGAAGACGGGCGGCTGGAACTCTACAATCTGGCGCGTGATATTGGCGAGAGGGACAACCTGGCGCCGCGCGACCCGCGCCGCGCGGCCGAACTGCGCGGCAGGTTGGCCGAATGGCGCGAATCCGTCCACGCCGCCATGCCCGCCCTCAACCCTCACTACGATCCGAAGACCGCCGATCAGGGGCTGACCGGCGCAAATCCCGCCCCGGTCAAAGAGCCGCGCTGAGAGGCGGAAAGGGTAGGACAGGCTTTCGGCCTGTCCACGGCAGGCTGAAGGCCGGCCCCACCGACCCTCTTCCTTTAGGCCCCGGTGATCTTGAAGCAAACGGAGTGGTCGGACGGGCGCTCGGGTGGTAACTCCACCTTCAGGGCGGCTTCATCCTGGGTGAACTTCACCTCCGGCTTGTGGCCCAGCAACTCCACCTTACGAATCCTGCCGACTCCAAGTTTGCCGCCCAATGCCAGCGTGGGGACCACCGCTTCCCGCTCCGGCCATCCCATAACGAAGGCGTACAGCGCGCCCTTCCTGGTGGTGAAGCGGACATCGCCAGGGCCCAGGTTCCTGCGGTTCCGTTCGTTGAAGCCCGCCTCCGCCCTGGCCGTCTCCGGAACGTTTCCGGACACCTTCCACGGCCGCGTATCGTAAATTCCTTCGCTGTTGACGGCCATCCAACGGGTGATCTCCTCCACCACTTTCAACTCATCCGCATCCGGCACGCCGCTGTTGGGAAGCGGAATGTTGAGCATCAGGTTGCCGTTGCGGCTGACGATATCGCATAACATATCGATGACCGTCTTACCGGTTTTGTAAGTGATGCCCTTCTTGTAGTGCCAGTTGCCGATGCAGGTATCCGTCTGCCAGGGTTGCGGGCGGATATCGTTGGCGATCCCGCGCTCGATGTCCAGCGCGCAGGCGCCCTCTGCACAATTCTCCGCGGTTTTGCTGGTGTAGACGCCCTCCACGTTCCCGCCGTGGGCGCGGGCGATTACGTTGTAATAGTGGGAGACCAGGCGGTAGCCCCACTGGTCGAACGGAATGCCCCCATCGGTGTAGAGCAGGTCGGGTTGGTAGTGATCGATCAGATCCTGGATGCGGAGAAAATAGAGCCGCTTCCAGGAATCGGGCGCAATCCGCCCCATGGCCGGAGGCAGCGGCGACGGATTATTGGGCGACGGGTGGTACAGATCGGAATATTGCGGGTCCTGGCCGTCATAGGGCACCCCGGCGAGGGAACCGGTCTTGTCGGAAGTGTGGGATGTCGCGAACCAGCAATAGCTATTGGAAAGATGCTCGCTGACGGCGAACTTCAAGCCGTGGCTTCGGGCCGCCTTGCTCCATAGCCCCACGACGTCTTTCTTCGGCCCGGTGGCGACGGCGTTCCAGCGAGGCTGGTGCTTCGAATTCCACAGGTCGAAATTGTCGTGGTGTACGCCCATGCTCATGAAGTACCGCGCGCCGGCCTTCTTATAAAGTCCGATCAGATGCTCCGGATCGAACTGGCCCCCTTTCCATAATTGGCAAATGTCCTTATGGCCGAACTTAGATGGATGGCCGTAAGTGGCCACGTGATACTTATACTGATCGCTGCCCTGCATGTAAATGTTGCGGGCGTACCAGTCGCCGTACTCGGCCGCGGATTGCGGCCCCCAGTGGGCCCACATGCCGAATTTGGCATCGCGGAACCACTCCGGAATCCGGTACGCGCGGAGCGATTCGGCCGACCCGTCGAAAGGCCCTTTGGCGATTTCGGGCATGGTGTCCTGTGCCGCGGTCTTGCGGCTCAGGAGGAGCGCCGGCGCTGCAACCAGCAGTCCGGCGGCGCTGCGTCTTGTCATGGTCATGGTGGTTTCCGGGGGGGTGCTGCCTCCCCCATAGAGTATGACACCGGCCCAGCACCTTTGGCGGTTCACACCCGCCTTCCCGCTCGATCTGCGAAACTGGCGGCTATGGACACATTGGAAGTCCCCAGGCACTTCCGCGCCGGGCTGTTCAGCATCGGCCTGGAGGCCTACTGGTCTCAATTTGAGGGACTTAAACAGAAGCTGGCAGGGTACAACCAGCGGGTTTCCGAACGGCTCCGCGCGGCCGGGGCGGAAGTGGTGAATCTCGGCCTGATCGATACGCCCGAGAAGGCGGCCGCGGCCGGGCACAGCTTCCGGGCGGCGGATGTGGACCTGATCTTCCTGCACGTATCCACCTATGCGTTGTCGTCCACGGTTTTGCCGGTGGTGCGCCGCGCACGGGTTCCCGTGATCCTGCTGAATCTTTCACCCGGGGCGGCCTTAGACTACGCATGGTTCAACGCCTTGGGCGACCGGCGGCGCATGACCGGCGAATGGCTGAGCTGGTGCCAGGCTTGCCCGGTTCCGGAAATCGCCAACGTCTTCCGCCGCTGCCGGATTCCTTTCTTCCAGGTGACCGGCACGCTGGCCGACCCCGCGGCATGGAATGAGATCGGCGAATGGGTGGAGGCCGGCCGCGTAGCCTACGCCATGGACCACAACCGGCTCGGCCTGATGGGTCACTACTACGGCGGCATGTTGGATATCTACTCCGATCTGACCAGGCACTGCGCCAGTTTCGGAGGCCACATGGAACTGCTGGAAGTGGATGAACTGTCGGCCCTGCGCCGGGAGGCCAGCGAGGCCGCCGTGGAGGAGCGGGTACGGCGCTTCTCCTCGGCCTTCGACGTGCAAACCGATTGCCCGCCCGCGGAACTGCGCCGGGCCGCGCGCACCTCCCTGGCGCTGGACTGGCTGGTGGAAAAGCACGCGCTCGGATCGATGGCTTACTACTATGGCGGGTCCGGCATCGCGGAAAACGTAGAGACCATTGCCTCGATCATTCCGGGCGCCAGCCTGCTCACCGCGCGCGGCATTCCGGTGGCGGGCGAATACGAAGTGAAGAACGCCCAGGCGATGAAGATTATGGACCTGTTCGGCGCCGGAGGGTCGTTCACCGAATATTACGCCACCGATTTCCAGGACGATGTGGTGTTGATGGGCCACGACGGTCCCGGCCACTGCGCCATCGCGGAAGGCAAGACCAAGCTGCGCCCCCTGGGCGTGTATCACGGCAAAGTGGGCGCGGGGCTGTCGGTGGAGATGTCGGTGAAGCATGGCCCGGTCACGCTGCTCTCGGTGGTCGAGACCGAAGCCGGGATGAAGTTGCTGGCTGCGCACGGCGAATCCGTGGCGGGGCCAATCCTGGAGATCGGCAACACCAACAGCCGCTACCGGTTTGCGTCCGGCGCGCGCGGTTTTATGGAGAGCTGGAACGCGGAGGGCCCGGCGCATCATTGCGCGGTGGGAGTGGGGCACATCGCGGGGAAGATCCGGAAGTTGGGGCAGTTGCTGGGATTGGAGGTTCGCGAGGTGGAATGAGCGGCAACTTGTAAAGGGTTGAGGCGCTCCTCGAAATAGCTCTTGCCCGCGACCCGGGCAAGAGTGTATGCTGACTCTTTCCTCTGGTTAAAGCTCTATTGGCTCGAGGTAGAGCGAACGTTCGACCGTTCCAGGCGCGATCCTTATGCGTAGCTCCGATTTGCGCCTCGCGGCACAATCGGTGTTCCCATCACCCAAAAGGAGGTTGGGCCATATGTTCTTTACAACGATGACTAACGCGTTAACATCCCGCAGCCGCAGCTTGATCTGCCGGGCGATGTTATGGGCGTGCGCCTGCTCGTGCGCCGTCTGGCTATCGCCGCTTCAGGCGCAGCAGATTCTAGGCGCAATTACCGGGACTGTCAAAGACGCCACCGGCGCGGGCGTTCCCGACGCCACCGTAAAGGCGGTCAACGTCGCCACCAACCTCTCGGTCTCCGAGAAGACCGAGGGGAACGGGTCGTACGTGATTGGGAACCTGCCGGCCGGAACCTATCAGCTCAGCATCACCAAGCCGGGTTTCGAAACGGAAACGCACACCCAGGTGATCGTGAACTCCGACCGCACCACCACCATCGACGGCAACCTGAAAGTGGGTGCAGTGGCCACCACGGTGGAAGTCAACTCGGTGGCTCTGATGAACCAGGTGGATACTACCAACGGCTACGTGGTCGAGCAAGCCACCATTCAGGATACGCCGCTGGCCACCGGCAGTTTCACCCAACTGGCGATTCTCAGTCCGGGCGTGCACGCCGATTTCGTGAGTGGCGGCGGGGCCAACACAGGTCTCGGCAACCAGGCGATTTTCTCCAACGGGCAGCGCGACACCAGCAACAGCTTCTCGCTGAACGGCATCACCACGGACAATCTTTTCAACGGAAACTCGGCCAGCCAGGTGGGGGAGAACCGCTTCGTCCTGAACACGGGCGAGAGTTTTGGCGCGGGCGGATCGATCCAGAGCGTTTCGGTGTACAACGCCATAGGCCAGGCGCTGCCCACTCCTCCGGTGGAAGCGATCCAGGAAATCGACGTGAACTCGTCCATGTACGACGCTTCGCAGGGCGCCCACAGCGGCGCGCACGTCAGCATGATCACCAAGTCGGGCACCAACGAGATTCACGGAGTCCTCTACGAGAAATTCCAGAACAGCGACATGAACGCGGCGCCGTTTTTCTATAATGCCTCGCCGGCCATCACCGACAAAGTGCCCTTCATGAACCGCAATCAGTTCGGCGTCAACATCGGCGGTCCCATCGTCAAAGACAAGCTTTTCTATTTCGGCTCGTACCAGGGCATACGGGTGGTGGACGCGGCCGAATCCACCAAGGACGTGACGGTGCCGTTAGGTCTGACCAACGACCGCAGCACGACCGGCATCATCAATGCGGAGAAGGCCACCTACGGTACTACCATTACGGCCAGCCAGATCAGCGCGCCCGCGCTGGCGTTGCTGGGGGCGACCCTGCCCAATGGCCAATACCTGATCCCCAGTCCCCAGATCACCAACCCCACGACGGCCAAGCAACTGGGTTACGACGCCGTCGTGCAGGGGCCGAACTCCACCGCCAATGTAGACCAGGGTCTCGGCGCCATCGACTACGTGTTCAGCGAAAAGGACCGACTGACGGGCAAGTATTATTGGCAGAACAATCCCATCGACAGCCCGTTCGGCGCGGTGGGATCGTTGCTGGGCTTTCCGCAAACCATGGCCGCCGGCAGCCAGGTGGTATCGCTCAACAACACCACCATCCTGTCTCCCAACATCACCTGGTCGCAGCGCATCGGCTTCAACCGCTTGAGGGCTTATGCCACCACCAGCCAACAATTCGGTCCCGGCCAGTTCGGCATCAATCTGCTCGGTTCGCAGGGTTTCCCGCAGATCCTGATTTCGAGCGACGATCCGACCATCGCCGAGGCCCTCGAATTCGGTCCCAGTACCAGTTTCGGCAATGCCGGCATGTTTCAGAACCAGGGCGAACTGGGCACGACTCTGAACTGGGTCAAAGGACGGCATACGCTCTCCTTCGGCGGGCAGTACGATTTGACGCAGCTCAACATCGTCAATAACAACACCGACACTGATACCATCCGGTTCACCACCTTCACCAACTTCCTCGAGGGCAACGTCAAGACCGGCACTTCTTCGTTGGCCTTCAACGGTTCGGCCAGCCGCTACTATCGCTCGCACAGTCCCAGCCTTTTTGCGAACGACAATTTCAAACTGCGCAGCAACCTGACCATCACCCTGGGCCTGCGGTGGGACTACGAAGGTCCGCTCACGGAAAAGTACGGCAAGCTGACCGACTTCAATCCGAGCCAGTATTCCTACAACCTGGCCAGCGATACCATCACCAATTCGGGATTCGAGGTGGCCTCTGGACCCGGCGATTCCCTGCTTACCCAGCACCAGTATGGTTTCGCTCCGAGGCTCGGGGTGGCGTGGTCCCCGCGCCCCAAGTGGACGGTGCGCACGGGAGTGGGAATGTATTATGACCGCGGCGAATTCTTCAGCGAATTTTCTCCCAGCGCTGGCGCGGGCTTCAGCGGACCGTTTGGCGTGACCTTGGAAGAGCCGTTCGTGGCCGCGACCGCCGCAGCGTCCGGCGCCACTTTCGCCAATCCCTTTGGGACTACCCCTCCCGGCGCTCCCGCGGGCACTGCCGCCGCGTACAGCGCGCAGTTGCCGAACATCGCGCAGACCGAATCGGGCAAGTATCCCGCCGGCAATATTTACGGCCCCGCCCTGTTCGGCGGCTACGCCACCAACAACAAGCTTCCCTATACCATTAACTGGACCTTCGATGTTCAGTGTCAAGTTTCCAACTCCTGGCTGCTGGATGTGGGCTACGTCGGCAACCATGGGGTCCATGAAGTGCTGCCGATTGCCTTCAATCAGCCCAACATCGCCACACCGCAGAACCCCGTCAACGGTCAGATCTACTCCTATGGCTTGAACGAGAACGATCTGGAACCCATCTCCACATCGGAATTCGCCGGCAATGCGCCGATCCGCGTGCCCTATGTGGGCTACGACATGAACTCGGTGCTCTACGAGGCCGAAGGCATCTCGATGTACAATGCCCTGCAACTCCAGGCGCGCAAGCGCTTTTCGCACGGGCTGCAGCTCACGGCGTCTTACACATGGTCGCATTCGCTCGACGAGCAGAGCGGCCTGGGATTATTTTTCACGGGGAACAACTCGTTGTTTCCGAAACAGAACTACGCCTCTTCCGATTTCGACCAGACGCACGTTTTTCTGATCAACTACAGTTACACGCTTCCGAGCCTCACGAGCAACAAAGCTCTGGGCCGGCTGGCGAATGGATGGATCATTTCCGGCCAGACCGTGGCGCAGAGCGGCGAACCCTACAGCGTGTACGATTACAGCGGCTCGGTGGGAAGCCTGTACTACGGCACCGATATCGAGATCGACAACCCCATCGTTCCGTTGAAGCCCGGAATATCCGCCAGCCAGGCTAAGCTGCAGGGAACCACCGGGATCAATGCCAATAACCCGGTGCTCAATGAGAACGATTTTTCGCCAGCGTTTCTGGCGCCCGGCCAGGACGGCGTGCCGCCCTGCGACGCATCCGGCTGCGATAACTACGAGTCCCTCTTCGGGTACTCCGGACGCAACATGTTCCGCGCCCCGTTCCAGGTGCGCTTCGACATGTCGCTGCGCAAGGACATCCCCATCAACGACCGGGTCAAGATGTACCTGAACGTGGATGCCTTCAACCTGTTCAACCACCCCGATTTCGACGCGCCCAACAACGACGTGGAATTCTTCCCCGGCTTCTCGCCGCCGCCGGTCTTCCCGCCTGAAGGCAGCCTGGGGTATATCCAGCACACCATCGGCAGCCCGCGGTTTTTGCAGTTGCAGTTGCACCTCACATTCTGAAAGGGCGGCCCGTGGGCGCACCTCTCCCGGCGGGAAAAATGGGCCCCTTGGGCGGCCCTGGAGCACCGGCGGCTGAGAGCCGCCAATGGCTGTTAGAATAATCGCGTGGCCCCCAAAGAGGAATACTCCCGCGCGGACGTCCGGCGAAAGTTTGGCCTCTCCGAGCGGCAGTTACGAAACTGGGAAGAGCGCCAACTGATCGCCGCCGCCGAAACCTATTCCTTCGGCGATCTGATCGCCATCCAGACCATCCTCAAGCTGCTCGAAAACCACATCCAGCTCCGCCAGATCGGCAGGGCCGTCGAATCCCTCCGGCGGAAGCTGGACTGGATCAAACAGCCGCTTTCGGAGCTGCGCATCGTCTCCGACGGCCGCAAAATTGCCGTGCTCGTGGCCGGCCAGAAGATGGAGGCCCTTACCGGACAGACGCTGTTCGATTTCGAAGCCTCCGAGATGGGCGGCCTGCGCAGTTTCCCGGAGCGCAAACGCCCGGCCAACCTGCTGCGCGAATCGGAAGCCTGGTTCCAGCGCGGCCTGGAACTGGAAGAGACCGGCGCCCCCGTCGAACTGGCCATGGAGGCCTACCAGCGGGTGCTGCAACTCAATCCCAGTGCGGCCGGCGCGCTGGTGAACCTGGGCACGATACTCTATCGCCAGCGCAAGTTCGCGGAAGCCGAAACCTATTACCGGAAGGCCATCGAAGTGGATCCCACCTATCCGCTGGCCCAATTCAATCTCGGCAACCTCTACGACGAGCAGGGCCGTGTCGACGATGCGGTGGAACACTATCGCCGCGCCCTCAGCCTGAACCCGAAGTATGCCGATGCGCATTTCAACCTGGCGCTGTTATGCGAGCGCACCGGCGAAGATCTGCGCGCGGTGCATCACTGGAAGAGTTACCTGAAGCTGGACTCCTCCGGCGAGTGGGCCGAGATCGCGCGCCGCCAACTGGAGCGGCTGCGCCACGCGACGCTGATCCACACGCGATAGCAGGTGGCGGCAGGCCCCCACGCTAGAATGGACATATATGCGGTTTTCCGAATCCATCTTCGCGCAGCGCTTCCAAATCACTCCCCCGGACCTGGAAAATTATCTGGCGGAAGCTCTATCGCGCGGCGGAGATTATGCCGATCTCTATTTCGAGTACATGGCGACGAGTTCCATCAGCATCGACGAATCCATGGTGAAGAGCGCTGCCCAAGGTGTCTCGGTGGGGGTCGGCGTACGGGTAATTTCCGGCGAGCGCACCGGATACGCCTACAGCGGGGATCTTTCGCCGGAGAAAATCCGCAAAGCCGCCGGCGTGGCCGCGTGCATCGCCTCCGGACCAGGCAAGGTGGATAAACTGGATCTCACCGAAGGGGCCTTGCAGAATCTCTACCCGGTCCTCACCGCGCCCACGGAGACCGCCTTCTCCGAGCGCGTGGAACTGGTCAAGCGCGCCGATCGGGCGGCCCGCGCCTACGCCCCGCAGATCTTTCAGGTGCAGGCTACCTATGCCGATAACCTCCGCCAGGTGCTGGTGGCCACCAGCGAGGGCACTCTCACCCTGGACAGGCAGCCCCTGGCCCGGCTGAGCGTTTCGGCCCTGGCGCGGCGCAATGGCGGACCTCCGCAGCGTGGCCACTCGGGCGGCGGCGGGCGCGTGGAATTGAGCTTCTTCCTGGACCAGAAGCCACCCGAACACTTCGCCGCCGAAGCCGCCCGCGAGGCGATTGCCATGCTGGATGCGGTGGAAGCGCCGGCCGGCGAGACCACCGTGGTGCTGGGCCCCGGCTGGCCCGGCATCCTGCTGCATGAAGCCGTGGGTCACGGCCTGGAGGCCGATTTCAACCGCAAGGGCGTCTCGGCATTCAGCGGCCGCATCGGCCAGAAAGTCGCCAGCGAACTGTGCACGGTGATCGACGATGGCACTCTGGGCGGCCGGCGCGGCTCCCTGAACGTGGACGATGAAGGCCACCCCACGCGGCGCAATGTGCTGATTGAAAACGGCGTCCTGCGCGGCTATCTCCAGGACAAGCTCTCCAGTTCGCTGACCGGGACGGAATCCACCGGCTCGGGCCGCCGCGAAAGTTACGCGCACATCCCCATGCCGCGCATGACCAACACCTTCATGCTGTCCGGCCAGAGCGATCCCCAGGACATCGTGCGCTCGGTTTCCAAAGGCCTCTATTGCGCCAATTTCGGCGGCGGCCAGGTGGATATCACCAGCGGCAATTTCGTCTTCTCGGCCTCCGAAAGCTACCTCATCGAAGACGGCCGGCTCACCCGCCCGGTGCGCAACGCCACCCTCATCGGCAATGGGCCGGAGGCCCTCAAATACGTCAGCATGGTGGGTAACGACTTGCGCCTGGATGAAGGCATCGGCGTGTGCGGCAAGGAGGGCCAGAGCGTTCCGGTGGGTGTGGGCATTCCGACCCTGAGAATCGACCGCATGACCGTGGGAGGCACGGCTTGAGCCAGAACCATCTGCTCGAAACCGCCCGCGATCTGGTGCGCCGCGCCCTGGAGGCCGGGTCCACCGACGCCGAGTGTACCATCGCCGAGGGCGACGAGTTCTCGGCCAATGTGCGCATGCGCGAATTGGAGAAGTTGAAGGAGGCCGGCTCGCGCGCCGCGGGCCTGCGCATCCTGATCGGCCGCAAAACCGGTTCGGCCTATACCTCCGATTTGTCCGCCGAGGGCCTGGCCCACCTGGTCCGCTCGGCGGTCGAGCTGGCCGATGTCACCACCGAGGATCCCCATGCCGGATTGCCCGACGCGGACGAACTGGGCGCCATTCCCGGCGACTTGCAGTTGTATGCTCCGGAAGTCGAGGGCCTCGAAACCGGCTTGAAAATCGACCTGGCCAAGCGCGCCGAGGAGGCCGCTCTGGCCGCCGACGCCCGCATCTCCAATTCCGAAGGCGCATCCTTCGATGCGCATACCGGCCGCCATATCTTCGCCAATTCGCGCGGTTTCGCCGGGGAATACCGCACCAGCTATTGTTCCCTGGCGGTCTCTCCCGTGGCTCGCGAAGGCGATTCCATGGAGCGCGATTACTGGTACACCGTGGCGCGCGGCCTGGACGGCATGGAGGCGCCCGAAGAAGTCGGCCGCACCGCGGCCCGCCGCGCCATCCGCCGTCTGCACGCGGTCAAGGTGGAAACCCAGAAAGTGCCGGTGGTCTTCGAGCCGCGCACTGCGCGAACCCTGCTGGATAACATCTTCGAAGCGGTCCACGGGATGTCCATTTACCGCCACGAATCCTTTCTGGCCGGCAAATTGGACCAGAAAGTGGCCCACGAGAACGTCACCGTGGTGGATGATGGCACCCTGGCCGGCCGTTTCGGCACCTCTCCTTTCGACGATGAAGGCGTGCCCTCGCGGCGGACCGTGGTGATCGATCGGGGCGTGTTGAAAAGCTACCTCTTGAACAGCTACGCGGCGCGCAAGCTGGGGATGAAAACCACCGGCAACGCCTCCCGCGGTCTGGCCGGCAATGCGGGCATCGGGCATGGGAACTTTTTCATCCAGAAAGGCGTCCAAACGCCGGAGCAGATCTTTGCGGGAATCTCCAACGGCTTCTACGTCACTGAATTGCTGGGCTTTGGAGTCAACATCGTGACCGGAGACTACTCCCGCGGCGCCGCGGGGTTGTGGATTCGCAACGGCGAGTTGGCATTCGCGGTCTCCGAGGTCACGATCGCTGGAAATCTGAAGGACATGCTGCTGGGAATCGAAACCCTGGGGTCCGACCTGGAATTCCGCGGCTCGGTGGCAGCCCCTACTTTGAAGATTGGAGAAATGACCGTTGCCGGCCGATAAAACCCTTAGCGCCAGTCCCCCAAAAAAGGCCTCCATTCCACCCGCCGCCTACGCCATTGTCCTGGTGCTGGCGCTCGGATTGGGCGGCTTCTGGTATCTCAATCGTAAGTCCCACGAACCCCCGCCGCCACCCCCGCCGCTCACCGGCGCCGCCAAGGCTTACGTGCGCTATCTGAAGCTCTCGGAGGTCGATATGCAGGCCCACGAGAGCTACATGAAGCAGCAGGTGGTCGAGATCACCGGTAAGATCGGGAACGTCGGGGACCGGGTTCTCGAGCAGGTGGTGCTCAACTGCGTTTTTCGCGACGCCTACGGCCAGGTCGTGCTCCGGGAGCGCGTTCCGATTGTGAGTAAGAAGATGGGCGGCCTCGCTCCCAACGACGTGAAGCCGTTCCGCATGCCGTTCGACAACATTCCAGAGAGTTGGAACCAGGCCTTGCCCGACCTGGTGATCGCGGAGATCGATTTTTCGTGATGGCGCGCAACGCCCTGGCCGCCGCGGTGGCGCTGGTTCCGTGGCTGGCGTGGGCGCAGTCCGTCACTCCGGTTGAACCGGCTCTGGCCGAAATCGCCGCCACCCGCTGGCCTATGCAGGCGGCCGTCTCCCCCGACGGCTCGCGACTGGCGTTGGTCAACGCGGTGGAAAACGATAAGTCCGAAATCTACCTGGTGCGGCTCGCCGGCGGGGCGCCGGTGCGCATCTCCACGGGTGCGGTTCCGTGCCGGGAACAGGCCGTGGCCTGGTCGCCGGACAGCCGGCAGATCGCCTTTCTGTCCGATCGCCAGAAGCCCGGCCAGCTTCAGCTTTATGTAGCCTCCGCCACGGGAGGGCCGGCGCGCCAGTTGACCCACCTGACCGGTCTTTTGGCCGAGCCGCGCTGGTCGCCCGATGGCAAAGGCGTGGCTCTACTCTTCACCGGGAATCTGCCGCGCGCGGCCGGGCCGCTCGACCCCGTGCTGCCCGTTGCCGGAGTCGCGGAATCCAAAATCTACGAGCAACGGCTGGCGGTTGTGGATGTCGCCACAGGAGCGGTGCGCCAGATTTCGCCTCCCGATTTCTATATCTACGAGTACGACTGGTCCCCCGATGGGGCCGCTTTCGCCGTGACCGCATCGCGCGGCGCGGGCGACGACAACTGGTGGATCGCGCAACTTTATACCCTGGCATCCGATGGCAGCGGTTGGAAGTCCGTTTACAGGCCGCCGGTCGAGAGGCAGATTGCCGTGCCGCGCTGGTCCTTCGACGGCCGCTCGATCCTGTTCATCGGCGGACTCATGAGCGATGAGGGTTCCACCGGCGGCGAGATTTTTCAGGTGCCCGCGGAGTTGCCCCCCGGGGCGACCGGCGAGGCGCGCAGCCTGACCCCCGGAATGACCTCCTCCGCCAGTTCTTTAATGCCGGCGCGCGGCGCACGGCAGCTTTATTTCTCGGAGCACTACGATGGCGGCAGCGCCATTTCGAAGCTGGATCCGGCCACGGGGACAATCGAGCGGCTCTGGCAGGGGGACGAGAGCATCAACCCGCCGTTCGAGGATAGCGGATTTTCGATTTCCGACGATGGCAAAACCTCCGCCGTGATCCGGAGTTCCTGGCGCGAACCGCCGGAAGTGTGGGCCGGGCCGATCGGCTCGTGGTCCGAGCGCACGCGCGCCAATGCCGGGCGCAAACCGCTCTGGGGCGAGGCCAAGAGCCTGCATTGGTCGAGCGACGGGTTCCACGTACAGGGCTGGCTGCTCTACCCGATGAATTTCGATGCCGCCCGGCATTACCCCATGGTGGTAGCGGTACACGGCGGGCCGGCGTCTTCGCTGAAGCCTTCCTGGCCGCGCCCCGGATTCAACCCGACCCTGCTTTCCCAGCAGGGCTATTTCGTGCTGATGCCCAATCCGCGCGGCAGCTACGGGCAAGGCGAGAAGTTCACCCGCGCCAATGTGAAGGATTTCGGCGGCGGAGATCTGCGCGACATTCTTGCGGGCGTGGACGAAGCCCTCAAAACCGCGCCCATCGATCCCCGGCGCGTCGGTCTCACCGGCTGGAGTTACGGCGGGTTCATGACCATGTGGGCAGTGACCCAGACCACACGTTTTGGCGCCGCGGTGGCCGGAGCGGGCATCGCCAATTGGCAAAGCTACTATGGCGAAAACGCCATCGACCAGTGGATGATTCCTTACTTCGGCGCAACGGTTTATGACGATCCGGCCGTTTACGCCAGAAGCTCGGCCATCGATTTCATCAAGCAGGTGAAGACGCCCACGCTGGTGGTGGTGGGGTCGGGCGATGGCGAGTGCCCGTCTCCGCAGTCCTTCGAATTCTGGCACGCCCTGAAAACGCTGGGCGTGAAAACCGAACTCGTGGTCTATCCCGATGAAGGCCACCGCTTCTCCAAGCCCACCGACCAGCGCGATGTGCTGCTGCGAACGATCCGGTGGTTCAACGAGAACCTGCGGTAGGGCGCATCCCGCCGCGACCCTCTTACAGGCGGGATCGTGGTCCAGCCCGGGCAACACGGACCGGCCGGCAGCTCACTGCATTCGCCCGGGCTGCGCCTGGCGCTTGGCCGCCACGGGCCGCCGCCAACGGGTTGAGGGTCGGCCGTGGACTGCCCGTTGCCGTCCGCCCCACTGGCATCGTGGACCGGGCGGCGGTAGGCGCGTAGGCCGTCCGTAGAGGGAGTCCGCGCGCCCAGCGCGCCGGGCTGGCGCCGGACCGCGCCCGGATCCAGGGCGGACCAATTATGGCCCGGACGCGCACCGGCCCGATGGTAAACTGGTCATGCGGCCCTGTAGCTCAGCTGGTTAGAGCGCTTCGCTTACACCGAAGAGGTCCACAGTTCGAATCTGTGCGGGGCCACCATCCGACCGCCCAAAATACTGGCCGCTCGTGCGCATGGAAGATCTCGAACTGCTGGTGAAGGGAACGTTGGCCGGACTGGCGATATCGGCGCCGGTGGGGCCGGTGAATGTGCTGTGCATCTCGCGCACGGTCACCCGGAGCCGCGCCGCGGGACTCATTTCGGGACTGGGCGCCGCCGTGGCGGACACCCTGTATGGCGCCGTCGCCGGATTCAGCATCAGCTTTATCATCGCCTTTCTGCTGCGCGAGATCTTTTGGATTCGCCTCGTCGGCGGTCTTCTGCTGATCGCCATCGGAATCGGGTACTACTTCAAGCAGCCTAAACCGATGGTAAAGGGCCGCGGCGAAAGCGAATCGGCGCATTCCGAATGGGTTACGGCCTTTCTGCTGAACCTGACCAATCCCACCACGGTGCTCTCGTTTCTGGCCGTTCTGGCGGCCCTGGGGATGAGCCGGCAGCTCGCCTGGTGGCACACGCTGATCCTGGTGGGCGGGATTTTCGCCGGTTCCATGCTCTGGTGGACCACCCTGGCCCTCATCGCCGGCTATTTCCGCGACCGCTTCAATGAGCGTTCCCTCTTGTGGATGAATCGCATCGCCGGCTTGGCCATCGGCGGATTCGGCGCCCTCACGCTGCTGCTGGCGCGCCACCGGCCCGGCTAGGCGCGGGAACTAACGAAGGAACCCGGCGTGCTCCCACGCCTGGTATGAAACAACCTGCGCTCATTTTCGCCGTTTTCGGTCTGCTACTCCTGCCTTTGGCAGCCCGGCAGCACCAGGCCAACCGGATGATTTCGTCCGCCGACACCGCCTTCGTCACCAAGGCCGCGCAGGGCGGTATGGAAGAAGTCGAACTGGGAAATATGGCCCTTAAGCAGGCCAACGATCAACAGGTGAAACAGTTCGGCCAACGCATGGTGACGGACCACACCAAAATCAACGATCAACTGAAAGCCCTTGCCACCAGCAAGGGAATGAGTCTTCCCGGCACGCTCAATTCAAAGGAAGATTCCAGCAAAAACCATCTCACCGGCATGACCGGCGTGGCCTTCGATCACGCTTACATGCAGGACATGGTGACCGATCACAAGCACGATATCGCCGAATTCCAGCACGAGGCCGATCACGGGGCCGACCCCGATGTGAAGGCTTTCGCATCGAAAGCGCTGCCGACCCTTCAGCAGCATCTTCAACTGGCGGAGCAGACTTTGGAGCAGGTAAAAAAGGAGAAATAGGCAGAACTTGATCCGTTGAGCGTGCGCTAAAACTCTTCGCTATTGCAATACCGGCAGCGTGAGGTATCCATCCGGCACGTACAGACTGCCTTGCGTAGTGCCCTCCGGGGCGGTGCGTTGTAGGACCCGCGCGAGTTCGCGCGGCGATTTTCGGCCCGCCAGGGTCTCCTCGAAGGCGCGGGTGACCTGTGCCACCTGCTCCCCGCTCTCGTGGGCAAACTCCAGCCGGAAACGGCGGATGCCGGCCGCGAGCCAGGCGTCCAGGTGCGCGCCGGCTTCCTGGGCCTCGGCGCCGAACACAGTGTTCCGGCAACCCACGTCGGCCACCACCGGATGGGCGCGGCCGGCGGCGTCCTTGAGCGCCACGCGGTGCCGCTCGCATGGGCGCCCGCAATCCTTATAACTCGTCCCCTTGGAAAGAAAGCGGCAGAAGACGCAGTGCTCAGTATGAAATACCGGCAGGTGCTGATAAGCCACCGCTTCGATAGCCGCGCCACCAATCTGGCGCGCCAGGGCGGCCACCTGGGCGGCGTTCAGATCGTGGGTGGGGGTGAGTCGCGCCAAGCCCATGTCGAGCAGTTCCCTGGCCGTGAGCGCGTTAGCCGCATTCAGGCTGAAATCGCCCGTCAGCTCCCTGGATCCGCGCCCTCGCAGAGCTTCCAGCAAACCGGCCGGCCGCACCAGGATGGCGCAATCGCACCCCAGAAGGAAATCTACGATGCGCTCTTCGCCGGGCTTGAGCACCCGCGGGCTGGCCACCCGAACCTGGATACCCGCCTGGCGCACGCGCTCCAGGGAGGGCCGCAGGCCGTACAGATCCAGGTAGTCGAGGGTAATGCCGGCCGGCCTCGCCACCAGCGCGGCTTCCAGTTGCGCCGCATCGCGCACCAGCAGGTCGAGCGTGGGGGCGGCTTCGCGATCCGCCCGCCGGGCAGGCGGCCGCACCGACAACGCGGCGAGCGGTTGTTCCGTCAGCAATTCGCCGGGCCGACCTGCAGACGCCTCGTGGGGCACGCCGGCCCCCGCGGCCGAGACTTCGCCGTGCGGTTCCTCCACCAAACCCTTGCTGCCACCCTCGATCAACGCGCGGTCCGGCACTTCCGCCAGCGCCGTGGCGGGCCGCCTGGCCGATGCTTCGCCGCGCCGTTTCTCCAACCACAATTTGCCGGGGCCCTCCGCCAAGGCTTCACGCGGTTCC
>JASHSS010000048.1 GCA_030038565.1 Bryobacteraceae bacterium
CTGAAATTTATGGGAAAACCGCGTTGACTAAGCTAACCTTCGGGATAAAATGGTCCCGTTACCGTGTCGTCCGTCACACAGCTCAAGCGTTCACGCTCCGAGGTCGACCAGGAGATCGGATTTTTTGGCTTCAAGGAGAACCCCTTCTCGCTCAGCCCCGACCCCCGCTTCATGTACCTGAGCTTTCAGCACACCAAGGCCCTTAAGCGGGCCCAGCGCAACATCGACAGCCGCCAGGGACTGACTCTGATTCTGGGGGATGCCGGGGTCGGTAAGTCCACCGTAGCCCGCCGTCTGTTCGGAATGTATTCGAGCGATGTGGAGATGAACGAGATCTACTGCATCCGCTACATCACCAACCCCAGCCACTGGACCACCACCAACAAAATGCTGGTGACCCTGTGCGACGAGTTCGCCATCCGCGCGCGCCGTTCCGAGACCAAGCAGTGGCAGGAGTTTCAGGAACACATGGCGGCGCTCTACCGGCAGGACGTCACCGTGGTGCTGCTGATCGACGAAGCCCAGTTGATTCCGCGCCGCCAGATGCTGCGCGTGCGCGAGATTCTGAATTTCGAATCCAACTCCAGCAAGTTTATTCAGGTGGCCCTGTTCGGCACTCTGGACATGGCCGCCACCCTGGCGGAGCCGGATTTTCGTCCCCTGCGCAGCCGCGCCGCCGGCGGCATCATCACGCTAGACCCGCTCGACGAGCAGGAACTCACCCAGGCGCTGCAGTTTCGCATGCGCGTGGCCGGAGGTCCCGAAGACGTGTTTACTCCGGGCTGTTTTCCGCTCGTCTCCCGGGCGTCCAACGGGATCATCCGCGACGCCGTGGATTACTGTAATACGGCCATGTACCTCGGCTACACCGCGCAGGTGCGGCAGATCAACGAGCGCATCATGCAGGCCGCTATCGAAACCATCGTGAAACTCAACGAGAGCAGCGACCGCGCCGGCCTCGAGCCTGCTGGGGGAGTGCCCGGCGCGGACCGTCTGGAATGAAGCCCGGCTCTATGTCCATTTCGCAAAAAAAGACCCTGCCCGAAGGACTCATGGCGCAACTCCACGGAAAGGGATCCATGTCGGAAGTGCTGCGCATCGAGCGCCAGCGACTGATGGAGCAGGCGGCCGAGGAAATGCGCGTGCAGCTCGGCGGCGCGGGATTGCCCATGGGCAACGCTCTGAGCCCCGTGGTCGCCATCCCCAAGGCCGCCGCGGCGGCGGCGGAAAACCAGGGCGGACCTCTGGGGGGCCCGGTACTGGGGAGTCCGGTAGATACCTACCAACCTTCCAAGCTACCAGTGCCCGTGACGCGCCGCTCCCAGGAAGGCTTGTCCAAGCTCAGCCGCTTCGTGGGCGACGATCTTTCCGAATTCGACGGCATCATCACGCATTCCGAGCAGACCATCCTGGCCGCCCCGGAATGGCCCACCGATCCCTACTACGTGGATGTCAACAACACCCTGCCCTTCTCTTCGCAGCGCGATCTGCTGGGCGCCATCTGCCGCCTGACCGTGGGGTGGGGCACCTTCAGTTGCCGCATCACCCTGAGCCTGCTCTCGGCCGCCAGCGGCATCCGCAACGCCAAGACCCTGCGCAAGTGGCTGGCCGATCTCCAGCGCCGCCGGCACATTCACTACGTGCCCGTGCACGGAGACCTGCGCGGCTCCATCATCGAGCTGTCCCCGCCCGAGGAAGTCCGCAACTCCATCGAGCGCGGCTGGCGCACCAACCGCATGAAGTTCTGACCGGCGATCCCTCACTTCCCCTTCTCCGCCACGGTCTTCTCCGCCACGGTCATGGTCACGGGCACCAGCTCCTTGGTGTTGGAGGCGCCGGGGGCGTCGATCTGGATGCTGGCCTGGTACACTCCTGGAGCTTTCCCGGCGGCCGTCGCCGTCACCACGAAGGAGCGATGCGTTTGCGGGTTCTTGTCCCCGTCGTCCTTCACCTTGATCCAGGTCGCCTGGGATTCCGGCGTGGCGGTGTACACCAGCGGTTCTTCGCTTCCCACGAACAGCGTCTTGGCAGCCTCCAGCGGAAGATCTTTCCCCGTGGAGTCTTTTCCCAGAGTGAAGGTGAACTCCAGGCGGCCAGGCGAGAACGCCATTCCGGGCGCCGGTCCGCCGGCCTGCTCGAGGGTCACCGCGGCATCCCCCACCTGGATCTTGCCTTCCCGTTTCTGGGTCGAAAAATTGCTGTCCACCGCGTAGCGCAGCACGCGTTGGGGACTGCCGCTCACCGGCGGCAGCACGGTGACGGTGATCCACGGAAGATCGCCCGTATCCACCTTGCAATCGAATTGATCGGCAGACCACTGAATCTCACCCGCATTCCCGGCCCAGGGAAGCTGTTTACGGGCCTCTGGGAGGGTCGCATGACATACGGAGCCACCCGCCTGCGCCGATGCAATGGCGGGGCTGGAAAGGGCCAATACGGCCATTTTGAGAAATAGTGATTTTCTGTACACTTCGGGCCTCGACCAGGACGCAGCCTGAAAATGGGTTGACGCTCGGGAGCGGGGATTAGTTGAGGCGGTCTTGGGAAACCGGCGCCGCCCCCGGCTCCTCCGGCTCCGCCTGCCCCGTATACGCCTCCAGGACTTCCTCGGCGCTCCCTTCCATCGCCACCCGCCCGTGTTCCAGCCATAGCCCCCGGCTACAGACCTCCCGCACCAGCCTGGTGGCGTGCGAGACGAACAACAGGGTCTTGCCCTCGGCTCGGAACTGGCGGATGCGCTCGAAGCACTTGGTCTGGAAGGGCAGGTCTCCTACCGCCAGAACCTCGTCCACGATCAGAATATCCGGATCCACGTGCACCGCCACCGCAAAGGCCAGGCGCATGAGCATCCCGGTGGAATAGGTGCGCAGGGGTTCGCGCAGGAAGTCGCCGATATCGGCGAACTCGGCGATCGCCCCGGAGACTTCCTCCGTGCGCCGGCGGCTCAGGCCCAGCAGGGAAGCGTTCAGCCGCAGGTTCTCCATTCCCGTCAGATCGGGATGGAATCCCGAACCCAGCTCCAGCAGGGCGGCCACCCGGCCTTCCACCGTGACCCGCCCGCCATCCGGCCGGGCCAGCCCCGCCACCAGGCTCAGCAGGGTGCTCTTGCCGGCCCCGTTGCGTCCCACCACCGCCATGCTTTCGCCGGCTTCCAGGCGAAACGAGACGTCCCGCAGGGCGAAGAAGCGCCCGCCCGCGTCCCCGTGCATCCACTGCCGGATGTGCCCGCGCAACAATCGGGCGCCGGCGCCGTGGCGGAACGATTTCGAGACCCCCGCAAATTCGATCAACCTTCCATCATCCTACGCCGCCGCTATCATGAAGGGGCCGATGCGCCTTTCGATCGACGCCCTGCCGCTGCTGGTGCGCAGCGCGGGCGTGAAGAATTATCTCTACCACTGGATCGCGCATCTCGGGCGCGCCGCTCCCGCGGACCTCTCGATCCACCTCTTCCCCTGGCTGGGGCGGCTCGGACCGCTGGATCACCAGGCCTCCCAGGTCAGCCTCCTGCGCACCGGCCTGAACCTGGCCCTGTTTCACTTCTTCAACCTGCCCGCCAACCCCTCCCTCGACTGGTTTCAGCGCGCCGATGTGTTCCACGCCTCGCACCTCGCCAACCCGCCCCGCCGCCCGCGCCTCTCCGCCACCCTCTACGACCTCACCTGCTGGATCATGCCGCAGTTCCACACTCCCGCCAACGTGGCCGCCGAGCGGCGCCGCGCGGAAACCGTCTGGAAGCGCGCCCACGGCCTGATCGCCATCTCCACCTACACCCGCGACGAAGCCGTGCGCCTGCTGGGGCTGGACGCCCGCCGCATCCGCGTGATCCCCTGCGGCGTGGACGCCCGTTTCTTCGCCGCCACCCAGGCCGATGCCGCCCGCGCCCGCGCCCGCTACCGTCTGGAGTTGCCCTACGTCCTGTGGGTCGGCACCATCGAGCCGCGCAAAAACCTGGACCTGGCGCTGGACGCGTGGGCCTCCCTGGAGGCCGCCCTGCGCCATGCTTTCACCCTGGTGGTAGCCGGCCCCGAGGGCTGGGCCAATCCGCCCACTCTCGCCCGCCTGCGTTCCCAGCCCGCCGGAGTGCGCTACCTGGGCTACGTGCCGGAAGCCGATCTCCCCGGCCTGACCGCCGGCGCCGCGGCGCTCTTCTACCCGTCCCTCTACGAAGGCTTCGGCCTGCCGGTGGCGCAAGCCATGGCCTGCGGAGTTCCCGTGGTCACCTCGGGTGTTTCGGCATTACCCGAAGTGGCCGGCGATGGCGCCCTCTACGCCGACCCCCGCAGCCTCAGCCAAATGCGCGGCGCCCTGGAGCGCCTGCTGCTCTCCCCCGAACTGCGCAGCCGGTTGGCCCAGGCCGGACGCCGCCGCGCCGAAAGCTACCGCTGGGAGGACGTGGCGCGCCAATCGCTGGAGTTCTTCCGCGAACTGGCCGGGTAGGAACCACCTCGTGAAGCCGGCGCCGGGGGCCGGGGCCGCGATTTCCTTCTTCAGCCCTGCGCCAAAATCTGGCGCATTCTGCCGCGCACGGCCCCATCGCGGATGGCGTCTTCCGGATGGGCTTCGAAGAATACCGCCATGCCGGGATAGTTGGCCAAAAGCTGCGCCTTCGCCTGTTCGAACAGATCCCGGCGGGCATCTTCGGGCAGCGCGTCGATTTGGGCGTCCATCCGGTTGCGCTCGTTTTCCTCGGCGTGAATTTGCTCCAGGCGCTGTTCCGCCATGGCCAGCGCCAGCGCCTCTTCGGCTTCCTCGCGCAACTTCCGGGCCGCCGAAGTTTCGAACCAGGAGGGGTTGGGCGCATTGTCCTGTAGCCGTGAAATATAAAACCCCTGCGGGTTTTGAATCTTGCCCCGAGACTGGTAGATCACTGCGTCTGCGTATTCGAGCTGATCGATCACCGGTTGCCCCGGCGCCAGTTTACTCAGCAGCTTGCGGGCGTCTCCTTCACCGATGCCTCGTTTCACCAGTTCGGCCAGCAGCGTCTCATCGATGGCCGCCCTCTTCTTCGCTTGCTCCGGAGCCACGGATGGTTCGGATGGTTCGGCCGCAGGCGTACCCGTATCGGGTGAAGCAAGCTGCAGGCGTTGCTGCCGCGGCCGGCGGCCCTTCCGGGTCTCCTCGCCAGTCGGTACATCGGCCAGCCATTTGCTCTCCAGCCGCGACTTCCGGTCGGTGTGATACTTTGCGCCGTGCCACAGCACCAGCTTGTAGCTTTTGCTGTCGGCCATCGGTTCAATAGCCCAATTGGAAAGATAGCCGTGCG
>JASHSS010000518.1 GCA_030038565.1 Bryobacteraceae bacterium
ATCAAACAGCAACTCGCCGACCGCAACCTGCTGGCCGAGGACTGGGGCGGCGACGTGGTCATGGTGCCGGTCTCGGCGCGCACCCACGAAAACCTGGACCTGCTGCTCGAAATGATCCTGCTGGTGGCCGACCTCCAGGATTTGAAGGCTAATCCCGACCGTCCCGCGATGGGCGTGGTCATCGAAGCCCAGCTGGACCGCGGGCGCGGTCCCGTGGCCACCGTGCTGGTGCGCAACGGCACCCTGAACGTCGGCGACTTCTTCATTTGCGGCGCGGTGTTCGGCAAGGTGCGCGCCATGCTCAACGATCGCGGCACGCCCATCCGCAAGGCCGAGCCGTCCATGCCCGTGGAGGTACTGGGCCTGGAATCGCTGCCCGAAGCGGGGGACGATTTCCAGGTGGTCACCGACACCGCCAAGGCCAAGCAGATCGTCAATTTCCGCGACCAGAAGGCGCGCGAAGCGGCGCTGGCCAAATCCAGCCGCCTGACCCTGGAACAACTGCACCAGCAGATGGAAGCCGGCGAAGTGAAGGAGCTTCCGCTGATCATCAAGACCGACGTGGGCGGATCTGCCGAAGTGCTCACCGAATCGCTGCAGAAGCTGTCCAACGAGAAGGTGAAGATCCGGGTGATCCGTTCCGGGGTGGGGGCCATCAACGAATCGGACGTGCTGCTGGCCTCGGCCTCGAACGCCATCATTATCGGATTCAACGTGCGGCCGGAGCGGAACGCCTCGGCCCTGGCGGAGCAGGAAAAGGTGGACGTCCGCCTGCACACCATCATTTACAACCTGACCGACGAGATCAAGCGCGCCATGGCGGGCCTGCTGGAGCCGGTCTTCAAGGAAGTCTACAAGGGGAAGGCCGAAGTGCGCGAGACCTTCCGCATCAGCAAGGTGGGGAACGTGGCCGGATGCCAGGTGCTGGACGGGGTGATCGTGAGCCGTTCGGAAGTCCGCCTGCTGCGCGACAACGTGGTGGTGTACACCGGCAAGATCGGCTCGCTGCGGCGCTTCAAAGACGACGTGAGCGAGGTGAAGAGCGGCATGGAGTGCGGCATCACCTTGGAGAATTACGGCGATGTCAAGCAGGGAGACATCATCGAGGCGTTCGTCACCGAGCGCGTGGCGAACGAAGTGTTCGCCTGAGCCAATGGCCGCGATCGGCGTAGTGACCCTGGAATTGCGGCTGGCGAACGCACACTCGCTCAAGGAAAAGCGCCACGTGGTGGCCAGCCTCAAGGAGCGCCTGCGCAACAAATTCAACGTGGCGGTGGCGGAGATCGATTACCAGGATCTCTGGCAGCGCGCCGCGGTAGCCGCGGTCACCGTTTCGAGCGATCATACGCACGCCGAAAAAGTACTGCGGGGAGTGGAGGATGAAGCCGCCGCGCTGCTGGGTCCCGACCTGGCCGAAGCGACCGTGGAGTGGCTGGCGTGATCGAGCGGGACATGCACCGTGGAGCCTCCACGGCGAAGGTCCGGGCGTTCATGGGAACAGGAACTTTCGGGCCGCGGGCGAGCGGGGTATTCACCACGGAGGCGCGGAGACCACGGAGGAAGCACGGAGAAAAGCAAGGCGAGAGGCCGGGAGGAGACGGAGTTTCTGGAGAGTCCCCCATGGGGCGTGGCGCACCGGGCTGGATGAAAATGGGCGCGAGGGGGACTCTCGCAAAGGCGCTAAGGCGCAAAGTAGCGCCAAGGGGATTTTCGAGTGGTGAACACGCCGCCCGCCCGCCGCACGGCAGGTCCGGGGCCCGGAAGGCGGTCCCCCATGGATGAGCGGCGCGCGTTGCGGGTGTCCGAAGCGGTGCGCGAGGAGCTTACCGCCATCATCGGGTTCGAAAGCGACGATCCGCGGCTGCTGCCGGTGGAAGTCACCGAGGTGCATATGAGCGCGGACGGCCGGCACGCGAGCATTCGGGTGGCCATCCGCGGAAGCGAGCGCGACCAGCACCAATCCCTGGCGGCCCTGGAGCATGCGCGGCATTATTTGCGTCGCGAGCTGGCTTCCCGGCTGAGCCTGCACCACGTTCCGGAGTTGCATTTCCAGCACGACCGCGACCCGGACGTGGAAAGCCGCATCGATTTCCTTCTCAAACGGGCGAAAAAAACTCGTGGCCGCACTGAAAACCAGGCGTAAATTTAAAAAACTCGCGGAAGGGGCCGAAAACGGCCCTAAAATCAAACAGGTTGTGTTAGTTTTGTTTTTGTTGGCGGCATTAGCGGCGGGGAGTTCCCGGAGTTCGCCCCTTCAGGAACGGCCCGCCGGAACGGCCCCGGGCGCGCCCTCGGGGGCCGGAGCGGGAGTGGGTCCCGCGGTCCTGCGGCTGGAGAAAAGCGCCGACGCCATGGGGTCGACTTACTCGGTCGTCCTGTACGGAAGCGACCGGGTCAAAATGGAGGCGGCCGCCGATGCCGCTTTCGACGAGGTGCGCCGGCTCGACGACGTGCTTTCGAACTATAAGCCCGAAAGCGAGTGGAGCCGGATCAACCGGCTGGCGGCCGAAAAGCCGCTGGCGGTTTCGCCGGAGATGTACGCGCTGCTGGCGGCGTGCCTGGAGTACAGCCGCGAGAGCGAAGGGGCCTTCGACATCTCCGTGGGTCCGCTGATGAAGGTGTGGGGGTTTTACAAGGGATCCGGCCATCTGCCGCACGGTCCCGAAGTGCTGGCGGCGCTGGCCCGGACGGGCTACCGGCACGTGCACCTGGAGGCGGCCGGGCAGACGGTGTGGTTCGATCGTCCGGGCGTGGAGCTGGATCCGGGCGGCATCGGCAAAGGGTACGCGGTCGATCGCATGGTGGAGGTCTTGAAAAAGCTGGGCGTCCGGATCGCGCTGGTGGCGGGGTCGGGCAGCAGTATTTACGGCATGGGCGCACCGCCGGAGCAGCCGCGGGGTTGGGCCATCGACATCAAGAACCCCTGGGATACCAGCAAAACCGCGGACGAAGTGTATCTCAAGGACATGTCGCTGTCGACCTCCGGGAGTTACGAAAAGTTTTTCCGCGCCGAAGGCAAGATCTGGGCGCATATTATGGACCCGCGCACGGGCTACCCGGCGCGCGGGGCGGTGGCGGTTTCCGTGGTCGCGCCTCGCACCATCGACAGCGAGGCGTGGGCCAAGCCCTATTTCGTGAACGGCCGGCAGTGGGCCGAAAAGCACAAACCCAAGGAATTTCGCGTTTATTTCTGCGAAGACAGGACGGATCAGCCATGCGCGTGGCTCCAATGACCAGCCGTTTCTTAGATGCCTGCCGGCGCCGGCCCACGGATGTGCGGCCGGTATGGTTCATGCGGCAGGCGGGACGGTACCTCAGACAGTACCGGCAAATCCGCGACCGCCACGGCATCCTGGATATCTGCAAGCGGCCCGACCTGGCGGCCACCGTGACCCTGCAACCGGTGGAACTGCTGGACGTGGATGCGGCCATTATTTTCGCCGATCTGCTGCTGCCCATCGAGCCCATGGGACTGAAGCTGCGCTACGCCGCCGGCGAAGGGCCGCAGATCGACAACCCGGTGCGCACTTCCGACGATGTGGACTCGCTCTCCACCACCAACACCGACGACCTGGGCTACGTGGGAGAAGCCATCCAGCACGTGGTGCGCGCGCTGGCCGGCAAGGTGCCGGTGATCGGCTTCGTGGGCGCTCCCTTCACCATGGCCAGTTACATGATCGAAGGCGGAGCCTCGCGCAATTTCATCCGCACCAAGAAGCTGATGTACAGCGATGAGATCCTGTGGCGGCGGCTGATGGGCAAGATCGTGGATGTGATGGCCCCCTTCGCGCATTTGCAGGTGACCGGCGGCGCGCGCGCCATCCAGGTATTCGATAGCTGGGTGGGGGCGCTGGGCTCGGAAGACTACGTGCGCTTCGCCGCCCCTTACTCGCGGGCGCTGATCGAGCGCATCCGCTCGACCGGAGTGCCGGTGATCCACTTCGGCACGGGCGCTTCGGGGTTCTTCAAGGAAC
>JASHSS010000519.1 GCA_030038565.1 Bryobacteraceae bacterium
CCCCTTTCCGCGATCCGCTAGAACGGCTTCTCCCACACCCGCGCTACCGGGTAGCGTCCGGTGTCGCCAGGCTCATACTTGGATTGCTGATACCACCACTCGAGGCGCGCCTGGCGGTCGGCGGCGAATTTCGGATCGGCGGCCAACCTGGCTTCGAACTGACGGCGCAGTTCCGGCGAATCGGCCATCATGCGGCGCGCGATAGGCTCGGAGAGATACTCGCCCACCCCTTCGCCGGCGCCGAACATGCTGTACAGGAAGCCCCAGCGGGCCAGCGAATCGGGCGCCGCCGGTTCCAGCATGGAAAGAATCAGCCGCGCGCGCCGCTGGTTCATGGGAACCCAATACGAGCCGGCCGGAAAGGCCACCTTTTCCCGCCCCATTTTGGCGTCGAAACTGACCCCGATGTGGCCTTCATTGGGCCGCGCGTCGTACTTCACATTGCTCAGGCGGTAGACCTCGAACTCCCGCTCGACCGGCTGGGGCGTGCGCTCCATCTCCACGCCGTGCAACTCGAGAATATCGGCCAACTGCTTCCAGGCCGGGGGAATCAGGTAGCCGAGCGGAATCCGCGCCTCCAGGGTGGTCTCGATTTCATCGTGGATGCGGGTCTCGAGGTCGTCCGGTTCGGGCAGGTAGCGGGTGACGCTGGCGCCGGTCACTTCGCTTTGGAACGGACCGATCTTGAGCGCGTGGTACACCAGCGGCCGGCTCCGGTCGCTCACCCGGCCGGCCAGGTAGACCGGCGGCGCGGCCGGATTGCCGGCCCGCGAGGCGATCTCGCGATCGGCCTCGCGCACCGCCCGGCGCAGCGCCTCGGGATCGAGCAGGATGGTTTCGATGGCGTGGCGCATGATGTCGTAGTGCGCCCAGGCGCGGGTTTTGGCGGCCTTCAGGCTGTGGCTCTCCACCAGCAGCGAGGGCCGGTTCTGGACCGCGGCGTAGAGGTGCGAGTAGCGCGGGGTAAAGACTTCCATGAAGAACTCGCGCCTGCCGTTGACGTTGCGCAGCGCGCCGTAAGGCGCCACCATGTGGCCGTCGGCCGCCATACGCCGGTCCAGTTCCGGCACGAAGCGGTCGCGCACCCAGGAGCGCGCGGGTTCGGCGATGTCCTGGTTGCGGGCCATGTCCCAGGTGACGTCGTACTGGAAGTCGGCGCCGTCGGTGACGTGGTTGTCGATCAGGAAATCGGGCATCCAGGTGTTGAAGATGCGCAGCCAGGCGCGCATTTCGGGCGTGTCGGCCTTGATGTAATCGCGGTTCAGATTGAGGCGCTGCGCGGTATTCCGCAAGCCCGTGGATTGCGGCCCGTTCTGGCTGGGCCGGTGCCAGGGGCTGAAGGCTTCGTGACCATCCACGTTGAAGACCGGGATGACGATGAAGATGGCGTGGTCCAGCCAGGCGGCGAAACGTTTGCTCACGGTCATGTCGCGGACCAGCATCAGGGCGGTGTCCTTGCCTTCGATCTCGCCCGCGTGGATGCCGCTTTGAATCATGAGGATGGCTTTGTTGGTGCGGGCCGCGGCCGCGGGCGTGAAGGCGCGGTCCTTGGAAACCACCAGGGCGATCAGGGGACGGCCTTCCGGGGTGGTCCCGATCTCCAGCACCTTCACCTGGCGGGAGGCGCGCTCCAGGCGGTGCGAGATCTCCACCGCTTCGGCGTAGGGCGCGGTCTCATTCCAGCCGGATTTTTCGCCGGTGGTGAGGAGGTCGGGGGGCGAATCTTTGGTGCTGGCGGCGAGCGAAGCGGCGGCTTTGGCGGCCGGCGGTTCGAAAGCCGAGTGCGGCATGACGGGGTCCTGGGACCAACCCGCGGCGGCCAGCGCAAACAGAGGCAGGAGACGGGGAACTGCGGAACGGCGCATAGGTACGATGATAATCGAGCGCGACGGGTGTGGGGCCGCGGATGCTAGGGCATACCCAGGTGGCTGCCGGAATTCGGCCGGGACGCGGGTGGGCGCCTCAGACGGCGGGGCCGGCCAAGGGCCCGCCTCACCAGGGCCTCGCGGGGCCTTGGACCGGGCACACTTCCGGCCGGGCACGAGCGGCGCGGGCGCCCCGCAGTCGCTCCGCCGGCCACCGGAAAGATCGAGGCCCTAAGGTGCGGTTGTCGCTATCGCGGCGGCCAGTTCCAGCACCTGGTGTACCTTGCTCTGCAGCAATGTACGCAACTCGGCTGCCTGGAACATGAAGTCGGGGGCGAGCAGGTCCGACACGGTGTATCCGGATTTGGCGACGCCGCAGGCGCCGTGGCTGGCCGTGCTCGCCAACACGTGGTACAACTCATGCGCCAATACCCGCCCCAGCGCGCGGCCGTAGAGTTCCTCGCGTTCGGCCGGGGAACGGACCAGCAGTTGCCTCTGCAGGAAGTCGCGGACGGCGGAGCAATCCACTTCGCTGAAAGGCAACACCAGGCCATCGCTCACATGGGTCCAGCCGAGGGCTCCCGGCATCACCGTCAAAGGCTGCATCCCGCGGACATCGCAGCGGCCCTTGAAGGTGACCACGACCAGTTCCGTGGCGGTGTTGTCCCCGTCGTTGAGGGATCTCCAATCGAAGTGCAGGCCGACGGGGTTCATGATGGTTTCCAATTCCGATTGGAGCGCCTCCCGAATGGCGGCGGAAGGTTCCTCCTGGAACTGCGTAAACAATGCAATAGGGGCAATCGACGCTTGCCGTTCTCCGCCCAGGCTGGGCAACGCAGCCAGTACGAGGCAGAAGAGTAGGCGTTTCACGGATAGGACCAGATCTCAACTACTTGCCGGCATGTTTTACCGGCTCCACGGACCGCTTGACGGCCAACTCCGGATGTTCCCGGACCAGCGTATTGGCCATGTGACAGGCGAAGCACACCGGCCGCGCCGTCGCCAGGGCTTCTTGCAGGCGTTCGGCCGGAATAGCGCTCCATTCCAGGCTGACGCCGTTCGCATCCAGCAGCGCGGGCTTGCGCACGTCCCACTGCACTTCATCGAAGGGACGGTCGCACCAGGCGCAGGATTTGCCCTGGTACCAGGTGGAGAGAATGTGGCGTACCAGGCAATCCTGGGGAGCGGCTTGAATCTGCGACAGGCACTGCTGCCCGCAGCCGGAGCGCTCCGGCCAGCGGGAACAGGATGCCAGCCTCAATCCATCGCCTTTCCAGCGCGAGAGATCGGCGCTGTGGCCCATGGCATAGCCTACGGCATGGCCGACATCCAGCGCGACCCCGGCGGGCTGACGATTTTCCGGACACACGATCACGCGGTCGCCGCGGTACTTCAGCCAGACAAATCCGGCGCGTGCGGCCGCCGCAACGGCCAGCAAGAGAATCGCAATCGCCCAAATCGGCATAAAAGACTCCTAAACTCTAAGCAAGCTACTGGCCAAACCACGGGCCAGGAGATCGCGGAACGAGGCCTCGGCAGGCTGAATGCCTGCCCCACCGGCCGCCGCAACGGGTTGATGCCTGGCCGGGTGGGGCAGGCGATTCGCCTGCCGGGCGGCGGATTCCAGGCCATTTTCGGCAACCTACCAGACCAGGCAGGCACGCCGGCACGGGCCATCGGGCATCGAGAGCGGTTTGGCCAGGCCGCAGTACCCCAGTTAGGGGGGCCCTTCCGGGCCTTCGGCGGGGATGCCGCTCGCGCCGCGGCACTCCTCGGGGCGCTCCTGCAGGAATGTCCGTCGAGGCTTTCCGGGGGAATCCGCGGACTTGGGTTTCCAGACTCACGGTTGCGCGTTTTGCCCCCACCCGTGGCATGGCAGAATAGCGCTATGAAGATCCCACTTGCCAAAGTTGCCCACACCCGCTCCGGAGACAAGGGCGATACCTGCAACATCGGGGTGATTGCCTGGGATCCGCGGCACTATCCGCTGCTGGTGGCGGAGGTCACCGCCGAGCGCGTGAAACGGCATTTCGGGGAACTGGTTGCCGGGCCGGTGGAGCGCTTCGAACTGCCCAACCTGGGGGCGCTCAATTTTCTGCTGCATCAGGCCCTGGGCGGCGGCGGGACCGTCTCGCTGCGCACCGACGCCCAAGGCAAGACTTTCGGCGCGGCGCTGCTTTCGCTGGAAATCGAAGCGCCGCCGGAGACGCTATGAGCCAGATCGAGGTACTCCGCGAGGGGCATGTTCTGCGGGTGGTGTTGAACCGGCCGGAGAAGCGTAACGCCCTGACCGCGGCGATGTGCCGGGAGTTGGTGAAGGCAGTGGACTCGGCCGACCACGACGAGGGCGTGCGGGTGGTGGTGCTCGAAGGGCGCGGCAAGTCCTTCTGCGCCGGGATGGATCTGGCGGAAGTGGCGCCGGAAACCACCGGGGAGATCACGGCTGCCCAGGAGGCCCTGTTCACGTTAGGAGCGCGACTCTCGAAGCCGCTGGTGGGGGCGGTGCAGGGCGCGGCCCTGGGCGGCGGCTCGGGCGTGGTTGCCAATTGCCACATCGTGATCGCGGCCGAGGATGCCATCTTCGGGCTGACGGAGATTCGGCTGGGTTTGTGGCCCTTCCTGGTGCATCGCGCGGTGGCGCTGGCGGTGGGCGAGCGGCGGGCGCTGGAGATGGCTCTGACCGGCCGCACCATGGACGCTGCCGGAGCCTGCTCGATCGGCCTGGTGCACGAAGTGGCGGCGGATGCCCAGGCGCGCGCGCTGGAAGTCGCCGGGGTAATGGCCGGATGGAGTCCCACGGCCATCCGCACGGGACTGCAGTTCCTGAGGGAAGCCCGCGGAAAGGACTGGGCGGATGCCGGGAGAATCGCCGCGCGCATGCGCAACGAGGTGTTCGAGAGCGCCGAGTTCCGGGAAGCGGTGAAGGCGTTCCAGGCCAAGCGCCCTCGGGGCGCGCCGCACCCGGCGGGATGAGGAAGGCGGGTCTCGCAAAGACGCTCAGACGAAAGTAGCGCCAAGAAGATTTCGTTAGACCGTCTCCCCGACTTTCTGCACTTCCAAGACCAGGTCGCCTTTGTCATTCACATAGAAGGCCGGCGCGAAGCGCTTGTCCCAGGCGATCTCGTCGTGCCGGTAGGAGTACCGCGCGACCACCGTCTGGCTGAAAGTATCGTCGTAGGCCTTGAGCAGAATCAGCACCTCGGCCTGAAGGCGCGCCAGGTCCTGGGCGGTCTTGCCCCACAGCGGACTGTCCTGGTCGATGGGGTGGACAACGGTCCAGGTGAGCGCCAGGAAGAGCACTTCGGGGCGTTCCACGTTCAGCAGGGTGTAGGTGCGTTTGGCGCTCCCGTCCGAGTTATCGACCGTCATCAACATGCATTTGACCTGCAATTCGGCCAGGGAATTCCGGCGGCGGTTGACCACCCGGAATTGCAGGCTGTGGCCCTCCTGGTAGGGCGCCACAATCATCTGGGGGCTGAACCCGATGCGCGCCGAAGGCCGCGAAACGCGCCCGAACAGCAGCCCCGTGGCGACCGCGAATCCCAGTACGCCGACCAGCGCTTCGAACGCCGCCATCACGTTGGACTGCAGGGTGGCCGGGGCGATATTGCCGTAGCCCACGGTGGTGAGCGTATGGGCGCTGAAGAAGAAGCAGTTCAAGAAGCGGCCCGCGGCGGTAGCCGCATCGCCACCCGCAAGCTGGCCCGGCCCCAAGGCAAAGTACCCGCCGGCGAACAGCGAGTTGGTCACCAGGTAGCCCAGGAACAGGGTTGCGAAAAAGCCCGCCCAGCTCATGTTGATGAGGAGCAGATAGGGGTGGAAATCGCGCCAGGTGACGCCGTGGCGCTGGATGTTGAAGGTGCCGTCTCGGTTGATGACCCGACGGAACGGGGCCGTGAACTGTTGGGTAAGGCCTGGATCGAAGCCGGGATTGTGCATCCTTCGATGATGCCAGACCGGCGGCCCTATTTCCCCAGATGCCGGAGGAGCATCTCGCGGTTCTGGCGGGCTTCTTCATTGGCCGGATCGATCGCCAGGGCGCGCTCGAACTGCACCAGGGCTTCGGCCAGCTCTCCGTGGCCCATCAGGAGCTCGCCGAATTCGTTGCGCAGGGGTGCGTCGGAGGGGACCAGCGCGGCGGCCTCGCGATAACGGGCGGCGGCCTCGCGCCAGTCGCCGTGAGTGGCCAGATGGCGGGCGCTCTCGGCCAGTGCCCGCGCCAGGCGTAGGCTGCCCGCCTGGCCTTCGACGCTCCCCTGGTCGAGTTGGCGCAGATCCGCGATTCCCTCTTCCAGTTTGCCGGCATCCAAAAGCGCGTTGGCCAGGTTCAAGCGGGCCGCCGAAAGCCCAGGGTTCAACCGCAGCGCCAGGCGGAACTGCTCGATCCCCTCCGCATTGCGGCCGAGGCGGGTGTACGCCGCGCCGAGCATGTTGTGCGCCTCGGCATTCCCCGGAGCGGTGTCCGGCTGGAGGCGAAGGGCGGTTTCCAGCATACTCACGGCTTCCGGCGGATTCATGCGCGCCAGCAGCACCGCGCCCAGATTGAAGCGGGCCGAGAAATCGTCCGGATGCTTGTCCAGCCGGTGGCGCATCACGGCTTCCTGCAACTCCAGGCGCCGGTCGCCGGCTCCCGCCGGGAGCACCTGAAGCCACAGGTGACCCATTTCGTCGGTGGATTGGTTGCCACTGTCCACCTCGCGCGGCGGCTGGTTCGGATTGCGCGCGTTGGCGGCCGAATTGTCATAGTGGTAGCGCATGGAAATGACGGCATCCCTGGGCAGCCGCAGCGGTTCGCGATAGTAGTAGACGGCCTGCCAGTTGGGGTCCCAGTCGGGGATGCGGATCAGCCAGCGGCGCTGGCCATCGGGCAGCGTGGCGTAGGCCTCCAGCAACTTGCCCAGGTAATGCGCGTGCGGATAGACGGCGAGCACCTCGACATCCATAGGAAGGCGGAAATCGTCGGCGATGGCGAAATCGCGTGCGCCGGCGGGAATGCGCAGGGCGTCGTCGTTTTCCAGTTGCACCAGAAGGGGGAAGCGGCGCGGCGGCTGGTCCGTGAAGTACAGCCCGATGGCCGGCCGCACCTGCTCGGGTTTCCCGGAGGGATGCAGGTGCGCGTTGAGCACCAGTTCATCGCCGGAATCGAGGCGCCAGGAAAAGCCCGACGGCTCGACGTGGGGCACGCCGCCCGGCTTCCAGAAGAGGAAATGGCCCTCGGGGTCGAAGGGGCTGCGCAGCAGGGTGACCTCCATGCCCGGAAAGCCGCTGCCGGGGGCGGTTTCCTGGCGATGCGCCGAGGCCGTGCGGTCGACCAGCAGGTTGGCGTGGTGCACGAGGCGGCGGTCGCCCGGGCGGATCTCGATGGCGCGCACGTAGCGCGTGGCGGGCAGCTTCACGGGGAAGACGAAGTTCCAGAAGACGTCGGGGCCGGAGGCGGGGAGCGAAAACGGCGCGGGCGCTTCCAGGACCAGGTCGGGGACGCCCATTTGCCAACCGGCTTCGAAGTGCGGCGGGGGAGGACCGCCAGGCGGCCCTTCCGGCGCTCCCGCGGCCACCCAGGCGCCAATCAGCCGGATCTGCTGGGGGCTCAAGCGCCGCGCATCGGCGAATTCGCCGTAGCCCGCTTGCGGCAGCCAGGGCGGCATATAGCCGCTGCGCGTGACGGCGGCAATCTGGCCGGCCCGCTTTTTCAAGTCCGCGTAGCTCACCAGGGAGAACGGCGCAGCCTCGCCCGTGTGGTGGCAGGGCGCGCAGGATTGATACACGATGGGAGCGATATCGCGAGTGAAAGTGGGCCCGTTCTGAGCCGCCGCGCAGGCACTGAACAGCAGCAGCAACCCGAGCCGCACCATACTTCCACTCATACCACGCCGCGGGGGAGAGGGCCGGGGGGATCGGGTTTGGGGCGGACGAGAGCGGGGCGAGGGGCGGGGCTGGGCTTGCGGGGACGGCGGCGGGGCGAGGGGCGGGGCCCGGGTATGAGGGGACGACAGCGGGGCGAGGCCGGGGCTCGGGTTTGAGGGGACGGCGGCTTGGCGAGGCCGGGACTTGGGTTTGAAGGGACGATGGCGGTGCGAGGCCGCGGCTCGGGTTTGGGCGGACGACGGCGGGGTGAACCCCGCGGTTGGGACGGCTGGCCCGACGGTGAGCAGCGCTTGTGCGCGAAGTGTTCTACTCTGGGAGGAATGCGCCTCGCGATCGCCATGGTGTGGGCGGCCTTTGCCGCCGCCGTGCATGGCCAGGACTGCGCGCCAGTGCGGCTGATGGCCTCGACCACGGTTTCCGGGTCGCTGGACGCCTCCAGTTGCCTGCTCTCCGACGGCACCGCCTACCAGGCTTATCGGCTGGTGCTGCCCGATCGCGGCGCCGTCCAGATCGCCCTCGGCAACACCACCAACAACCTCTTCCTGATCCTGCGCGACGGATCGGGCGCGCAGATCGCCTCGGGCCTCAGCATTCAGCAACCCATCGAGGCGGGCAGCTACCTTCTGCTGGTGAACGGGCAGACTCCCGGCCAAGTCGGCGGGTACACCATCCAGACCTCGTTCACGCCGGAACCCGGGATGGTGTGCGCCAATTTCGATTCCATAGGGCTCGACGACAGCATCGCGGGCTGGCTGGGAGTTTCGGGATGCAGCTTGCCATCCGGGACGGCCTACGAGGCTTACTCGCTGACCACCCTGGGATCGGGAACGCTGTCGGTTTCGGTTTCGAGCTCGGACTTCACCCCCGTCATCATCGTGCGGCAGGCGGATGGCACGGCGGTAGCATCGGGTGGCGCGGTCGAGGCGGCGGTGTATGCCGGGACGTCTTACCAGATCCTGATTTCGACCGCCGACGTGGCGGGCGCTTACCAGGTAAGCACGAGCTTTCAACCTGCCGCGACCGAGACGTGTGTGCCGCAGGCGACTTACTCCGCCAGCGGCAGCGACAACTCCACCGTCACGAATGCGAGTTGCACCGCGACCGGGGCGGACGGCGGGCTCACTTACTTCACTTATTACAACCTCAGCCTGAGCGCGGCGGGACTGGCGGACCTGAGCGCGGCGAGCTCCGATTTCATCCCCACGCTGTACCTGTTGGATCAAAGCGGCAACCTCCTGGCCTCGGATTCGGGGGGAGGCGGGGGCACGGCGCCCCAGAGCATCGCCGAGATCCGTACGCAGCTCGCGCCGGGGAACTACACGGTGGAGATCGTAAGCACGGCGGGCACGGGCGGCGGGTATGCGTTCAACTACCAGTTCACCGCGGGGCTGCCGCAGGCGTGCGCTTTGAACGGCGGCACACCGGCCGGCGTGCTGACGGGCACGCTGGGCGCGGCATCCTGCCGCGACTACAGCCTGGGGTTGACGGACTTGTACAGCGTAACCCTGCCGGCCGCGGGTACGCTCACCGCGACCATCAGCTCCGGGGCTTTTCCCACCCGCCTGGCATTCCGGGACAGCAAGGACAACCTGATTCTGCGGAACGAGGACGACGCCGGCCTGGGAGCTACCCAGTTATCCACCGAGTTACCGGCCGGGACTTATACGGTGGCGGCCGCGGCTATTTCCGGGGCGGGAGCTTATCAACTGACCACTAACTTCACGGCGCAGCCAGTTACACCCTGCACCTATATCCAGCCTGTGGACAGCAACGGCGGCTACATCGCGGATCTGGGAGAGGGCAGTTGCCAGGGAGCCAACGGCCAGCCGCTGGACCTGTATCAGTTCACCTTGCCGGAGGCCGGAGTGGCGCTGGCGGTGATGACTTCGAGCCAGGTGGATGGTCACCTGACCCTGACGGACGCATCCGGCAACTTCCTGCGCAGCGACGAAAACAGCTACGCGCCCGGCGATCCGCTGATTATCGAGTATCTGCCGGCGGGCACTTATCAATTGCAGGCGAACGCGGCCGCTACGACCGCGGGGGGCTATTACGAGGTGGATGTGCGGACGACCGCCGGACCGCGCCCGCCGTTCTGCATCCCGCAGGCCGGTCTGACCGCCGGCGGGAGCGTCAATGCGACGCTCACTTACACCTCCTGCCAGTACACCGATTCCACTTTCGCGGATATCTACGGGTTCACCCTGAACGCCGCCGCGACGGCCAACCTGGCGCTGACCACGACGGCCTTCAGCGGTTACCTGATCCTGCTGGATGGGAGCGGGAACGTGCTCACCACGGGCGATTCCGGGGGCACCGCCAGCGCCTCGATTCAACAGGCACTTCCGGCCGGCACGTACTACGTAGTGGCCAAGGCCGAACCCTATAGCGGCTATTACAACAGCGTCGGCGGATACACGCTGTCGCTGGCCACGGGACAGTAGGAGCGTTGGAATCGGGCTGGCTGAAAGACCGGGCGCCATTCTCAGCCCTCGTCGGACTCCGGAAAACAGAAGGGGCACTGTTTGTACTTGTTGACATACGGTTCGGCGGGAGTAAAAAAGCAGTTGGAGCCGGGCCGGTGGAAGGGGAGGGGTGCCTCGGACGGGGAAGGTGGGGGCGGAACGGAAGCTGACGGAACGAACTCGGTGGCGGAGGTAGCCGGTGCAATTTCAACGGGTTGCGGGGATGGATCGGGGTGCGGAGCGAGGGATTGGAGGCGTTCGATCTCGTGGAGGGCGTCGCGATAGTTGCGCTGGGTGGCATTGACGGCGCGCTGGAGACGGGTGAGGGTGACATCGCAGCGGGTGAAGGCATGGCCGAGGGGGGCATTCCGGTTGAGTTGGCAGGTGGTGTCGATTTCGTGGGTCCAGACCTGGGCTTCGGCGACGGCGAGGCGGCGGAGGGTCCAGACGGAGCGGACCAGGATATCGACCTGGTCGCGCTCTTCGGGGGTGGCGGGGCGGTAGCGCTGGAAGTACTCATCGGTGAGGGCGGCGAGGGCGGCGGGATCTTCGCCGAGGATAATGAGGGACCTGGCATAAAGGCCGGTTTTCAGGGCATTCATGGAGGAGCGGGCCTTACCGGCGGTGGAACGAGGACCGGTGGAGGGATGGCTGGGGGCGCCATCGGGGCGGTGCGGTTGTGGTTTGGTCATAAGGGGGTGTGGACCCGATTTCAGGGTCGCACGGGGGATGGAGGAGGAAGGGGGTTTCGGAGGTTAAAGTCTTGAAGCGAAAGCGGAGATTTCGCGGGATTGTTGGTGAATGGCGGTGGGGGGTGTGCCGCAATGGCCGGCTTGCGGTGGCGGCCCGCGGGGCCGAACGAACGCGGAATCAGGCAGGCCGGGCCGGCACGGTGGCCCGCAACCGCGCCGCCTTCCCGCCCGTCTGGCAGATAATGGAAGCGATGGATACCGAGGCGGTTTGTCCCAAGTGCGGCGGAGTGGGGTGGTTGATTCTGGAAAACGCCAACGTGTCCAGCGCGCAGCCCTGCGAGTGCCGCTTTCAGGGGCGTTCCAGCCGCCTGGAAGAACGCGCACAGATTCCACCGCTTTACCGGAACGCCTCGCTGGACAACTTTGTAGTGCCTGGGCCGGATAATCCGATCGCACGGCGCGACCTGACCAATGTCCTGATGTCGGTGCGCAATTACGTGCGGGACTTTCCGAACGAGGCGCGGCCCGGCCTGCTGCTGATCGGAGAACCGGGCACCGGCAAGACGCACCTGGCGGTGGCCACGGCGCGCAAGATCCTGGAAAAGGGCTTCGAATGCCTGTTCTGCGACTATCAGAACCTGCTGGACCGCATTCGCGCGGGCTTCGACGAGTCCTCCCATTCCACAGACAAGGAGGCTTACCGGGTGGCGCTGGACGCGGAAGTGCTGCTGCTGGACGATTTGGGCGCGCATCGCGGGTCGGACTGGGTGGAGGACACGATCACCGCGATCATCACCTACCGCTGCAACAACCGCAAGCCCCTGATTGCGACCACCAACGTGCCGGACGGGGATGCGGGCAGCTCGGTAGTGCAGAAGAACGTGGCGCTGGACAAGCCCGAGTACCGGCGGATTCTTTCCGAACAGATCGGGCCGAGGGCGCGCTCGCGGCTGTTCGAAATGTGCACCGTGATTCGGATGCCGCTGGTGGAGGATTTCCGGGTGCGAAAGGCGCGCCAGCTTTGAGCGGGCGCCGGACGATGCGCCGTCTGACACTGGCCGCGCTGCTGATGGGCGCGGCGGGCGGCGCGACCGCGCAGGCCGCCACGCCGCCGCACGAGTACGTGCAGGCGGTGGAGTTTCCTTATTATCTTTACCCGCGCGCGCTATGGGAGCGCGAACTGGTGTGGATGAAGGCGGTGGGCGTGCGCACGGTGGAGTTTTCGATTCCCTGGAACTGGCACGAGGTTGGGCCGGGCGATTACGATTTCACCGGCCGCACCAGTCCGCGGCGCGACCTGGTGGGTTTCGTACGGCTGTTGCGCCGGCTGAACCTGCTGGCCTGGGTGCGTCCCTTGCCGCCGGTGGCGCGATGGCGGGACCAGGGGATTCCGGCGGTGGCCGATGCGGCTGCGCGGCGGGCCTGGCTCAAGGAGCTGGCGCAGTTGCTGGTGACCCAGACGGCCAGCCACGGCGGGCCCATCGCCTACGTGGAAGGGCGCGCGCTGGAGATCGATGCGGAAGCTCCGCCGGCGCCCGTGAAGACGGTTTCGGCCAACGATCCGCACGCGCTGGAGGCCAGCCGGGCGGCGATTTCGGGCAGCGGCGGCGCGGGGGCGCTGCTGTGGACGGATGTGGAAGACCAGCTCTATCCGGCGGGCTGGGCTCCTCCGGGAAGCGCCTTTCTGCGCAAGGGGGCGGTGGGGTTGAGCGGGGATGAACGGCCCGCCATCGCGGCCCTGCGGCGGACGGCCGCGCTGCTGCACAACTGGGCGCCGCTGGTGGCCGCGCTGCAGCCGGCGGTAGCGCCCAAACCCCTGGCCGGTAAACTGCCGGACGGCGTCACGCTGCGCGAGATGACCTCGCCGGTGGCCTCCGTGGCAGCGATCTCCAACCGCTCGGCTGTGGCCTTCCACGACGATCTGCGGGTGCTCGATCCGGTGACGGGGAAGCCTTCGGTCATCCCGCAGGTGATGGTGCCGGCGGGCGAATCGCTGTGGCTGCCGCTGGCGGTTTCGATCGGGCCGGACGGGATGTGCCACGAATGCTCGAATTTCTCGAGCGTGGAGCACGTGGTGTATGCCACCGCGGAGTTGCTGGCGATCGAATTCGAAAACGGCATCCTGGCGATGGAATTCGCCGCGCCGGTGGCGGGCGAAGTGATCCTGCAACTGGCGCGCAAACCGGTGGGTCCGTACCTGGCCGGGGGCATACCGACGGATTTCGATTGGGACGATAAGACCCTCCGGGCGCGCCTTCCGATACCGGCCAGCAAGGCGGCCGGCCACCACGTGCGGGTCGGCATCGCCATCGAAGAGCCGGAGACCTCGGCGTTTTTCGACGAGGCCAAGCGGCTGGTGATCGGGCAGAAGAACACCATCTCGACGACATATTCCTCGCCCGATGTAGCCAACCGGTCGCGCCTGCGGCTGCCGGACGGTTACACGGCGGTCGCCAAGGTGCAATCGCCGAACCAGATCGATTACGAGGTGAACGTTCCGGGGGAGGCGGTGCACGGGGATTGGGCCAACCTGGCGATTGAAGCCGACGGCTTCCTGCTGGGGCGCGCCCGGCTGCAACTTTTCCGGCCGGTTTCGATCAGGCTGGTGGAAGCCATGGCGCTGCACTTTGGGTCGGAGACCGAGCTGACGCCGGAGCCTCCTATAGCGACCGGCGATCCCAAAGCCGGGGGCAGCCTGGAGATTTCGCTGCGCAACAATTCGCCGGGGATTCAGACGTATCGGCTGGAGGCCTCGGGGGAGGGTCTGGATTTCTTCCCGTCCAAGACCGAAATCAGCGTGGGAGCCGTGGACGAGCGCAGCCTGGCCCTGCATGTGTTCGCCGACGAGGGGGTGACCGGCCTGCGCGAGTGGCGGCTGCACGTGACTTCGCCCTCGTCACCGGGGTTTAGCGAAGACCTGCCCATGCGCCTGCTGCTGATTCCGCGCGGGCGCACGGCGGTATGGAGCGCCGACCTGGACGGCGACGGCTCGCCGGAGTGGGTGCTGGAAACGGCTAAAGTACGGGCGGTCTTCTCATCCCAGGATGGCGGCCGGTGGATGGAGTTCACCTCCAAGCAAGCCAACGTGAACTTTCTGCCGGAGCAGGGAGCGCTGGCCGGGTCGGGGCCGGTGGAGGGGCGGGTGACCGAGGACGGAGTCGAGTTCACGGGCCAGGGCTGGAGCCGCACGGTGCGGTTATCGGAAAACGCCCTGACCATCGAGCAGAAGACGCCGCTTCCGGCCGCCGGTCCAGCGCCCGAAAAGCGCGGCAATGCGACCCTGACCGTGGAGCGGGTGTCGCCGAATCGCTCGGTCTACACGATTCGATAAGGGGACGCGGAGGCGCCGGGCCACCGACCCGAGGGGAACGGGCGTTCCGGCTTCGGGGGGCCGGCGCGATGGGCGGAAAGCGAAGAACGCGAAAGACGGCTCGCGCCAAGCCGCGAAGGCGCTAAGCTTCGCCAAGAAGAAGAGGGTGAGCCTGAGGGGTTCGGCTTACTCCGGCAGGTCGGCGGCGCCATCCAACTCGGCCATCAACTGGACGGCGAGGGCGCGGCGGCCGGCGTCGAAATCCGATTCGGCGTGCTCCGGCAGGTGGGCCGAGATCCACGCCCGCAGCACCTCGGTGACCGGCTTGGCAACGGCCTCTTCGGCTCCGGGTTCGAAGCGCAAGGGGATCTCGGCACGCTGGACGGCGGCAATTAAGAGTTCCTGAAATTTCATGGCACCTCCGCAAAATGATTGACTGGTCCGGCCCCGCGACCGAGGCCGGGGTTGGTCCGGATTGCCTGGCTGATGAATTCTTTGGCGCGCGCCACCGCATCGGCCAGAGCCAGGCCGCGGGCGAGGCCGGCGGTGATGGCGGCGGAGTAGGCGCAGCCGGTTCCGTGGGTGTGGCGCGTGGGGATGCGCGTGGCGGCGAATTCGCGGAATCCGGCGCTATCCAACAGAACGTCTATGGCATCGCCCTCGAGGTGTCCGCCTTTGACCAAGACTGCCCGCGCGCCCATCTGATGCAAACGGCAGGCCGCGAGGCGCATGTCGGCGGTGGTGCGAACGGCCATTCCGGTGAGGGCTTCGGCTTCCGGCAGATTGGGAGTGACCAGCGCGGCGCGGGGCAGGAGGCAGGCGATGAGGGCCTCGATGGTATCCGCGGGAAGCAGGAGGGGGCCGTGAGTGGAGGCCATCACGGGGTCCACGACCAGCGGAAACTGGAACGTGGAAGCCATGCGGGCGACGGTTTCGACGATGGCCGAGGAACCCAGGGCGCCGGTTTTGGCGGCGGCTGGAGGGCAATCCTCAAGCAGCGCGGCGATCTGCTCGCCAACCAGGCCGGCCGGCAGCGCCTCCACACGCGAGAGGCGAAGACTGTTCTGGACGGTGATGAGGGTGACTACGGCCTGGCCGTAGAGGCCCCACTGGTGAAAGGTTTTCAGGTCCCCCTGGATGCCCGCTCCCCCGCTGGGATCGGATCCGGCAATGGTGAGAGCGATGGGCGCCATACCGTCTTTCCCAGTCTACGACGGGACGGCGCCTGCCCAGGAGGCGCTACTTCAGCCAGATCGTGATGGGCGGAGAAGCCGCTGTGCCAACGGTCAGAACCGCCTGGACCGCGCCCGAGGGCACCAGGGTTGCGGCCGGCATGGTGGCGGTGATCTGGAGCGTGCCGACTTCGCCCGGGGCGCTGGCGGCGGAAACGACGGTTGCCGCCACGCCCGCGATTTTCAGGCTGACGGGAAGAACCGGCTGCGGGCAAGGCGCCTCGGCGGCCTGCCCGGTCACATCGGCGGGATTGGTAAGCCCTTCACCGGTCGAGTACAAGATGATGGTGGAGCCGCGCAGGGCCGGCGACAACTGGGAATTGAAGGAGCCATCCGCGTTCACGGCGCCGGCGTAAAGACCGGGAGCGGCGGTGGTTACCGGCACGCCCACGGCGGCCTCGGCCTGCCCCTGATAAGAAAGCTGCACCTGGGTGCTGAGCTGGCCCGATACGGAATAGGGCACCTGCACGTAGATCTGGCTGGCCTGAACATAGGCCAGCGGCGCGGCCACTCCATCGAACTGCACCTCTACCTGGCCGAGAGACTGGGGCAGGTTGCCGTGCTGATCGAAGACCGCGGAGACTCCCGTGGCCGGTCCCAGGTTCGTGCCCAGGATGGCCACCATTTCACCCGGAGCGACCGAGCCGGAGACCTGGCTGGCGGCATTCACCACGGTCAGGCCGCCGGGCAGGGTGGTATTGGAGGAACTGGAATCCGGCAGCAACTCGCGCACGCGGTTGTTGCCGGTATCCGCGAAATACAGGTTGCCCGAGCCATCCAGCAGGACTCCCTCCGGCTGGTTCAGTTGGGCCGCGGCGCCCGGGCCGCCATCGCCCGCGAAGCCGGCGGCGCCCTGCCCGGCAATGGTATAGATTACCCCACCGGCGGTGACTTCCCGGATGCGGTTGTTTCCGGTGTCGGCGATAAAAAGATCGCCGTTGCCGTCGAGCGCGATGCCGCGCGGGGCGTTCAGCAACGCGGCGTTGGCCGGGCCAGCATCGCCCGCCGACCCGGCCCCGCCGGTTCCCACCACGGTACTGATGATTCCGGTCGCGGTGACCCTGCGGATGCGGTTATTTCCGGTATCCGCGATATACAGATTGCCGGCGGAATCGAGGGCGCAGGCGCTCGGTTGATTGAGCTGCGCCAGCCAGGCCACCTGGCCATCGCCGCTCGAGCCGGCCGTGCCGGTGCCCGCCGCGATGGTGATTACGGCGGTCTTGGAAATGCTGAGAACGCGGTGGTTACCGGTATCCGCCAGGTACAGCGTGCCGGTTGAGGCGAGGCAGGTGTTCCTGGGGCTATTCAACTGGGTTTGGGAGGCCGGCTGATTGGCGTTGCCCATGCCGGCCACGCCGGTGCCGGCGACGGTCTGGATGATGCCGGCGGTCACCTCGCGGACGCGCTGATTCTGGGTATCGGAGATGATCAGGTTGCCGCTGGAATCCACGGCCACTCCCATGGGGAAATTGAGCGCGGCGGTGACCGAGGAGATATCGTCGGTGGAGGCGGCCGCGGTGCCGGTTCCGGCGACGGTGGTGATGACCCCGGCGGCGGTCACCTGGCGAACGCGCTGGGTGCCGGTGTCGGCAATATAAAGGTTGCCTTGCGTATCCAGGCTCACGCCCGACGGCTGGTAGAGCACGGCGTTGGTAGCCGTGCCGAAATCGCCGACCGCGTTGAGGTAGCCGTCTCCGGCCACGGTCTGGATGACGCCGGAGCTGTTCACTTTCCGGACGTGTACGCCATCGGCGATGAAGACATCGCCGCTTTTGTCGAGGGCCAGGTCGCGGGGTTGGGTGAGCTGCGCCAAAGTGGCGGGGCCGCCGTCCCCGGAAAAGCCGGGCGATGCGGTTCCGGCAAATACGCTCCAGCCGCCACTGGCCGTGAGCATGTGAACCTCGGGGTTGAAATCCGCCACATAGACGGTGGCATTGCTGCCCACGGCCACGGCGACCGGGGTCATCAGGGTGGTGCTGCCCGCCCCGACTACGGTGGCAATCAGGCCCGCCATGATCCGCCGCACGCGGTTATTGCCGGAATCGGCGATGTAGAGGGAGCCGCCGGAATCGAAGGCCAGGCCGGCCGGATAGGCCAATTGCGCCTGGGTGGGGGAGCCGTTGTCGCCGCTGTAGCCCGCCACGCCCGTGCCGGCGATCGTCGTGATGGTCCCGGTGGGGGCCACTTCGCGGACGCGATGTCCATCAAATTCAGAGATATAGAGATTACCGGAGGCGTCGATGGCGAGGTTGCGGGGGCTCATCAGGGAAGCCGCGGTGGCGGCCCCTCCATCGCCCGCCGAGAGCATGGCGCCGTTTCCCGCAACGGTGGAAATGGTCCCGCCCGGGGTGATCTTGCGGACGCGGTTATTCCCCAGGTCGGCGACGTACACGGCTCCGGTGCTATCGACGGCCAGGCCGTAGGGCAGATTCAGTTGGGCGGAGGTGGCCGGGCCGCCGTCGCCCGAGAATCCAGCCACGCCGGTACCGGCGAGGGTGGTAATTGTGCCGTTGGCGGCGACTTTGCGGACGCGGGCGTTGTCGGTATCGGTGAGGTAGAGATTGCCGGCGCTGTCCAGGGCAATTCCCTGAATATTGGTGATTTGGGCGGAGGTGGCAGGTCCGCCGTCGCCGATATTGGAACTGCCCGCCACGGTTTCGATGCGGTACGGGCCGGGCTGGGCAAGGCCGGCCGGGGGCCCGAGGCACGCCGCTACCAGCAAGCAGAGAGAACACGATCGGAGCATGGCTGCTGATTGAGTGGCGGGAGGGTCAAGAAAGTCTCATCTGCTTCGGAAAGTTTAATCGGAGCTGAATACCTGGAAGGCGTCAACTTGCGGACTGGGTGGATGGCGCGGAAGAGGCCGGGGAAGGCGGAGCGAAGGATGGGTTACGTAGTAAAGGGCTGAGATTGAAAAGATATTTCTCCTAGACCCTAGTCTTTTTGCTAAAGCTGCCGATACATGCATTGGGAGTATGAAACCGAAAAGGTCAAAAGCGGTGCCTTACTCGTTACGAAGCTCATTTTGGAAACCCGCGGTGGCGTTGCGCACTCCGGAGTTGCGGCAGAGCGAGTCCGGCGATGGCTCGCGACCT
>JASHSS010000520.1 GCA_030038565.1 Bryobacteraceae bacterium
GGCGGGCGGGGCGGGCGAGGCAGCGATAGGCGACGCGACGATAGGCGGGGCGGGCGGGCGGTGCAAACCGGCGATGGGCGGCGCGATCGGTGCACCGGACAGCGGCGTCGGCGATGCGGCGATGGGCGGCGCGGGTGAAGACGCGGTGGGAGGGGTGGTCAATGAAGTAGCGGCCGGCGGCGGCGGGCGATGCAAGCCGGCGACCGGGGGTGCGAGTGGTGCACCGATTGGCGGCGCGAGAGATGCGGGCCTCGCGGCAACGGACGGCTCCGATGACGCGGCAACGGGCGGGGTACGCGGAACCGCGAGGCGAGGCTGCGGGGGGTCGGACGCGGGCGGCGCCGCAGGGCGGGGCGGAGGCTCCGGCGGCAGCGGCAGCGCGGTGAGCAGGAGTTCCTGATAGCTCCTTTCGGCGTAAATGTGGCCCTCGGGATCGCGGAAGAAAAAGCCAGCGCGGGTGGGCTGGAAGGCGTGCGGCTTCAGAACCAGCGCCACCTGCCACGGCTGGGCGAAAAAGCGGTCATGGATCTCGCGGTCCACGTCGGAGAGGAAAATTTCGCTGCGGGTATGCGAGTGGTACCAACCCACCGGCTGCGGCTCGCCGGGATGGGCCTGGGACGCCGCCAACAATTCCCGCAGCCGGGCATAATCGCGCTCGGAGAGGGTGAAAGACGGGCCAAAGGCGTGCTCGCACTCGAGCGGCCGGTACCCCAGCACGGAGAGCCGCCCGGGGGAGTAGCTTCCCAGCAGCAATCCGCCAATCTCCGCCCCGCCCCGCGGCAGGGAAAAGAAGGCGTCGAGGACGCTCAGACGGATCTCGTCCAGCACTCTGGCGGAGCACTCGATCGAAAAGGGACACTGCGGAACGCTCCAGGTAACCAGGCTGCTTGGCGGGCCTTGATCCATGTGGTCCCGATCTGTTACTACGACGGTAACATACGGACAGCGCGCACCGTGCCCGGCGGCGGCTTACATCGGTCCTTCCATGGTCACGGCACGCTCGCAGGCGCTGCCAAGCGCCGCCATCCGCCCGGTCCCCACTTATAATAAAGCTGATGCCGAAAGCCAAAGATCTCGAGGGGCGGCTCCAGCGGACCGAAGAGCAGTTACAGCTCTTTCAGAAGATCAGCCGGTTCATGGTACGGGAGATGAGCCTGCAGGAAGTGCTGCAAGGGATCGTGTCGCTGATCGTGGAGTTTTCGGGGTGCGATTCCTGCCTGGTCTATCTGCTGGACGCCGAAGACCTGGTGCTGTGCGCCAGTAACCGTCCGCACCCTTCCACGATTGGCAAGCTGCGACTGCGCTGGAACGAGGGGCTGACCGGCTGGGTGGCGCGCGAGCGGCGCCTGCTGGCCATCTCGCGCGAAGCTTACAAAGATCCGCGGTTCAAGAAATTCGGCGAACTGGAAGAAGACAGCTACGAGGCCTTCCTTTCGGCGCCGGTCATCGCGCGCAACCGGGTGGTGGGGGTGATTAACGTGCAGCACCGGTCCCCTCATCAGCACACCGGGAGCGAAATGGAAGTGCTCACCACGGTCGGGGAGCAGGTGGGGTGCGTGCTGGTGCTGGCCCGGATGGCGCCGACGGCCGTGGAAAGCGCCAATCATGTGGAACTGGTGCTTTCCTCCGGACCCGTGCAGATGAAGGAATAGGCCAATAAGGGTGAATTCGGTGAATTTGCGATTGGTTGTCCTGCTGGGAGGCCTGCTGGCATTTTCAGTGGCGGCGCCGTCCCAGAACGAGCAGCGTTGGCGCGTGCAGTATTTTTACGACGAAGATAAATCCACACTGGCGATCAGCGACTTGCAGTTTCCCACAGCCACGAACGGCGTGGCGGTGGGAGTGATTGTGGAAGGCAAAAGCCGCAAGCCCGTCTCGCTGGTGACGTCCGACGGAGGCGCGCACTGGACGAAGAGCGACCTCTCGGAGGTCCCCATTTCGATTTCGTTCCTCAACGATTCGCTGGGCTGGATGGTGACCGAAAAGGGTCTCTGGGTTTCCAGGGAACTGGGGCGCAACTGGCGCAGGATGACCAAGCCGCCGGCCGAATTGCTGCGAGTCCTGTTTTTGGACGAAAAGCACGGATTCGGCGTGGGGCTCAAGAAGAAGGTGATCGAGACCGTGGACGGCGGGGAGCATTGGAAGCCCGTGGATGCCGCCGCCGAACCGCCCGGCGACCCGAACTTCAGCGTCTATAACTGGATCGCCTTTCCCACCGCGCGCGATGGCATCATCTGCGGGCTGAACATCCCGCCGGAGCGGAGCGAGCAGCAGTATCCCGACTGGATGGATCCGGCGGAGGCCATGCGGCATCGCGACACGCCGCACCTTTCCTATTCGCTCTCGACGCACAATGGCGGAGAGAGTTGGCGGGCCAGCGCATCGTCGCTGTTCGGGGAAATCTCGAAGGTGCGCCTGCTTCCGGACGGCAACGGGCTGGGGCTGATCGAGTATTCCAATTCCTTCGCTGTGCCGGCGGAGGTGAAACAGATCAACTGGCACTCTGGCAAGAGCGAAACGGTATACAAGGACAAGAAGTTCGATGTCACTGATGTGTGGCTCACCCCGGACGGCACGGCCTACCTGGCGGGCGCCGAGGTGACCGGACAGATCCACGAGGTAGTTCCCGGCAAGGTGCAGGTGCTGCGCAGCACGGATATGTCCGTGTGGGCAGAAATGAATGTAGACTATCGCGCGGTGGCCAGCCGGGCGATTCTGGCGGGCCACGGCGACAACCTCTGGATGGCCACCGACGCGGGGATGATCCTGAAACTGGAGGGGCAGCGGCCCTAATTTCCCCGGTGTTGCAGTGTGAACCGGATGGTGACCGTGCCGGATGCTTCGGCGGGCTGGCCGTTGCGGTCGTTGGTCTGGAAGACCCATTGCTTCACCGCGTCCAGGGTGGCCTGCACGAGCAACGGGTGGCCCTCGACCACGCTGAGGTTTTTCACCGTGCCATCCTGGTCAATCAGGAAATTCAGGGTCACCGTGCCTTCGATATGCGCCTGCGCGGCGAGCGGCGGATAAACCGGGTCAACCTGCTTGACCAGCCCGATGCCCTGCACCTGGCCACCCATCTGGATGCTCTCGACGGTCACCTGCGCGCCGAAGACGAACGTCTTGGTCTTCCCGGAAACCAAGTTCCCGGCCGGGAGCGGCTGCCCCGCCTGGGTAAGCGGCGGCAGGACAAAATTCACGCGTTCCACGAAGGCGCCGGCTTCGGAAACCGGCGGGTAGACCCACTGCTTGACCGCGTCGATGGCGGCCTGGATCAGCAGCGGGTGTCCTCGCAACACCCTGATGCTGGTTACGTGGCCGTTGGTATCGATCGCCACCGCCAGGTTGACAGTGCCCTGAACGCGCGCCTGCCTGGCCAGGGGCGGATAAGTCGGATCGACCGTGGAAACCGGGGTGGGGCGCGGCGAGAGGAGCGGCAAATCAGGAAAGAGTGCCTGGGCCGCGGACTGCGGTTCGGGAGCCGGGGATAAATCGGGTCCGCGCAGCACGATTTGGGCCTGGGCCGGCGCCGCGGCAGGCGATGGCTCGCGCGGGGCCAAGGCGGCCGGTTCCGGCGGGGGAATCCGCCAGGCCAGAATGGGACCCGTCAGTTTGGCGCCTTGGGCCAGCAGACGGGCGCCGAGTTCCCTTGCGGGCAGGAGCAGAGGATGGTCCGTAACATCGGCCGTGGCGGCGACCAGTTGCGAGCCGGTCATTTGCAGAAGCAGGCCATCGCTGTTGGTTTCGATTTCACCGCGGACGCGGTTGGCGAACGCGGGATTGTCGTTGGGAATTCCGGGGTCGCCGGCGGCGCCCAGAATGGCGGTGGCATAGAGGCGGGCGAGACCATCCGCCGCGGCGGCGCTTGACGGATGGATGGCGCGGGCATCGCGGAAGAGCCGCTCGGCCTCGTTGGGGTCGCCGCCTCGCTGCGCAAAGAAGGCGGCTGCGTGGAGGAGCACCGCTTCCACGGAAGAATGCGTGGCGGCCTGCTGGCGCCATAGCGCGGCGGCCCTTTGGTAATCCGCATCGTTATTGGAGGGGTTGTCGCCCGGGCGGATGCCCTGGGACACGTCGGCGGTCTGGCTCGATTCCGGATGGTTGGCGATCAGCCAGTAAATGTGGCCCAGGCGCGGTTCCCTCTGGCGGCTCGAAGAATAGTACAGGATGAGGCGGGTGCGGGCTTCCACGTCGTCCGGGTGGGCGGCCAGGTATTGCTCGATTTGGGCGGCATCGGCGGCCGTGAGATCGGGCCGGGCCTTGAGCAGATCGGCCATCGCCGCGGGGGGCTGTTCCTGCGCCGCGGCGGGAACCGGGCGGAGAGCGGCGGTGAAGTAGACCAGCGGCAGTCCGGCTGCCAGCAGCAGGAGCCATCCGGAGCGCGTGAGGGCGCGCGGAATCTGGCGGCTCTCGTCGAGGATGCGTTCGATGCGCGCGCGCACTTCCTTTCCCTTCGCCATGGCCATGGCGTCCCAGACCAGGCGGCCCTGGTTGGTGCGGACTGCCGTGGCCATATCCAGGAGGGCCTGGGCATAGGATTCGCGCTTGCCGAGAGCCAGCAGGGCGGCATCGTCGCAGGCCTGCTCGGCCAGCGTGGCCAGGCGGCGCTCCAGCCACCAGGCCAGAGGGTGAAACCAGTACAGCGACCGGTTGACGGCAGCCAGGAGCGCGATGGCCCAATCGCCGCGCCGGATGTGGTTGCGCTCGTGGACCAAAACGGCGTCGAGCTTGACCAGCTCCCACCGCTCCCAGCCGATGGGCAGCAGGACGCGTGGATGGAGCCATCCCACGGTGAGCGGCACCGAAATCCACGAGGATTCGTAAACCCGGGGACTCAGGGCGCTGGGAATGGCGCGCGCGGCGGCGAGCAGGCGGCGGGTGAGGAACATGCCGAAGCACAAGCGCGCGAGCGAGAAGGCCAGGCCGGCGAGGTAGACGGCGGCCAGCAGTCGCGGCAGCAGGGGGGCGGAGACCGGCGGCAAAGGGGCCACCGGCGCCGGGGCGTGCTCCACTGCGCCCACCGGGACGGGCAGCACGGGCAGCGGCGGAGGCGCCGGAGCGGAGCGCAGCACGGGCACGGGAATCGGCGGCAAGAGGCCGGGGAGCACCGCCAGGGCGAGCATGCCGGCGGTCAGCACCAGCAGCACGGCATGTCGCGCCTCGGCCGATTTCGTACGCCAGGCTTCCACCACCAGCAGCGGCGGAAGGGCCCAAACCAGCGAGCGCGCGGTGGCGCCGGCCAGGAACGAAAGTAGAGCGGACGCGAAGTCCATATCATTTCTCCTCGCGGTTGGTCATCTCTCCCCGGTTGCGGCGGGCGATGCGTTGCGCAAAGCGCTGCAACTCGCGCTCATCCACCACGTCGTTATCCACCATCCCCACCAGCAGGGCTTCCACCGAGCCGCCGCAGAAGCGCTCGATGATCTGGCGGACCGCCCGCGCGGCCACATTTTCCTGCGCCACCGTGGCGGTGTAGACATTCGTGCGGCCGTCCACGCGGTGGCGCACGTAGCGCTTTTCCTCCAGGCGTTTGAGAATCGTGCGGGCGGTGGATTCCTTCATCGGATGGCGATCGGCGAGCGCCGCGCGAACATCTTCGCCGGTGGCCGAGCGGCGCTCCCAGACGATTTCCATGACCAGGTGTTCGAGGGAGCTGAGGGGTTTGCGTGCGTTAAACATTGTAGCGCTACACAGCGTAGCGCAAGCGGCCGGCGGTGTCAAGGGGGAGTCCGCACTGAGCGAATATTAATTGGCCGTGGGCATCTTATTCACCTGGTCCACTACCACCTGGTCCACGGTGATTTTGCGCGCTTCCAGCTTCAGCCCGAGTTTCTCGACGGCGTCGAAAATCGTCTGGCCAGGTTCGTCCGGCGTGTCCGGGTAAGTCCTCACGGTGACGCTGTACTTTCCGGTCAATCCGGTCATATCGGCCACTGGGGCTTGTACGAAGCGGACCAGTGCGCTAGCCAGTTCCGCGGTGGTGACGGCGGGCCAATGCGCGCTGTTTCCCACGGGCCTCATGGCGCCGTTTCGCATTGCCTCGTCCAGGCGCTTGGAGGCCTGCGCCATTTGCTCTTTCATGCGGTCCTGGCGCTCTTCGGGGCTGAGATCCTTGGGAAACTCGGGCACCGGCTCGGCGGGGTTAAGCCTGGGCCCATTCTTCCCCACCACCAGCGCAAAACCCGCCTGGGTGCGGCTCTCGCGGTGCGCCTGGAGGCCGAAGCGCTCCTCCAGCAGCGTTTCGAGCATTTGGTTGAGTTGCTCCGTGGGCGTGCCCGCGGGAACCTTGGCCTCGATGTCAAAGCCCTGCTCCGAAAGCCAGGATGGGCCGGACACCTGGGCCGCGCGCACGCTGTAAGCGGCGGCAATCAAATCCAGCAAGGGCCAGTTCTCGATGCGGACGCGTCCCGGATCCGGGGTGGGAATCGCACCGGGCGACATCATACTCCGCATCAGCGCCCGCATCTGCGGGAACCGGCCGCCCGGGCCACTGCCTTCGGCCGTCGGCTTCACGGAGGCCACTTCAAATTGCAGCTTCGTAGGCGGAGTCTGCGCCGCCAGGGTTCCAAGCAGCCCGGTGAACGCCAGCCAGGCTGGTAATGGCTTTATCGGCAACTCGATCCTTATTCCGGCGCTGCCTCCTGTAGAGGGTTGGACCCATCCAAAGCGGCTTTGCGGATCAACACTACGGTAATATTATCGGGACCGCCGGCCTGCTTGGCGGCGTCGATCAACTGGTGGCAGGCATCTTCCAGCGACTCGCCATTGAAGCCGTCGCGCAGAATCCGCTCCAGCGTGGGCGGATCGATCACGCCGTGCAAGCCGTCGCTGCAAATCAGCACCAGCGCGCTGGTTTTGAGGGGCACCGAATAATAGTTGACGGTGAGCGGCGCGCTGGCCCCGATAGCCATGGTGAGGACGTGGCGCATGGGATGATTGCGCAGGCTCTCCTCATCCAGGCCCAGCGGGCGGCCCACCTCGTTGACCCAGGTCTGGTCATCGGTAATTACGCGGAAGCCATCGTCATCCAGGAGGTAGGCGCGGCTGTCGCCGACGCTGGCGATGGACAGGCCGGGATCGACCTCCAGGGCCGCCACCAGGGTGGTGCCCATACCCTCCAGGCTGGGATCGCTGTGGGCCGCCTGAAGCACCCGCCGGTTGGCCGCCTCCACCGCGGCCAGAAGCACCTGGGAATCGCGCCGCTGGGCTTCCTGAACGGTTTCGGCAACTGTTTCCACGGCCAGGCGGGAAGCGTGCTCTCCGGCTTTGGCCCCACCCATTCCGTCGGCCAGGACAAACAGCCCGAGATCCGGATCCACCCGGCAGTAGTCTTCATTGTTAGAACGGACACAGCCTTTGTCCGTTAATGCGGATGCTTGCAGCATGCTCCCGGCTCCTTCTCCTTGCGCGCCCGCCCCGGGCGATTCCCATTGTAACCAAAGCCGGGCGCTAAAATGGATAGATTCGCTCATGATCTGGAAACGCCTGGTGCTAACTCTGGAGATGATCAAGTTCGAGCACTCGGTGTTCGCCCTGCCATTTGCCTTGACCGGCGCGCTGCTGGCCGTCCGGCAGGGGGGCGTAACCTGGCGCGAGGCGGCCTGGAAGCTGGTTTGGATCGTGGTGGCCATGGTGGCGGCGCGCTCCGCGGCGATGGCTTTCAACCGCCTGGTGGACGCCTCGCTGGACGGGCGCAACCCGCGTACCCGCACGCGGCACCTGCCCGCCGGCCTGCTGACGCGAGCCTTCGCCTGGGCTTTTGTGGCGGGCGCGGCGGTGTTGTTTTTTGCAGCGGCCTGGATGCTGAACCCGCTCTGCCTGCACCTGGCGCCGGTGGCCCTGGTGGTGGTCCTGTTTTACTCCTTCACCAAGCGCTTTACCTCGTTTTCGCACCTCGTCCTGGGTTTCAGCCTGGGCATCGCCCCGGCGGCCGCCTGGATTGCGGTGCGCGGATCGCTGGACCCGCGCATCCTGTGGCTGACCGCCGCGGTGACCCTGTGGACCGGCGGTTTCGACATCATCTACGCCTGCCAGGATTACGACTTCGACGGCGCCGAGGGCCTCTTCAGCCTGCCGCGCGCGCTGGGGATTGCGGGGGCCTTGCGGGTGGCGCAGGCTCTGCACGTGCTGATGATCGCCTGCCTGGCCGCGCTGGTCGTTTCGCTGGAATTGGGCGCGCTGGCCATCGCTGGAATCGTGGCCGTGGCCGGGCTGCTCCTTTACGAGCACCACCTGGTGAAACCCCACGACCTGTCGCGCGTCAATGCGGCTTTCTTCACCATGAACGGCTACGTGAGCGTGCTATTCTTTTTGTTCTGGGCGGCGGATATGTTTCTGGGTACTAAATTGTGAAGTTGCCATGGCCATGCCTGTAACCTTCGAAGACCGGCGCCTCGACGCCATCCGCGACAAAGTCGAGGCCGGCCTGCGGCTTTCCTTCGAGGACGGCGTGACGCTCTACCGCAGCCAGGATTTGCTGGCGGTGGGCTACCTGGCCAACCTGGTGCGCGAGCGGTTGCACGGCGACAAAACCTACTTCAACGTCAACCGCCACATCAACCCCACGGATGTCTGCGTGGCGAGTTGCCGGCTGTGCGCGTTTGGCAAGCGCGTACGCGATCCCAAAGCTTATACCATGTCGCTCGAGGAGGTCTGGCATCGCGCGGGCGAAGGCTGGAGCGAAGCGGTCACGGAGTTCCACATAGTGGGCGGGCTGCATCCCGAGCTAACCCTGGACTGGTACTGCGAGATGCTGCGCGGCCTCAAACAGCGCTTCCCGCAAGTCCACCTGAAGGCTTTCACGATGGTGGAAATTGCCTACCTGGCGCGGCGCACCAGGATCACCGCGCGCGAAACGCTGGAGCGGCTGCGCGACGCGGGGATGGATTCTCTGCCGGGCGGCGGGGCGGAGATCTTCAATGAGCGCGTGCGGCGGATTATCTGCGACCACAAAATCGACGGCCGGGAATGGATCGAGACGGCCCGCGAGGCGCACCGTCTGGGGCTGCGCTCCAACTGCACGATGCTCTACGGCCACATCGAAAACGAGGAAGACCGCGCCGACCACCTGGTGCGCCTGCGCGAACTGCAAGACGAAACCCACGGCTTCGTCACCTTCATCCCGCTGGCCTTCCACCCCGATAACACCCCCTTGCAGCACATCGGCAAGACCACCGGTTTCGCGGACATAAAGAATATCGCCGTGGCGCGGCTGATGCTGGACAACATCCCGCACATCAAGGCCTACTGGGTGATGATGACGCCGCGGATTGCGCAGGTGGCGCTGCGCTTCGGCGCCGATGACATCGACGGCACGATTGTGGAGGAGCGCATCTACCACGATGCGGGCGCCACCACCACCCAGGGACTGCGGCGCGCCGAACTACTGCAACTGATCCGCAAGGCCGGACGTGAGCCGGTGGAACGCGACACGCTTTACCGCCCCGTGGAGCGGACGGAGTCGACGTTTACGGTGCTGGTGTAGCTGCCCGCCGGAGGCTGAAGGCCTGCCAACCTGCGCCAGTGTTCTGTACAGCGCGGCGGGTTTCAGGCTATACTGATCCAAACCAAGCGGCCAGGAACGCCGCCCGTCGCGTCGCGGTTGGTGGTTCGGAAGCACTCACGACAAAACTCCTGAAGGGGGATCATGCGGAATTCCATTGGTGTGATCGGCGTGTATGGGGTGGCGGCGCTGGCGGCGGCCGTGGCGCTGGGAGCCAGTAGCGCGGGCGGGCCGCAAACCAAAAAAGACGCCAAACACACCGTGCCTGCGCGGGCGGGGATACAGACGCCGGGGGTGCAGATTCCCTTTGCAAGCCTGAAGGCGGAGGCGGAGGTGCCGGCGGGGCCGGAGTGGATGGGAGTGGCGGATGTGCTGCTGCTGCCGGATGCCGCCAAGGGCACGCTGGAACGGCTGGACCTGAAGACCAACAAACTGGGGGATCCGGTGGCCGGGGTGAGCCAGCCGTGCGGGGGCACGATTACAGCGTTCGGCAGCGTGTGGGTTCCCAGCTGCGGCAGCGGGTCGCTGGTGCGGCTGGATCCGAAGTCCTGGAAGGTCACAGGCAGCGTGGAGACGGGGGTGGGAAGCGCGGAACCGGCGCTGGCGGCGAGCGGCGACAGCGTGTGGGTGCTGAGCGACAACAAAAGCACGCTTCTACGGGTGGACCCGGACCAGAACACGGTGGTGGCGGAAATTCGATTGCCGGCGGGCTGCAATAGCCTGACGTTCGGGGAGACGGCGTTGTGGGCGACCTGCGCGGGGGACGGCCGGCTGCTGCGGATCAATCCGCAGACGCTTCTGGTGGAGAAGTACATCGAAGTGTCGGGCGGGCCGGAGGCGGTGGCGATCGGGGAAGGCTCGGTGTGGGTGTATTGCCGGAAAGAGGGGAAGGTAGAACGGATCGATCCGAAGACC
>JASHSS010000521.1 GCA_030038565.1 Bryobacteraceae bacterium
GGGTTCCTGGCGCCCCAGGAAGAGCCTGGCGCTGTTTCAGAGCAAAGATGGTATTCATTGGAGCGCCCCGGAAATCGTCTTGGGTCCGAATCCCGCAACCAACTGGGAAGCGGATATCAACCGCCCGGCGATTGTGAAGCGGGCCGATGGCTATCATCTCTGGTACACGGGCCAAGCCAACGGACACTCCTGGATCGGTTACGCTACCAGCGCCGACGGCCGAGTTTGGAAACGGATGAGCTCCGCGCCCGTGCTGTCCCCCGATGAGCCCTGGGAAAAAGTAGCTGTAATGTGCCCGCACGTCATCTGGGACGCGCAAATGAAGCTGTTTCGAATGTGGTATTCAGGCGGCGGGCAATACGAGCCGGACGCGATCGGATACGCCACCAGTCCGGATGGCCTGCACTGGACGAAGCCCTTCGCCAATCCCGTCTTCGGCTTTGGAAAAGAAAAGGTGTTCGATCAGTCGAGGGTGACCGGATGCCAGGTTGTCCGCATCGGCGGCTGGTATTACATGTTCTACATCGGTTTTCGCGACATCGATCATGCCCAGATCGGGATTGCACGGTCGCGCGACGGCCTCACGAATTGGGAGCGTCATCCCGATAATCCGATCATCCGCCCGGGTCAGGACTCCTGGGACCAGGACGCGTGTTATAAACCCTTCGCAATCTTCGACGGAAAGCGCTGGTTGCTCTGGTACAACGGCCGGCACGGCTCCGTCGAACAGATCGGCCTGGCCTTCCACGAAGGGCAGGATCTCGGCTTCGGAAAGTGAGGGCGTGGTGGGCGCATTCGCGGTATCGCTGCCGGGTGACCGGGCCGCCGGCGCCGTCCGGTTCGTCGCCGGGCCACCATCGGAAAGGCAGCTTTGACATGCGCCTGAGACCATGGCTTGTTTTGCTTGTGGCATGGCTGTTGCACTTTGCCGCTTCGGTTCGAGCGGCTGAGCCTTTCCTGGTCTTCGAACCCCAAGGGAACGGGAATGGAAAGAACATCGTTCTGATCAGCGGCGACGAAGAGTACCGCTCCGAAGAGTCGCTTCCCCAATTGGCCAGGATCCTGTCCGTGTACCACGGCTTCCGTTGTACGGTTTTGTTCGCCATCAATCCCAAGGACGGCGCCATCGACCCCGATCGCCTCGACAACATCCCGGGGTTGGAAGCGCTCGATTCCGCGGACCTGATGGTGATTCTGACTCGTTTCCGCGACTTGCCGGACGATCAGATGAGACACATCGCCAATTATGTGGAGTCCGGGAAACCCATCGTTGGACTGCGGACGGCGACGCACGCCTTTGCGCTGAAATCGAGTCCGACGTTCGCGAAATACAACTGGAACAACCCGGATGGCGGGTTCGGGAGGCTGGTGCTCGGAGAAACGTGGATCAAGCATCACGGGCAACACGGGAAACAAAGCACTCGTGGCGTGGTCAATCCAAAAGAATCCACACATCCGATCCTGAAGGGAATTCGTGACGGCGAGATCTGGAGTAAGACCGATGTTTACGAAGCCCGCTTACCCCTCCCGGGAGACAGCCGGGTATTGCTGTACGGCGAGGTTCTATCGGGTATGAAGCCAGAGGACGCTCCGGTTTCCGGAGCTCTCAACGATCCGATGATGCCGATCGCATGGGTGAAGAGTTACACCGGGACCAGCGGAAAAACGGCCCGGGTCTTCACCACAACTCTGGGAACGTCAGAAGATCTGCTCACGGAGGGAAACCGGAGGCTGCTGGTCAACGCCTGCTACTGGGCGCTGGGATTAGAGCGGAAGATCCGTGCCAAGGCAAACGTCGGTTTAGTGGGAGAGTACCATCCATCGCCCTTTGCGTTTGGAGGTTATATAAAAGGTCTCAAGCCGGCGGATCTTAAACATTGAACTGAAGGAGTGCAGGCCTCCGGACGCGGATGGCCGCAGGGCCGAGCCTAAGCGCGCCGAATTCGCTCCGGCTGCCCACCCGCCGCGTCCAGGTCTTCGACCGCGTGATTTAGTTCTTCCGCTTGCGCATCATGGTGTGACAGGCGCGTCTTCAGGGAAGCGAATCATGCGGTCGGGGACCTAGCGTTTCGGCATGACGAAAGCCCACAGCGCATCGCCCGCCGCCACCACCACGTACTGCGCGCCATCGAGCTGGTAAGTGATGGGTCCATTGCCCACCGAAGCGCCCAGGTTGGCGTGCCACAGGGGCGCGCCGGTGGTGGCGTCGAGCGCCACCAGGTTATTGGAACCGTCGCCGGTGAACACCAGGTTTCCCGCGGTGCTCATCAAACCCGATCGGCCACCGGACTCCCAGGGATGGCTCCAGCGGATTTTGCCGGTCTTGTAATCGATGGCCTGCACCATGGAACCCAGGTTGGCGCCGCCGCGATCGGTGCCGCCCCATCCCTGCGGATTGTCGTCGGTATCGTAGATATAGTAAACGCTGTAGGCGCGGGAAGCCCCTACGTAGAACAGGCCGGTCTGCGGGCTGAAAGTAGGAGGCGGCCAGTTGGTGGCGCCGCCCTGGTTGGGAGAAACCAGCGCGCCATCGATTTGCGGCATCTTGGCAAGGTCGGGGATGGGGGTGCCGTTGCGGTCGATACCCTTGGCCCAGTTGGTGGGCACGAACGGGCTGGTAACCAGGTTTTTGCCGTTGGTGCGGTCCAGGAGAAAGAAATATCCGTTGCGTGCGGCCAGGGCCACCAGTTTGCGCGGCTGCCCGTTAATCTCGCCATCGATCAGGACCGGAACCTGGGTGGCGTCCCAGTCGTGGGTATCGTGCGGGGAGGCTTGGAAATACCAGGCCATTTTGCCGGTGTCCGGGTTGAGCGCCACGAGGCTGGCGGTGAACAGATTGGCCCCGGCGCGGTTTTTGTGGGCGATCACGGGCTGCGGGTTGCCGGTGGTGACGTAGAGCAGGTTCAGTTCCGGATCGTAGGTGGGCACCTGCCAGGTCATGCCGCCGCCGTGGCGCATAGCATCTTCGTTGGGCCAGGTATCCGAGCCGGGGTCACCCTTCTTCTGCGGCACGGTGTACCAGCGCCATTGGAGATCACCGGTCTCGGGGTCGTAGGAGCTGAGGTAGCCGGGACGGTCCAGGTCATCGCCGCTGACGCCGGCGATCACGTGATTCCGAATGATGAGCGGCGCCACCGACCCGTAATAGAACTGATCCAGATCGCAATTGGTTTTGTGCCAGCGCTCCTTGCCGTCTTTGAGGTTGAGCGAGACCAGGTTGCAGTCGGGAGTTTCGAAGTACAGCCAGTTGCCGTAGACGCCCACGCCGCGGTTGCCGATGTGGATGCCGCCGTTGGATTGCCAGGCGAAGTGCCACAGTTCGCGGCCGGTCCGCGCATCCACGGCCCAGACATGATCGGGCGCCGAAAAGTACAGCACGCCGTCAATTTCGAGCGGCGTGGCCTTGATGCCGCCCACTCCGGTGCGGTAGCTCCAGGCCAAGCTGAGCGATTGCACATTGGAGGAATTGATGGTGGTGAGGGTGCTGAAGCGCCGGCCCGAATAATCGCCGTGGTACATGGGCCAGGTGTCGATGGGCGGCTGGAGCAGCTTGCGCGAGTCCAGGCCGGTCTGTCCCCAAAGCCCCGCGGAGAGCAGGGCCAGCGATGCGATGATGCCCGGGAGCTTCATTTCAAGGTCACCAGATAAGCCAGGATGTCATGCATATTCTTGTCGGTATAGCGGGTCAGCAACTCGTCGTGGGCGGCATACGGGTCGTTTTTGACCACCTTCAATTCGGGCGTGCGTTTCCAGGCGTGGTATTCGCCATTGACGTCGCGCACGGAGACATCGAAATCGTCGAACACGATGGGCGTTCCGGTCACCGCCGGCCCGCCGGGCGGCGTTACCGTGAGGGTCACCGGTTTGGCCCCTGGACTGGTGGACTCGGCCGTCCCCGCACCGCGTCCTCCACGTCCTCCGCGCCCGCCCAGGGGCCGGGGATTGAGAAAACGCGCCTGCAAAGCGGGCGGATCGAACCGGGAGGCGATGCCCTTCAAGTCTCCGGTGGGCGAATGGCAGTTGTGGCATCCGCCCGCGCCGTTGAAATAAGCCTTGCCGGCCTGGGGATCGCCAGTCAACAGGTTGTGCACCACGAAAATGGGGGAACCGCGCAGGGTGTCGTAGACCCGCTGGTGGATGAAATGCGCCAGGTCGCCGATCTGGGCGGCGGTGAGGGTGTTGCCGAGGGCGCCGCTCTGCATCTTGTGCGTCTGGAGGAAGGGTCCGATCTTGTCGGCGTAACGATCGTGCAGAACCAACTCCGAGCGGACCAGGTTGGGTCCGTTATCCGTGCCGCGTGCGTAAGTGCCGTGGCAGTCGATGCACTCGGCGGCCCACACCTTGCGTCCGCGATCGGCGGCGGCTTCGTCCACCACGTGTTTGTCGTTGGGCCCGGCGCCGGCGAGCATGCCTCCGGGCGCCGCGCCGCGCCCTCTGCCGCCGCGGCCGCCCGGCGTGGACCCGGAAGAAGCGGGACCGTATTGGGACGACAGGTAATCCAGCACCGTGGCGAACTCTTCGGGAGTTCCTTTGGCGCCCTGGGCGGTGATCATCTTGTCGATGGTTTCCTGCCACTGCGCCCGGGTTCTTCCGCCGGTGATGACGCTTTCCGGGGTGTGGCAGACGCCGCAGACCTTTTGCACCACCTGGCGGGACTGGGCGAGAGAGGGAGACGGAGCCGGCTCCTGGGCCGCAGCAATCCCGGCGGCGGCCAGGCAAAGGAGAACTGATTGAGCGATGGCCATTCGGGGTTCCTAGGCGTCGCAGATCTCAATGGCCTTTTCGAGCGTGGCGATCGGCTCGTGCCCTTGAGCGGGAGAATACTCGTGCGAAATGAAGCCGGTGTAGTTCAGATCGCCGATGGCCTGCGCAATGAAGTGGTAGTTGAGTTCCTGGGTTTCATCGATGTCGTGGCGTCCGGGATTGCCGCCGGTGTGGAAATGGGCGATCCACTGAAAATGGTCGCGGATGTTGCGCACGATGTCGCCGTCCATGATCTGGGCGTGATAGATGTCGTAGAGGATCTTGACGCGCGGCGAATTCACGCGCTGCATGACGTCCACGCCCCAGGCGATGTGGTCGAACATATAGTCCTTGTGATTCACCTTGCTGTTGAGGTACTCCATGCAGATGGTGATGCCCTTGTCTTCGGCGTGGGCCTTCACCTTGTTCAGGAAGGCCACGCAATTGTCGGCGCCCTCCTGGTCGCCCATGCCTCTGCGGTTGCCGGAAAAGGTGATCATGTTGGGCACCCCGTTAGCCGCGGCTTCGTCGATGCCGGCGTGCATGGCCTTTTCGATTCTCTCGTGATTCTCCTTGCGATTGAGCGCGTCGGGGATGGTGCCTCCGGGTCCCTGGTACATGGACGGTACCAGGCCATACTTTTTGAGGGTGGGCCAGTCGGCGGGCCCGATCAGGTCGAATCCCTTGATGCCCAGGCGGGCAGCCTCGCGGCAGGAATCTTCCAGGCTCGCGCCCCGGCCGAAGACGCCGCGCGTGACGCCTTGTTTGATGCGGCCTTTTCGGGGGGCGGGTGTAACAGCGGATGGCGGAGCGGCGGTCTGGGCGAAGGCGGCGGGAACCGCCAGGCCGGTCACAAAATCTCGGCGGCGCATGGATCCTCCTGCGGCTCAATTTCGATGCGGGTTCGGCTTCCAGTATACATCCAGGCGGCGCCCGCTCCCGGCTTGCGGTTTTGCCGTGGCCGGCGCCGGATGTGAGCGCCGGCCTCAGCCGGCGCGCCCGGCGGCAAATGTCAGCGACGCGCGCTGTGCCCTGGCGGGTCGAAAGCTAATTTTCGGACGGCCGCTCGACGTGATCGATCACCAGCGTCCGGGTCGCGCCTCTCGCCCGCACCAGCTTCAGCCCCAGTTGTTCGCGCATGGCCGTCAGAAACAGCGTTCCCTGCAGTTCGGCTGTTGGGCCGTCCGGGTTGGGCGGCAGCGAGCGGCCGAGCTGATCGTTTTCGCCGGGCGTATACTCCATGAGAAAATCGTACGTTCCGGAGAGGCCGGTTCGATCCACCACCGGTTTATCCGCTTCTCCCGCCAGCCCCGCGTATCCGCCGATCGCCTCTGCAATCCGCTCCATCGTTCCGTTCCGGTATCCGATCCGGCGCAGGCCTTTGGCGTTCTGATTCAATTGGTCGGTACCGCAATTCGCCGGAAAAACATCCAGGGGCACGCCGCGTACGGGCGGCGCAAAATCCCCACAGGGCGGCCCATCGGAATGCGGGCGCAGCTTCGGCCCGGGCTGCCCCGGCTTGACCAGCGTCAGCGCAAGAACCGGCCCCTCGCGGGTTTCGAAATGGACCACCAGTTTGAACCGTTCGGCCAGCAGCGCTTGCATCATCAGCCGCATTTGATCTTTCGTGGGATTGCCCGGCGCCTGCGCGTCGATTTCGAACGAATCCGTGGTGGCCCACTTCGGTACCTGCGTGATCGCGGCCTCAGCGATATACGGAGGCACCTTGTAGGCGAAGGTGATGTACGCGAGAAGTGGGAAGGTCGCGAAGAAGCGCCCTCCCGCGGGTTTCGCGTCGCCGGTGTTCAGGGGAAAATTCGGCACATGCCAGGTCTTGGCCGGCTTGACCGAAGCAACTTCAAATGCCTGCCTGCCGCCCGCCGCAGCCTGCCAATCCGACGCATCGGGCGATTGGCCGGACAGGGCCGCAAGCGCCGCGAATGCAGCCACCGGCAACCGCGCGTACCTCCGCCCAATTCCACCCGGTGACGCTCCAGACAACCTCATTCGCAACAGCACCTGACCTGTGCAGATACCAGTATGCCAGTTCATCTCTCCTCCTCGCCGGTTTATACTATCCACGTGTTCCGCCCCGCGTGCTTTCTGCCGATGGTCCTGGTAGCCGCCGCTGTTGCCGGCGCGCAGGATCACACTACCTGGCGGGAGTACGGCGGGGCCGCGGATTCGGCGCAATACTCGGCACTCCACGAGATCAACCGGTCCAACGTCGGCAAGCTGCGGGTGGCGTGGACCTATCCGACCGGCGACGGCCAGAAGTATTCGTTCAACCCGATCATGGTAAACGGGGTGCTCTACGTGCTGGCGAAGAAGAACTCGATCGTCGCCCTGGACGCGCGCACCGGCCGGGAGATCTGGACCTACACCCCCGATCCGCCCGCCACCATCATCACCAGCCGCGGCATCAACTATTGGGAGAGCCCGGAGCATGCCGGCGCCCGCCTGCTGTTCTCCGCCAATCACGCGCTCGAGGCCATCGACGCGCGCACCGGGAAGCCGATCCTCTCGTTCGGCGCGGGCGGCCGGGTGGATTTGAAAGCGGGCCTCGGCCGCGATCCCAAGACGCTGACGCTGGTGCAATCCACCACGCCCGGACGGATTTTCGAGAACCTGCTGATTCTGGGATCGGCCACCAACCAGGGATACGGTTCGGCTCCCGGCGACATCCGCGCATTCGATGTGCTGACGGGCCGGCTGGTATGGACCTTCCACACGATTCCGCATCCCGGGGAATTCGGCTACGACACCTGGCCGCCGGACGCGTGGAAGACGGTGGGCGGCGCCAACGTGTGGGGCGAATTCTCGGTGGATGAAGCCCGCGGCATCGTCTACGCGCCGACCGCCAGCGCCAAATACAACTTCTACGGGGCGGACCGCAAAGGGGCCAACCTGTTCGCCGATTCGCTCCTGGCGCTGGACGCCCGAACCGGCAAGCGGCTCTGGCATTTCCAGATGGTGCACCACGATATCTGGGATTACGACGATGCCACCGCGCCGAAACTGTTGCGCGTGCGGCACGACGGAAAGCCCGTGGATGCGGTGGCCCAGGTGAGCAAGCAGGGGTTCGTGTGGGTATTCGACCGCGTGTCCGGCGCGCCGCTGTGGCCCATTGAGGAGCGGCCTGTGCCGCGCACCGATATGCCGGGCGAAGAGACGTGGCCCACGCAGCCCTTTCCCACCCGGCCGCCGCCGTTCGCGCGCCAGAAATTCACGGTGGACGACCTGAATCCGTATCTCAGCGCGGAAGACCGGGCGCGCTTCCGCGACGAAATTCTGAGCGCGCGCAACGAAGGGTTGTTCACCCCGCCCGGCCTTCGGCCCACCATCGAGATGCCCGGCAACAACGGGGGCGCCAACTGGGGCGGCGCGGCGGTGGACCCCGCAAACGGCATGCTGTTCGTGGTTTCCAAGGACCTGCCGGCGATTCTCAAACTGGCGCCGGACCGGACCGCGCCGGCAAGGGAGCGGTACACCAGCGGCTTCAACCTGGTGTCGGGTTCGAACGGGCTCTCGCCGATCGGGCCGCCGTGGTCGTCGCTCACCGCTTACGACCTGAACGAGGGAACCATCCGCTGGAAACTGGCGCTGGGCAATGTCCCGGAACTGGCCGCCAAAGGCGTGAAGGACACCGGCTCGCATTACCCGAAGGTGGGACCGGTGGTCACCGCCGGCGGACTGCTTTTCGCCGGAACCCGTGACCGGACCATCCGCGCCTTCGACGTGGAGACCGGTAAGGTGCTCTGGGAGCACGAAGTGGATGCGGCCCTGGAAGGCATACCGGCGGTCTATGAGATCGGGGGCCACGAGTTCATCGTGTTTTGCGCCTCCGCCCAGGCAGGCTTGACTCCCGCAACACAGGGGAAAATCAGCGGCGCCTACATCGCGTTCAGCCTGCCGGCGCCCGACTGAGGCATCGGGGGACGGCACTGGATCCGCCCGTGCCACCGGCGCAGTCGCGTTCCGGCGGTGATGCGCCCGGCGCTGTGGCTGGTGCGCTTCGATCCCGGCTCCCGGTGGGAGAATGGCTGGATGACGCCACGTAAATGGATGGCCGTGCTGCCGGCCGTTTTCCTGGCCGCGACCAGCAGGAGCGCCGACACCGCCGGCGACATTCTCAAGAACAGCGGCGCGCTCGAACGGTTGGAAAGGCAAACCGGCGTGTACCATGCCTCCAAAACCGGGCGGACGCCCGGTTTCATCGTCGATCCATCCTGGCCCCAGCCGCTGCCGAATCACTGGCTTCTGGGCCAGATCGGCGGTCTCTATGTCGATCAGCACGACCATATCTGGATCTACAACCGGCCGCGCAGCATGACCAACGAGGAAGCCGGACTGGAAGACGCGGTTCCCGGCGCCAGGGATGAGAACGGCCGGCCGATCAACCCGCTGGGCCAGGTGCGCGCTCATGGCCCGATCGCGGATTGTTGCAAGGCCGCGCCCTCTGTTCTGGAATTTGATGCGGATGGCAAACTGCTCGCGGCGTGGGGCGGTCCCTCCGATCCCGGCTTCCTCGGAGGCAAGTGCAAAGTCGAAGAAGGCTGCATCTGGCCGAACAGCGAGCATGGAATCTACATCGACCAGAAGGACAACGTCTGGATTTCGGGAAATGCCGCGGCGCCTGGAGGAAGCACCGCGGGCGGCCGCGGCAAGCCGCCCTGGACCACCAACGGCGAGGGCGGCGACGGGTTCCTATTGAAGTTCGACCGGAACGGCAACTTCCAAATGAGAATCGGCGGGACCCCCAAGGGACCAGACAGCAATGACCGGAAGGGCGGACTGCACGGCACGCCATTGCTCTACCGGGCAGCGGATATGGCGGTCGATGCCAGGACGAACCGCCTCTATATCGCCGACGGCTACGGAAATCGCCGCGTTCTTATTGTGGATGCCGATACCGGAACCTACATCGGCCATTTCGGCGCCTATGGAAACAATCCGGTGGACGATGCCGCCGCCGGCGGCGCCGGGCCATGGATCGCGGGCGATTCTAAGGGCGGCGAAAAGCCCGCGTTCTTCCGCACGCCTGTCCACTGCGTCAAGCTTGCCAATGACGGCAGAATGTATGTCTGCGACCGGGGCAACGACCGCATACAGGTCTTTGACGCGAAAGACCCGGCGCTAGGCAAACCGTGCAGCAACCCGGACGGAAAGCCTGGCCAATGCGGCTTCGTGGCCGAACGGTTGATCAGCGAGCACACCAACACCTCCATACCCGGAACCGCTGTCTCCATGAGTTTCTCGAGCGACAAGCCGCAGACTTGCCTCTACGTGGGAGACAATTCCAACATGACCATCTACATCCTGAACCGGAGCAATTTACAGGAACTGGGCCGGCTGGGACGGAGCGGCCGGATGGCCGGAGAATTCCACTGGCTGCACCAGGTGAGCGTCGACAGCAAAGGCAACATCTACACCGCGGAGGTGGATACCGGCAAACGGATCCAGAAATTCCTGCGCTATGGGAGCGCCGGGTGCAGCGGAACCGGTTCTTCCACCGTCGGCGGGGTGGTCGCGGGAAACTAGGCGAAACCAGTCACACCACACGCCACGCGGAGCATTCCGGTGATTGCGGGTGGTATACTCTTGGCGCGGTGTTGACCGCGTAATGTTCAGGGTTGGGTTTCGGAAATGGGCTTTACCGGGGATTTTCTGCTCACCCTAAGGGGGTGTCTTCATGCTCGACCTAATCGTTGTTCGCACTATTTTTGTGCTGGTCCTGGTGTGCGCAGCCTGGGCTCTCGCGCCTTTCGAACAGTACGGACTTTCGCGTTGGCTGGCCGCGGTCGGGGGTCTGCTGCTGGGAATCGGCATCATCCTTTTTGAAATTCGACTGGAGAAAGTCAGCCTGAAACGGCTGATTGGAGCGGCTTTCGGATCGGTACTGGGGATTATCGGAGCATTTCTGATGTCCCTCGTGCTGGCCCGTGCCACCCGGGAACCGTTTTTGCAGGTTTGTCTTTTGCTCCTGATGACCTATGTGGGGTTGATTGTGGGCGCTAAAAAAGGCGACATGCTCAACCTGGCGGCCTTGGGCGGTATTTTCGGAGGTGAGAAATCGTCCAAGAAGTCGTTCAAGATTCTGGACACCAGCGTGATCATCGACGGGCGCATCGCCGATATCGCGGAAACCGGATTCCTGGACGGCGTGCTGGTAATCCCTCAGTTCGTCCTGCGGGAACTGCAACTGGTGGCCGATTCGGCCGATTCCATGAAGCGCAACCGCGGGCGCCGCGGCCTGGATATTCTCCAGCGCATCCAGAAAATGGCCCACCTCACCGTGCAGATCGTGGAAGAGGATTTTCCGCAGGTCCGCGAGGTGGACATGAAGCTCATCGAACTGGCCAAAATCTACGACTGCAAAATTATCACCAACGATTTCAACCTCAACAAGGTGGCGCAGCTGCATGGCGTGGAAGTGCTCAATATCAATGAGCTGGCCAATTCGCTGAAACCCATCGTGCTGCCCGGCGAGACCATGCGGGTGTTCATCCTCAAGGAAGGCAAGGAGTACAACCAGGGCGTGGCGTACCTCGACGACGGCACCATGGTGGTGGTGGACAACGCCAGGAAAATGATTTCGAAGACCATCGATATCGCCGTCACCAGCGTGCTGCAGACCACCGCGGGGAAGATGATCTTCGGAAAATTCGACGATCGCGTGCATGCCGCCACCGCCGGAGCGGAGAGAAGTGGGACGGAAAGACACGATCGTCCGCCGCGCAAACCGGAACCGGCGCCCGTAACCAGCGTCGGACCGGAAAAAACCACGATAGAATCATAGATCGCATGAGAGTCGCTGTGATTCTACCCGCCGCCGGCCTGGGGACCCGGATGAACAAGGTGTCGGCGGAAAAGGCCGGCACCAGCCGCAAGCAGTTCATGCTGCTGGAGGGATCCCCCATTCTGATGTACACGGTGCGTAAATTTGCCGCCTCCAGCCAGGTGGCCGAGATCGTCGTGGCGGTGCGCGGCGAAGATACCGGGTGGGTCGGCGAGATGCTGGCCGCGGAGTTTCCCGCCGGACGCGTGCGCGTGGTGGAAGGCGGCGACAGCCGGCAGGAGTCGGTGGAGAAGGCCCTGGCGCACATCAGCCCGGATACCGACCTGGTGGCGGTGCATGACGCGGTCCGCCCGTTCATCGATCTGGAGACCATCCACAAGGTCTTCGACGAGGCGGCCGAAACCGGCGCCGCGATTGTGGGCGTGCCCGCCGTGGACACCGTCAAGCAGGTCAGCCGCTCGACCGGCCACGTGCGTATCCGCGCCACCCTGCCGCGCGAAAAGCTGGTGATGGCGCAGACCCCCCAGGTTTTCCGGCATGCCCTGTTGCGGCGCGCCTTCGACCTGGCCCGCGTGGACGGTTTTGTGGGCACCGACGAATCCAGCCTGGTAGAGCGCATGGACGTGGAGGTGAGCGTGGTGATGGGCAGCGATCGCAATATCAAGATCACCAAGCCCGGCGATATGGATCTGGCGCGCCTGTACCTCCAGACGGAAATCGCCAGGGAAGCCGTATCTTGATCGCAGTGCGCACCGGCTTGGGCTGGGATGTGCACCGCCTGGCGCCTGGCCGCGCCCTCATCCTGGGCGGCGTCACGATTCCGAGCGACCTGGGCCTGGAGGGCCACTCCGACGCCGACGTGCTGGCGCACGCCATCACCGACGCCATTCTGGGCGCCGCCGCGCTGGGCGATATCGGTATGCATTTCCCCGATTCGGATGCGCGCTGGAAGGGCTGCGACAGCCTGGTCTTTCTGCGGCACGCCTGCCAGTTAGCCGCGGCCGCCGGCTTCCGCCTGGTCCACGTGGATTCCACCGTGATCCTGGAGCGCCCCAAGCTGAAGGACTACCGCCTGCCGATCCGTGAAAGCCTGGCCGCCGCGCTGGATCTCCCGTTAGACCGGGTGTCGGTGAAATTCAAGACCGCCGAGCAGGTAGGCCCGGTGGGCCAGCGCCAGTCGGCCGAAGCGCAGGCGGTGGTGACGCTGGCTGCCATCGCCGAATAGATGGCAGCCGGTGGACCGGCTCCTGCGATTCTCCGCTTCAGGCCACCAGCCTGGCGATGAGGGTCTGGCCGGCTTTCACCGGGACAGACGCACAGATGACAGGCTGGCGGTTGACGCGCTGCTCGAAGGTAAGCCGGGGGGCAGCCAGTCTGTCGATAAAGATGCCGGCGCTCGATCCGGATGGCGGAATAGGAAAAGCCACTTTCCAGGTGAGCGGAGTCCCGGCCTGGTTGGTGAAGCGTGTCTCGGAGTTGCCGCGGTGTTCGATGGTAATCCGGTTGCCCGCTACGGGAATGTTTTCCAGGCGCACCCATTCCACGCCCTTGGGAAGCCGCGGAAGGGTTCCCACGGTGGATTGCGGGGCGGCCGGATCGATCCCCATCAGCCCGGTGGCAATCGAGCCGATGGCAGCGAAGGCCGTCTCCGCCATGCGGTAGCCGGAGAAACCCGGGTCGGCAATCTCCAGCAGCCGCCGGTAGGCGGAATCGTTCCTGCCGTAGCGGAAGAGCACCTCGGGGTAGTAAGAGTAAGTAGAATCGAAGGGCGGCCGGTTCTGCTCCATGAAATCCAGGGAAGCTTCGGTCTTGGGGCCGTCTTCCGGAATGCCGAATTTCAATGGATAGACATTGCAGGGCCCCGCATAGAAGTCCGACCAGGAACGGTCCGGCAGGATGCCGCTCCAGAAACGCCCCTGCTTGGGATTCCACCATTCGGTGTTGAATCGACTGCGCAGCCCGGCGGCCAGGCTGCGATATTCCCGGGCAATACGCTCCGAGAGGCTCCCGCGGCCGCCTTTGATTTCCTGAATCGCGGCATACGCCATGTACCCGCTGTACTGGGCCGCCACCAGGTCGGCCCCGGTGCGGAAATGGGGCGCCTGCTGATGGTAAGAGGCGGAGATGCGCGGGCGGTCCTGGCGGCCTTGCATGATACCGCTGTGGTCCGGGTCCCAGGCCTGGACATACTGCGAAACGGTGTGATCGTAGAAACTGGTAAACACGGGATCGAGGTATTGCCTGTCGCCGGTCCAGAGGAGTTGGCGGTGGCAGGCCCGCAGTAGGTCGAAATTGGCGGGCAGGGCATAGGAGAAGTTGTCGTCGCTGGTGAATTCCGAAGGAGCCGGGAAGCCGTCCTTGGTGATGATCCAGTAACCGCACCAGTCGCGGCTTCTGGCGATGCTGGCGGCGAAACGGCGCAGCATGTTGAGGGAGTGGGGGTAGAGTCCCAACATCGAGGCCCCTATGTGCTCGTGGGCGGTATCGCGGCTGCAGA
>JASHSS010000522.1 GCA_030038565.1 Bryobacteraceae bacterium
GATCTCGATTTTCAGATCGCCGAAAATGTGGCGTGTTCGCTGGTAGTAGGGGATGAAAGCTTCATCGGGGCGATTGGGACCATCGAAGGAGTTGTTCCCCTCCGCCCAGCCACCGTTCGTTTCCATCCATTGCACGGCCGGCGGAACCGGCAAAAATCCGGCCTCTTCGGTCATCACTGACAAAGTGAGCGAACGGAGTGGCGAAATATCGTCAATGATCCAAATGCCGCGACCATGGGTTGCCAGCACCAGGTCGGAGGTGCGCGGATGCACCACCAGGTCGCGGACCGCCACGGCGGGAAATCCCGAGCCTTTGTATTGCGCCCAACGCTGGCCGCCATCGACGCTGATCCACAGCCCGAATTCCGTACCGAGGAAGAGCAGGTTGGAGTCGACGGTGTCCTCTTTGATCACGTGGGCATAGCCGCGCGCGCCGCCATCCGCCACGGGCAGGGCGCTCCAGGTCTTTCCGTAATCGGTGGTCTTGAAGACATGCGGCTCCATGTCGCCGTACATGTGGCGGTCGAAAGCGGCGTAGGCGGAGGCCTCGTCGTACCGGCTGGCTTCCACCCACGAGACCCACGGCGCCTTGCCCATGCCCGGCACATTGGCGGCCACGTTGGTCCAGCTCTTGCCGCCATCGCGGGTGATCTGCAGGTTGCCATCGTCCGTACCTACCCAGATCAGCTGGCCGTTCCGCGGCGATTCCGAAATCGAGTAGATGGTGGTATTCATCTCGGCCGACGAGTTATCCACCGTGACGCCGCCGGATTCCTCCTGCTTCTGTTTTTCGGGATCGTTGCTGGTCAGGTCGGGCGAAATGCGGTCCCAGGACTGGCCGTGATCGCGCGATCGGAACAGGAATTGCGCCCCGATATAAATGGTTCCCTTCTCGTTGGGGCTGATCTGGATGGGCGTGTTCCAGTTGAAGCGCAGTTTCTTCTCGCCGTATTGCGCGTAGGGCTTGATGGCGCGGGATTCGTGCGTGAAGCGGTTGACGCGCCCGATCTCTCCGCCCTGCATTTCGGCATAGATATAAGTGGGGTCGGACGGGTCTTCCCACATCCAGAAACCATCTCCGTTGTACATGTTTTCCCAGCGCGAATTGGAGATGCCGCCCGGGTACGAGGTATCGCCCACCCAGGAGCTGTTGTCCTGAAGTCCGCCGTAGACGCGATACGGATCGGCCATATCGACGCTCACGTGATAGAACTGCGACACCGGCAGGTTATCGAAATGCTCCCAGCGCGTGCCGCCATCCAGGCTCCGCCACAGGCCGCCATCGTCGCCCGTGAGGATGTTGTTGGTGTCGGCGGGATCGATCCACACGTCATGGAAATCGCCGTGGGCCGCGTTCCCTACCGATGCGAAGCTCTTGCCGGCATCCACGCTGAGCAGCAGCGGGCCATCCACCTTGAACACCTTCTTCTCGTCCTTCGGATCGACGATCAGGTTGGCGAAATAAAACGGCCGCCAGACCATGTATTGGCTGGCGTCTTCGCGGGTCCAGGTGCGGCCGCCGTCCGAAGAGCGGTACAGCGCGCTGCTCTTCGATTCAATCATGGCGTAGACGGTTTGCGAGTTGGAGGGCGCCACCGCCACGGCGATCCGGCCGTACGGCTTTTCAGGAAAGCCCCTGGCATTGGCCGGCGTGAATTCGGTCCAGTGCTCGCCGCCATCGGTGGATTTGAAAAGCCCGCTGCCCGGGCCGCCCGAGCGGAAGGTCCACGCCTGGCGGCGGAAATCCCACATGGAGGCGTAGATGGTTTGGGGATCCTGGCGGTTGGCGGCCAGCATGCCGCAACCGGTGGAAGCGTTGGCGCCGGCGAGCGTCTTGCGCCAGGTCTTGCCGCCGTCGATGGTCTTATAGACACCGCCCGCGGCGCTGTCGTTCCAGGCGTGGCCGGTGGCGCAGGCGTACACAGTGTCGCTCCGGCCGGGGTCCACCAGGATTCTGGCGATGTGCTCGGAATCCTTGAGACCCACGTTGGCGAAGTTTTCGCCGCCATCGGTGGATTTATAAATGCCGTCGCCGATCGACACACTGTTGCGCATCCAGCTCTCGCCGGTGCCCACCCACACGATCTTGGGATTGTGCGGATCGATGGTGACGGCGCCGATGGATTGCACATCCGCCAGATCGAACACCGGTTTGAAGGTGCTGCCGCCGTTGACCGACTTCCACACGCCGCCCGAGGCGGATCCCACGAAAATGGTGAGGCGGCCGTTTTCGTTAATGGCGTCCACCGCGGCGATGCGTCCGCTCATGGCCGCCGAGCCGATATTGCGCGCCGGAAGGCCGGAAATGGCGCCGGCGTCGTAGCGCACGGGAGACTGCGCCCAAAGACTGGAAAGCGCCGCCAGGGCGGCCGGAATGGCATATCCCCGCATGGTTCAAAACTCCTTCGGCCCGGCGGCGGGCCGGGCAGCCGGCATCTGGAACAGGGAATTGTCTATCGGGAGGTTGGCCTCGTATTTCTCCACCTGAATGCTGGCCATCTCCCCGGGGTTCTGTTTGCTGCCGACTTCCAGCGAGAACGGGAAATAAACCCCGTTCACCAGTTTGTACGAGCCGAGATTGGTCATGCTTTCCTGTATCGATCCACGGATGAAGACCAGCTTCTCGGTGCGGATTTCGAGGTAGGTATCGGGGTCCAGGTAGTAATAAATAATATCGCCGTTGGCGAGCGTGACCTTCAGGCGATAGACATCGTCGCCATCCACTGTATCGTGCCCCAGGTATTCGATTTTGTTGTCCTTGGTGTTGTAGTCGACCAGCGGACCGTAGAAATCGGCGTCTTCCTGAAGCGGGCGCAGCTCGTCTTCGCCCATCCGCTCGGGATCCTTGCGGCCCTCGAAGGGAGAGATCTTCCATCCCGCGGAGCCATCCACGGCGTTGATTTGAGTCATGCCCTGCAGGGTGAATTCCTGGCGCAGCAGGTTGGGAGCTTTGGCGATGGTGACCACCTGCGCGGTAAAGCCGCCTTGGGCGAAGCGGCCGGTCATCCGCAGCGTCTTGAGGGCCTTGATTTTTTCGATCCCGCCGCGAGCCGCAAGGTTCTTCGCAACCAGCTCCTCGGCGGTCTGGGGGAAGAGCGCCGCGGGAAAAACGATCGCCAGCGCGACCGACAGCTTCATAATGAACATGAGATCACTCCGTGGGCATCCGCCCCGCACGGGTGCGGTTGATGACATGGACGTGAACCGGCTCCAATCGTGAGCAGGCGAGCCGGGCGCCAACATTGCGCCGCCATGTTTAGTATACTTTGCCAAAGGGAGGGATCCGATGAGCCAGTCCTTCGTTTCGCGCCGCGATCTGCTGCACAAGGCGCTCCAAACGGCCTCCGTGGCGGTTCCCATGATTCTACATGCCGACGATAAATCCGGAAGCAAGCTGCCCGTCTTGGGCGGCGGAGAGCACGTTTACGAGGCGCAGCACGATTGGGGCCAACTGCCGGCCGACATCCGCTACGGCAACACGCACGGCGTAGTGGAGGATTCCCAGGGGCGCATCTACGTGCACCACACCGTGCACGCCACCAGCGAAAGCTCCGATTCCATGGTGGTGTTCGACGCCAACGGGCGCTTCATCAAATCGTGGGGCAAGGAATTCAAGGGCGGCGCCCACGGGCTGCACATTCAGAAGGAGGGTACGACCGAGTTTCTGTACCTGTGCGACACCAAGCGCGGCATCGTGGTGAAGGCCACGCTGGATGGCGAGGAAGTATTTACGATCGGCTACCCCGACCAATCGGAGGGTTACCAGCCCGGCGCCGACGGCAAGAAGCCCAAGTATAGCCCCACCAATCTGGCCATCGGACCCAACGGCGACCTGTACGTGGGCGATGGTTACGGCTCCAGTTACATCAACCAATATAACCCCCGGGGCGAATTTATCCGTACGTTCGGCGGTAAAGGCAAGGAAGCCGGCAAGCTGGATTGCCCGCACGGCATCATCCTCGATAGGCGTGGCCCCGACCCGATCCTCACCGTGGCCGACCGCGGCAACAACCGCATCCAGCGATTTACCTTGGACGGCAAGCACATCGATTTCGTCGGCGGAACGAACCTGCCGTGTTATTTCAATTTCTTCCGGAACGGCGATATGGTGGTGCCCGACCTGGGCGCGCGCGTCACGCTGATGGACCGCAATAACCAGGTGATCGAGCACCTGGGCGACGATTCGGCCAGTAAGTGGCGGGAGACCCGCACCGAGTCGCGCGACCATTTCACCCCTGGCAAGTTCGTCTGCCCGCACGGCGCGTGCTTCGACCACCTGGGAAATATCTTTGTGGTGGAGTGGGTGGAGGTGGGCAGGGTGACTAAGTTGCGCAAAGTGTGAATAGGCTGCAATGCCTGTGATGCTACAATAAAAGCATCATGAGCGTCAGAACCACCGTCACATTGGATGAAGACGTTCTGGAGAGGGTGAAGGCGGAGAGCAAATCCCGCGGAACCTCCTTTCGGGAAACGCTCAACGAACTCGTGCGGATAGGGTTAGTGACGCGCGGCAAGCTAGCTGCGCAGAATGAATTCCGGGTCAAACCCACCCACATGGGTTTACGTCCTGGCTTGAATTATGACTGTGCGGAATCGCTAATCGAGTTTGCAGAAGGTCCAGACCACAAGTGACGCTTGTGGACATCAACCTGCTTCTGTACGCCTATAATGCGGACTCGCCCCATCACGCGGTTGCCGCGGCGTGGATTCAGGAGATCGTGGCCGGTCCGGGAGTGGTCGGCTTGCCCCTCCCGGTGGTGTGGGGGTTCCTGCGGGTAAGCACGAATCGGCGGATCTGGGCCAATCCGAAACCGATGGACGAGGCATTCAGGATTGTAAAGGAATTGCTCGCCCTCCCCTCTGTCGTGTTAGTTCAACCGGGCCCGCGGCACATCGAAATCCTGGAAACTCTGGTCACGCGGTGCAACGCCACCGGGCCGCTCGTGAGCGACGCGGTTCTGGCGGCCATGGCAATTGAGAACGGCGCCCTGCTGGCCTCCACGGATCGCGATTTCAGCCGCTTTGAGAACCTGCGCTGGGTCAATCCACTGGAGTGACGCCTACGCCAGCAACTTATTGACGACATTCCCCGCTACGTCCGTGAGGCGGAAATCGCGGCCCATATGGCGGTAGGTCAAGCGGGTATGCTCCAGGCCCAGGCAATGCAGGAGAGTGGCCTGTAAGTCATGCACGTGGATTTTATCCTCGACTACATTCATGCATAAGTCGTCGGTCTTACCAACCACCTGACCGCCCTTGATGCCGCCGCCGGCCATCAGCAGGCTGTAAGCCAGCGGATGATGGTCGCGGCCGGCGTTGTGCGCGTCGCGCGGATCGCGAATCTCCACCATCGGGGTGCGCCCGAACTCGCCCGCCCAGACCACCAGCGTGCTATCCAGCAGGCCGCGCTGCTTCAGGTCGCGGATCAGCGCGGCGGT
>JASHSS010000049.1 GCA_030038565.1 Bryobacteraceae bacterium
TCATTGGTTGTGGCCGATCGTGCGACTGGGAGGCCGCGGCGCGGGCTTGGGCGCCAGCGCGTGGAAACGCGGCTGGTGCGGGTTGTGGCAGTGGGCGCAGAGCAGGTAGCCTTTGGCTCCGTTCCAGTTGCCAGTGCGGCGGCCATGGACTCCGGCTCGCCAGTCGCGATACTTTTCGCCGTGGCACTGGCCGCAGAGGCGGTAGGATTCGTCGAACGGCACTCGCTCGCCGCTGGCGAGGTGGAGGAAGTCGCGGTTGGTGGCGTCGTGACAATCCAGGCACCAGCGGTGAGTCTCGTCGTGCTTGAGAACGATGTCGGTGTGCATGGCGGTCAGCTCGCGGCGGTTGCGGTCGGGCGTCATGCCGGCGTGGCAGTTGGAGCAGGGGAAGATACCGTCGGAGAACGGCGGAGGCGGGACCTCGATGCGTTCCGTGGGGGCGGGGGCGGAAGGGGGTGTTTTGGTCCCGTCGGCGGCCGGAAGGGCCAGGCCTGAGAGCAGGAGAAGGACGGCGGCGGCAAGCGCTCCCCTGGCGGCGCACGGTTGACAGGGGAAGGCCCCCGTGCCGGCATTCCTAGGCACAGCGCAACTCCACCATACGCTGGATCTCGCGCAGCCACATGGCCTGGAAGAGCTGCAAACGGTGGCCGATCACGCTCGACAGGTTCAAAGAGACTGCATAGCCGGTGGCGGGATGCGCGGCGAGGTAGCTCTTGAGGGCTTCGCTGGGAAGCGCGAGGACCTCGGTTTCGAGCGCGGCGGTGGCCGTCAAAGTGAACCGGCACGGGGGAATCAAGGCGGACCATCCGACGGTTTGGCCGCTGGAACGCTCTTCGACGAGCACGTTCTCTTCCTGGTTGCGCACCCGCATGGGCAGCGTGAGGCGCAGGCGCCCGCGAACCACCAGGTAGATGCAGCCGGCGACATCGCCCAGGTGGAACAGTTCCGCGGCTGAGGTAAGCACGGTACGCTTGCCGAGCGCCAGGATGCGCTCGGATTCGTGCGGCTCCAGTCCTTCGAGAAGATCTGCGTGGATCATGATGGCCTCTCAATTCACCAGCGTGGAGATGGTGCGGCTATGCAATAGCGATGCGTTGGGCGACTCCAGAAAGCATTCCGCGGCGGCGTGCTCCAGGCGGACGTGGTTCTCGATCTGCAACAGGAGAGCTTCGATGGGGACGTTGGAGTAGGCGGCGACAGGGCGGGCCGGGGGATTGACGAAGAAGCGCGGTCCCGGAAGGCGCTGCGCAACGGCGGCCTTCACGGCTTCTTTTTGCATTGCGGGCGCCGCCGCGGCCACTTCCCCGGACTCGCGCGTGGCGGCCCCGAAGGCCAGGCACGCAACCGCCAACCCGAATATGCTCAGACAAGCACCCATCAGCAACATTTCCATACCTGCGTGTCTCCTTTCGCGACGCTAAGGGCACGCGACCTGCCAGAGTGCAAGTGCTTGAAAAGGCGCGGCGGCGGCGATGCTGAGGGCTGGCAGCCTGACAGAATGTCAGTGACAGACCGGCAGGCCGGGGCAGCGGGGACGGGGGTGTCCGATGACGGTATGGCGATTGGCTCGGGGCGGGCGTGGGGGGTTCGAGGGGTTGCGATTGCGGGACGGGCTGGTGGCAGGTTGGAGGATGCGGAGAGGGATGGGACGGCGCGGCGACGGGGAGAGCGTCCGGGGGCGGAGGGACGGGCGGAGGATCGGCGGGCGGAGGCTGTGAGGGGCTTTGGGGAGGCTGGGCCGGGGGATCCTCGGGCTGGTTCCCGGGATCCGTTTCGGGTTCGTTTTCGGAGGGAGGAAGCGGTTCGGTTTCTTGAGTTTGGGCGGCGAAAATGGGTTCGTTCCGTAATTTTTCCGGAAGCTCCTCGCGGAGAGCTTTGAGGCGCTCGAAATCCTCGATGGCGCGGCGATAATGGCGCTCGGTTTGGGCTTGATGGCGCAGGAAGCCGCTCCAGGTTTTGGGGTCCATGCGGCGGAAGCCTTCGCCGAGGTAGAAGGCGCGATTGTTGGGCAGCTTACCGGGCTCAGTGGCGGCGGCCTCGGCGAGTTGCCGGCACATACCCGGCAGGTCGTCCCGGTCGGCCGAAACGACCTGGTCGAACATGCTGGTGAAGAGGCCGCATTCCAGGTGGGCGGCGCGCAGGCGGGCTTGCTGGGCGATGGCGATCTGCTCAACGGCGAGGAGTTCCTGGGAATTGCAGGGTTGGTAGAAGGCGACGAGATCGGCGCGGAGGGCGACAACCCCGTCCATGTCTTCGAGGCATGGGACATTGTAGTCGTCCACGTAGAAGCCATGTTTGCGGGCGTTCCGGGCGGAGCGGGCCTTCCCTTCGGGGGTGCGCGGGCCGGTGGAGCGAGCGGCATTGGCGCGGTTGGCGGCGAGTTGCTTTTCGGAGATGGACGTGGATGTGTCAGGCAAGCGGTGGCCCTCCAGACTCCTGACTACCACGGCGACTTGCGGCCGGGGATGGGAGGAATCGGCAAGTGACGGAAAAGGAAGAGGGATTTGGGGCGGCGAAGTTGGTGAATGGCGCCGGGGCCGCCCCGTGGCGGCGGGTAATGCGCGTCGCCGGCGGCGCTACCGCAAACGGCCGATGTCGAGCCGAGGCGCGCCTGGTCCGGCTTTCCGAGATTCATGGGGCGGCCGAAGCGCCGACGGTGGACGGCGGCTTCGGTGCGGATGCCGAGCTGAAGGCGGGACGCTGCCTGGAATAGCGGGCGGTAGCGCCCAGGGCGCCGGTGGCACTGGTGGCGGCACTGGTGGCGTCCGGTATGGTTGACGCCCCGGTCAGGAGTGTGACATGATTCGACCAAATCTGTGGCTCACGGCATAAAGCCGTCCTTCGCCAGCACGACGGTGGGTCTGGCGGTAGGAGTCACCGCGGCCGTCGTGCTCGCGTGCGCGGGCGGCGCTTACCTGTATTCGCAGCATCACATGCAATCCCTGCTGGGAATGGCGCGCGCCACCGCTCTTTCCGAGGGCGACCTGATCCGGGTAGCGCTGGAACACCAGATGATCGAGAACGACCGGACGCTGGTGGCGCGGATGATCGACAGCTTCCGCAAGCAGTCGCGGGTGGAGAGGCTGGTGGTGCTGGACCGGAGCGGGGTGGAGCGGTACCCGGCCGGCAGCGGAGCGCCGGACCCCGAGCTCGCCATCAGCTCGCCGACCTGCCAGGCATGCCATCGCTATCCGCCGGCACTGCGAGGATCGAGCCGGGTGATCGAAACCCGCGGCGGGCAAGTGCTGCGCACGGTGGTCCCGATCCG
>JASHSS010000523.1 GCA_030038565.1 Bryobacteraceae bacterium
TTCCGAAAGCCTCGCGGCGGCCCAGCCAGCGGGCCAAATCGAGTGTGCGCGAATCCGGCAGTGCCGCCGAATCGGGCGCGATAGGTTCCGTGTTCATGATCGTTGGAATGGATGATTTTGGGCAAAATGCCCAAACATTTCGCTGAAATTAAAGGGGTTACAACAGAATTTTGGGCATTTTGCCCAAAATTCCCCCCTCCTGGTCCCCATTCTCCCACCCCGAACCGCTCCCGCCGCCCTCGAGTTCCCGCCCGATTTTCGCAATCCCATTGGCTGACTGGGAGTTGCGCGACCCAAAGTTTTTCCGCTGTTTGGTGAACGCGCCCGCGGCCGGCCGGGGGCGTCCCAAGCCGCCCTTATGCCGGTTGACTGATCGAGACCGAATGGATGATCGTCTCCACCACCGCTTCATCCCCCAGTACCGTATTCATCATCAGGTCGAAAAAATGGCGGGCCGGCCATTCCACGTCGAAGTACTTCCTGATATATTCCGCCCGGTCGCGATCCACGGTTTCCGCAAGCTCCATGGCCTCGCTCTCGCTTTTTCCCCTGGCTCGCAGCCGGCGGACTTTTTCCTCAAAAGGCGCGTAAACGAAAACGTGCAGCGCATCGGTCCGGTCGCGCAGATAGTAGAACGAGCCACGCCCCACGATGACCGCGTTGCCTTGCTCCGCGGCGGCTCGCACCACTCGCTGGGCTACTTCCCGGATGCAATCGGCATCCACCAGTTTCAGCTTCGGCGCGTTCAGGCTGCCTTCAAAACTGCCGCGCATAAAGGACTTGAACAGCCGGTACTGCAGCGAATCGCGCCGTTCCTCGCGCTGCTCCACGGCTCGGCTGGGGCAATCCATCAGCCGCGCGATCTCGTCGGTAAGCGCCTGATCCCAGAGCTTCCAACCGAGGGCTTGCGCCACCTTCCCGGCGATCTCGGCTCCGCCGCTGCCGTATTCCCGATCTATGGTAACCAGTCTGATCATGGCTCCCTCCTTCACTTTACGCCTCCTCCGGCCGGGCGCGGAACCGGCCCCGCGCCGCCATCAGCCAACCGCCACTTCGCCGCCTTCCGAAGGATCGTTCTTGCGGATGATGAAAGCCAGCACAAGCATGATGGCGGCGCCGACGGCCAGCACCATGTAGGTGTCCAGATAGGACAAGGTCTGCGCCTGGACTCCGAGCGATTGGTAAATACGGCCGAGGGCCTGCCGTTGCGCGTCGGGAGCGGTGGCGCCGGCATGGGCCAGTTGCTGCGTAAGTCCACTGAGCTGGTCCCGAAACGCGGGATCGTAGAGCGTGGCGTGATAGTCCATGACGTTTTGGTGGAACTGGGCGCGCCGCGCCAGCAAGGTAGTCACCATGGAGGTTCCCACGCTGCTGCCGATGTTGCGCATGAAATTAATGATCCCCGAGACGCTGTTGCTCTTTTCGGGCGCAATTCCGATGTATCCGGCCATGGTGATAGGCACGAACAGGAACCCTATCCCGGCCGACTGGATCACCCTGGTGATCGCAGCCGATCGAAAACTAATCAATAAATCCATGTTCTTGGTGGAGTAGAACATCCCGCAGGCCAGCGCCAGCCAGCCGAAGGCAATGATGTACTTGGCCGGATACTTGGTGGTCAGCTGCCCGACGAGGGGCATTTCCATCAACGTTACGAACCCACTGGCGGAGAGCACCAGGCCGGAGGTCTCGGCCGTGTAGCCCATGAGAGTCTGGAGAAACTGCGGCATCATCACCAGGCTGCTGAACAGAAGGATCCCCAGGGTGAACATCATGAGGTTCGCCACGGCGAAGTTGTAACTCTTGAAGAGCTTGACGTCCACAATCGGCGCTTTCTGAAACCACTCCCAGACCACCAGCGAAACCAGACAGACGGCCGCGATCACCATCAGGGTGACGATAAAACGGGAACCGAACCAATCGTCTTCCTGGCCCTTGTCGAGCACCACCTGCAGGGCCCCCACGCCCAGCGCGAGCAATCCGATACCGACGTAATCGAGACGAACCCTGGCCACTCGGGAAAGCCGCAGGTAGGGAGGATCCTCCACCATGCGGTAGACCAGGAACAGCGCCAGGATGCCGACCGGCAGATTGATGTAGAAGATCCAGCGCCAGGTGTAGTTGTCGGTGATCCACCCGCCCAGTGTTGGACCGATCGTCGGCGCTATCACCGCGGTGACGCCATAGAGCGCGAAGGCCATGCCGCGTTTCTGCGGGGGAAACGCATCGGCCAGGATGGCCTGCGCGATGGGTTGCAGCCCGCCTCCGCCGGCCCCCTGCAACACCCGGAAGACGATCAGGATGCTCAGGCTCGGGGCGATGCCGCAGAGCAGCGAGCTGAAGGTGAACACGGTGATGCAGAACATGAAGAAGCGTTTGCGGCCGAACGCGCCGGCGAGCCAGCCGCTGATGGGAAGAACGATGGCGTTCGACACCAGGTAGGAGGTGAGCACCCAGGTGCTTTCATCGTTGCTGGCGCCCAGGCTGCCGGCCATGTAGGGGAGGGCCACATTGGCGATGCTGGTGTCGAGCACCTCCATGAACGCGGCCATGGACACCACCACGGCCACGAGCCAGGGATTGAACCGGGGCCGCCAGGGTTCGGCTTGCGGCGCAGCGGGGGAAGTGGGAGCGTCGGCCATACGGCAGGTGAGTTACTGGTTGATATACACCTTAGGTTCCACGGACATTCCAGGACGCAAGAGATGATCCTTGTTCTCCCCGGGGTCCAGGTCGATGCGGACCGGAATCCGCTGGACCACCTTCACATAATTGCCGGTGGCATTCTCGGGCGGAAGAAGGCTGAAACGCGACCCGCTGGCGCCGCCGATCCCGGTGACGTGGCCGTGGTATTCGCGATCGTAAGCATCCACGCTGAATACAACTCTCTGGCCCGGCTTCATATGATGGAGCTGGGTCTCTTTGAAATTCGCCGTGACCCAGATGTCTTCCAGCGGAACCAGCGCCATGAGGCTCTCGCCCGGTGACACGTTCTCGCCGATTTCGGCCGTCTTCTTACCGATGATGCCCGTGGCGGGAGCGGTGATTACGGTGTAGCTGAGATTCAGCCTGGCCTGATCGAGCAGCGCGCGCTGCTGAGCCACCCTCGCCGCGGCGGCTTTCTCGTTGGCCTCGGTTTGCGCGATCTGATGGGGGCGGGTCATGGCGGCCTGAATGGCGGCATCGGCTTGGGTGATCCTGGTTTGCGCCTGGTTCACCGCGGCCTGCGAGGCGGAGACATTCTGGCGCGCCGCGTTCACCGACGCATTGCGGGCCGCGATGGTGGCCTTGTCCGCGGCTGCGGTTTGCACGGCCGTGTCGTAGGTCTGCTGCGGGATCTCATCCTTGACCACGAGCTGCCGGTAGCGCTCCACGTCGTCCGCATCCTTTTTGTAAATCGCCTCGGCCTCGATCACCTGGGCTTGCGCGGTTTCGAGCTGCGCTTCGGCCGCATTCAACTGCCGCTGGGCGGCGACCAAGCCTGCGTCGGCATCCGCTCGCGACGAATGGGCGGTCTCCAGAGTGCTGGCCGTGTTGGTGGAAACGATCGGCACATTCGTGCGCGAACTCGCCAGGGCGGCTTCCGCGTCGGCCAGATTGGCCTCGGCCTGAGCCACGGCGGTTTGATAATCCCGCGGATCGATGTTGACCAGCGTATCCCCCGCTTTGACGACGTACGCGTCCTCCACCAGCACCTGGTTCAGGTGCCCGCTGATGCGCGCGCTGATGGCATCGATGTGCCCATCGATCTCAGCATCGTCGGTGGATTCATAGGCGCCGAAGTATTTCCACAGCCAATACCCGCCTGCCGCCAGGGCAATGACGATCACCAACGGCACGATGATGCGCAGAGGCCGCCGCCTGGGCCTTCGTTTCAAAGGTGGGGAAACGGCCTCGGTCTTTTTGTCTGAAACGATGCTGTCCGCCATTCACTCCACCTCGACGAATTGTTTCACTCTCTGCTCGGTCATGCCCATGGCCCGCGCCAGCGACACTTTGGCGAGGTTGTGGGCGTAGAGCGCCGCGATCAGATTGTCGTTGGCCAGCGCCACCGATCCCTGCGCCTGCACCACCTCGATGTTGTCGGTGACCCCGGAGGTAAACCGGTCGCGAGCCTGGTCCAGGGTTTGGTTGGCTAATCCCAGGTTGTCCCGCGCCACGGCCACCTGGTCGGCCGCGGATTCGAGATCCAGGAACGCCCTGCGCACGTCCACATCGATCTGGGCGCCCAGGTTGCTCAGTTCTTCGGAGCGCTGCTTCAGCGCCACTCTCGCCTTTTCGATATCCGCGCGAATCCGTCCGCCCGTAAAGATGTTGAAATTCAGGGCGCCGGTGACCGAAAACACACCGTGGGAGTTGGCCAGCGAAAGGCCCTCGTCGCCGTAGAAACCGCTCAAGTCCACCGTGGGATACCACTCCGCCCGCGCGGCCGACAGGGCATTTTGCGCCGCCTCCACCTGCTTTTTCGAACTCTGGTAGTCGGGCCTCTGGGCCAGCGCGCTGCGCAGCGCGTCTTCCTGGGTAATCCCGCTGAGCGGTGAAAAAGGCGCGCTATCGGCCAGCGTAAACACCTGCGCCGGTGAAAGGCCGATAATCCGGCCCAACGCCAACTTATCCTTGTCTAACTGATTTTGTTGCGCCAGCAGCGCCTGCTGTTCGGTCTTGAGCTGCACTTGTGCGCGCAGCACGTCGATGCCGGCTGCCACGCCGGCCGTCTTTTGATCCGCCGCCCTCTTATACAGAGCCTGGTCCGTATCCACCTGCGCCTGGATTGCTTTCACGCGGGAGGCATCGGCGATGACCCCCAGGTAGGCGTTGGCGACCGCCTCCACCACCAGGTCGCGCGATGCCTGGACGGAGAGTCTTTGGGCTTCCTCGTTCGCCCGGGCCGACTGGAGGTTCTTTCTGGCGTTCCAATCGAAGACCTTGGCGGAGAGGTTCGCCTGAGCGGCGGTATAGGAAAAAGGTCCCACGATCGGCCGGATGTTTAAATAAGGATTGGGAGGGACGTTGAATCCCAGGGTCTTCAGGTTTAGTTGCTCGTCCGTCTCCGCCAGGCTTCCGGTTACTTGAGGGAGCAAGGCGGACAAGGCCTGGACGCGCTGCGCGCGGGCCGTCTGGCTGGCATCCTGGTTTTCGAGCAGGCCCAGGTTGTACTTAAGGCCGCGCTGGATGGCGTCTTCCAGCCTGAGCGCCAGTGGAGTCGGCGATCCAGGGCCGGGAACGCTTCCCTGGAAAGAATCGGCGGTTTGGCCCGCGAGGCCGGTCGCCAGGAGCAGCCCAACCCCCATCGAAAACCGCACGCGCACAGGTATTGGTGGCAACGTCAGTCCTTTCTGCCGCGCCCCGATTCCTGCAATTCGTGCTGGTTCCCCAATCGGATGGGTCCATTCTAAGTCCAAACCCGCCCCACGGTGGGTGGATTCGCTTTCGCTGGAAAGCGACCATGGTATTTTTCCGAACATTGCGCAGGAGGAGAGCCGCGGCATCATGAAGATTGCCGGCGGCAATCGCCCGCCGGCATGTTATGTGGATGCCCGAACACCCTCACTCGTCGCGTGCGTTTTGGCGGGAGCGCTGGCAGCGATACAACCTGCCGGTTAGAACCGCACCAGCCCCTTGATTTCCACGAACCGCGGCGAACTGCCCGCCCCCACAAACGAACCCAGCAGGCTGGTGGGCGGCCCCACGGCGGCGATGCTCATGCCGAATTGCGGATTGGAAATGTCGTTCACCGGCTGATCGAAATTCGGATGGTTGAAAACGTTATAGGCCTGCGCGCCGAATTGAAAATGTACACGCTCGGTGATGGCGACATCCTTCATCAGAGAGATATCCGCGTCGAAGAAATGCGGGCCGTAGACCGAGTTTCGCCCGATGGTGCCGAAACCCGTGGGGGTCCCGTTGGCCGCAGGAGCGAACTGCGAGGTGCTCAGACAAGGCGTATTCACCGCGTTGCCGCAGGCGCCCGGTATGCGGGTAACCGGCGAGGCGAAAATCACGCCGTCGTAATTCGACCCCAGCAGCGCATCGAGCGCGCTGTTATCCACCACTGAAAAGGGCAGCCCGCTGCGCCAGAACCAGTTGCTGGAAAGCATCCAGCCGCCGAAGATCCGGTTGGGACCCCAATGGAAGCGCGCCTTCCGGAACAGGTCGTCCACCACGAAGCTGGCGCTGAAGTAATCCCGCACATCGTAGTCCGAAGGGCCGTAATTGCCCCGGATGCTGTAGGGGTTCTGCAAAAGGGTCACGCTGGGGTCGGTCACCAGAATGCCGAAAGGTATATTCGCCACGCCGCCGTTGGAGACGTCGTCGAAGGCGTGGCTCCAGGTGTAATTGACGTTGAAATTGATGCCCTGCGACATACGTCGTTGCAGGCTGATGGTGACGCCGTTGTAATTCGATACGCCGCCCGTAAGATATTGCGTCACCGTGCCCAGCGCCCCGTTTGGCGCCGCCGTGGGCAAGCCCGCGAAACCGCTGGTGCAAACCGAAAGCGGGCAGTAGCCGTTGAGCCCTTCGTCCGCGACCGGAATCTGGGTGCCGTGCATGCCCGAGTAATTCACCGTAAGTCCCATGTTCGCCGTCAGCGCCTGTTCCACCTCGAAATTCCATTTGTAATAAGTTGGCTGGTGGAAGGCATTGGGGAAGGAGAAGAAATTCGGCGCCGCGAATCCTGGAACCGTCGAGGAAATGGAATTGAAGCTCCCGCCGGATTTGAACTGGGAAAGCAAAGCCTGGTTGGCCGCCGAAGCGGTGGTGAACAGGCTTCCCGCCACGCCCGGAGCGAGCGCCCCGTTCCCCACCGTAAAGGCGTTCAGATTGGGTGCGTTGAAGGCTGCATCCTCCGCCAGCGCGCCGGGCAGTTCGTCCGCGAAAATCCCCGCGCCGGTGCGGATCACGGTCTTGCCGCTCCCCGTCGGAGTCCATGCGATGCCCACGCGAGGCTCCCAAACCAGCGCCTGCGTGCCGGGGTACGCATCGTGCTCGTTGGAGAGAATCAGCTGATTGTAGGGCGTGGACACGGCGTTCGGGTCGGCCGCCCCGGTGAAGGCGGTGGTAAGCCGCGAAAAGCAGTTATTGTCGCAAGTCGGGCTCGAATAACTCTCCAGGCGTAAGTTCAGGGAGACCGTCAGGCGCCTGGAAACTTTCCAGTCGTCGGCTACATAGCCGCCGAATGTGTTGAAGCGCATTCCCGCCTCCCCCGACGACGGGAAGGCCTGGTTCAGCGACGTGCTGGGACCGCCTCCATTGAAGAAGTCCGTCAACGTGGTGGTGATAGAACCGTTAACCGGACCGCCCAGCGAGCTGAAATCCAAGTCCGTGACGTTGTCGTGAAGCCAGCTGAACCCGGCGCGGAAGGTGTGTTTTCCGACGACGTGCGAAAAGTCGTCCAGCACCTGGTACTGGAAGACGCGCCGCCCTTGCGGGAAGAAGAAACCCGGCGGCTCTCCCCATGCGCCTACGCTCGAGAAGGGCGTGCCCGAGAAATTCAGGAAGGTGGGCAGGGCCGCCAGCGCTCCAGCGGGATCCGTGGGAACGAATACGGCTGCGTAAAACAGCGCCGACCCCTTGAATTCGTTCACCGTGTTCGGTCCGAACGTGTGGGTCTCGGCCACCTGCCCGGTCATCTGGGGCTGGTTGCTCTGGTCGTTGAACGTGGGGCCGAAGGGGCTGGTGTAAGTGGGCTGATAGCCGTTATCCCGCAAGACGCGGATGTATCCGCTGTCCTTGTCGTTAAACACCTGGTCCACGCGCGCGGACCATTGGTATTCCTTATTCGTATTGGGCGGGGTGGTGCGGAACTGAAGCGCGCACGGTACGCCGGCCGGCAAGCCGGTGAAATCCTGGCAGCCGCCGCCGTTCGGAACCGGCGTAGCGGCGCTCACTCCGGGGGCCGTGTTGTAGATATTGAACACCTGCTGGTAAAACGGAATCTCGGCCGCGTGACCGGTGGTTGTCAGGTTCGCCAGGGTCGCCGACTGGAATTGCGGGCTGGGAACCAGGGTGAGGGCGCTGGCCGTCGGCAGCAGGTTGTGGAGGCCTTCATAATCCACGTCGAAAAACGTGTGGTTCTTCCAAATCGGCCCCTGCGCGCCGGTCATCCACTGGTTGAAGTTATTGAACGGCGTCGGCTGGCCCACCTGGTTGCTGAAGAACTGGTTGGAATTCAGGGCGCGTCCGTTCCACATGTAGACGGCGTCTCCGTGGAATTGATTGGTCCCCGATTTGGTGATGTAACTTACCTGCGACCCGGCATACTGTCCGTATTGCGCCGAATAAGGGCTGTTGATGACGTTGGCCTCGGCGATGTCGTTGGATCCCAGCAGCAGGTTGGAGGCGCCGCTGTTATTGATGTTCAGAAACGGATCGTTGTTGTTGGTGCCGTTGATCGTGAACAGGTTCGATGAGGCGGGCATGCCGTCGGCCTCGAAGTTGCCGTAGCCCGCCTGGGTGTTCATCACCACACCCGGCGTGGTTTGGGCGAAATAAGTGATATCCCCGCCCGGGTTGGGCAGGTTCTGGAGCATTTGCGAGTTGTAAGTGGTGGCCACATCCGCGTTCTGGGTCTCGACGGCATAAGCCGCCTCGGACACATCCACGGTCTGGCTGGACTTAGCCAGCGCCAGTTGGACATTGGCGGTGACGGGTTCACCCGCGCTTACCTTGATACCGGTGATCCGTTGCGTCTGGAAGCCCTGCATTCTGACGGTTACGTTGTAGGTTCCGGGAGACAGGAGGGCGAAACGGTAGGAGCCTTGTGCATTGGTGACGGTGGACTGGGTGGCGTTGGTGGCAGTGTTCGTGAGAGTCACCGCCGCGCCGGGCACTCCTGCCTGGGTCGGATCGGTAACCGTTCCGGTAATATCGCCTGATGTAATGGATTGGGCCGCGCCCTGGGTGACGAGAGTCACGCCTAGGCAGGCAGCCAGAAAAAATAGAGCTAAGTGGCGTAGCATAGTTGGCATCTTGGCGATAGCAATTCCCCGGCCACCGGTTGCGCCCGGTATCTTCGTAGCCCGTTCGAGCCGGTTACCCGACTCGGTTGTGAAACAAGTAACAAGCTGAATGCACGAAACCGCACGACACGCGAGAAGAGTCTATGGAATTGCGAAGCGGGAATCTATGAAATCGGGAATTGCATCAGAACGAGCGCCCGTGTCGGCGGGCCGTCACGCGTGCCGGTGCGCGCGGCATTCAGTACAATCGAAGGCGGCGGTATGTGGAGAGTTTGGCTGTCGCTGCTGGCGGGGGTCGGCGCATCCCAAGCCGGCGCGCTTTACGAACTTGCGGGACGCTTCACGCCGGCGGCGAGCGCGTCGGTCAT